>JBPCYB010000015.1:0-8266 GCA_051007995.1 Woeseiaceae bacterium | reverse complement strand
TCACCGCTGTCGCTGTCAAAGTCGAAATAAAATGTCCGCATCGCTGCATCCAGCCGCAAGTTGGCCGCAATCGCCAAAACATTCGCCGTAAACAAGATCAATACGAGCAGTGCAAACTCATCCGGCTGCAGTACTAAGAAATAGACGGGTAGCATGATGAGCCATGCGCCGCGTTGCGCGAGCCCGAGCAGCGTATAGGTAACAAATGGCTGCACTATGCCGGACTGAGGACGCTTAGACATCAGTGATTCGGGTGCCATCGGGCTGATACGGAACGGCCATGTCCGGAGTCGCGCCATGAGCAGCCGACATTGCACCTATCAGTAGCGACAGGAAGCCCTCATGTTTAATAGCCGCAGGTGTTTCGCCACAGAGGTCGAGCTGATTTGAAAAACCATGCTGCGTAAAATGCTGCAGCAATTTCGGGTGGCGCGAGATGATGTGTACGGGCGTTTCTTTGCCCATGTCCTCGGCTGTAATAAATGGCGGTTGATGATCGCCAAAAATTACCAGGAGCAGGTCATCGTCGGCATTGCGCGCGGCGAAATCGAGTATGTATTCGAGCTGGTAGCTAATTGCGCCTTTGTAGTCCTGATCTTGGTTTCCGGACTCGGAGCTACGGTTGTACTTAATCGCAGGATCATTCAGTGATTTCCAGTTATCTACGAGGCGAACGTCACTCGTCCACGGATAATGCGAATTTAGTGTGCAGAAAAACAGGGAAAACGGATCGGGTTCTACATCTTTAAGGGTTTCGTACGCAAAATTCAGCGAATACTGGTCGGGCGGCGCGAACAAATCATTCTGCACGAAGAAATCGTGATTGGTTCCGGCAAAATTAAGACTGTCGTAATCAAATTTGCGTTGTGGCCGGAAGCAGCGATCAATACTTCCCCAATTGACGTATCGTGATGACACACCACCGAGCGGGCACAGCAAATTATTCGAGTAACCATTGCGTTCGAGAATATGAAACAGCGACTCGTAGCTGCCGAACGCGCTATTCCGGCCGAACAAATTGTCGTGAACGTGCGCATCATTGAACTGCATGCC
This sequence comes from Woeseiaceae bacterium, assembly GCA_051007995.1. Lineage (GTDB taxonomy): Bacteria > Pseudomonadota > Gammaproteobacteria > Steroidobacterales > Woeseiaceae > UBA1847. Next base: position 7,213 of record JBPCYB010000015.1, on the reverse strand, counting down.
ATAAGTCAGCGTCGAGAAACTCAACCACGAGCCACCGGCGAATATTGGTGACGCCGAAAAGTTGGATGCGGTGCCGTAACCGTTCGAGATCAGTTGCTGCAGTGATGCCTGTGCACGATCAGTAACGACGCCCGCGAATTGCGGATCTTTGTACAAAATACTGCCGTAGGATTCCACGCACACAAGAATGACATTCGGACGCTGCGTAAGAGCAACATCGGAGAACCGATTTAATGCCGTGAAAAATTTCTCATCCTTATCCAGAATTTCTTGCGTCTGGCGACTGAAACGCAGATTGCGCAGCATGTGCAGCGTGGGGGAGTAGACAACACGCCAGAGAAACGCGGAGTATCGAAACCGATCCCAGTTGTAAATACATGGCGGAATCAGAACGGTCGCCAACAATAACAGTCCAAAATTTGGCGCGGGCGCCATGCCCAGCAGGCGCTGTGTGATTAGAATGCTCGCGATGAAAACAGCAATGACGGTGACAGCGACGGCAAGAAGCAGTGCGTATCGATAGTTGTGCGCGACCGACCAGCCGGTTCGCAGCAACGAAAGGTCGCTGTACAGTGACGGTGCGCGCTTGAAGATAACGCGCATGATTGACGTATACAGGATCTCGATGAACCCAACCGCCAGGACAATACCTAGGACGACAGCCGCTGTATTCGAGGTGAGATCCATGTAAACGGCGACCAGTAACAAGAAGGTGTAGTCGAAGCTGATTCGAAATGGGTCCGAGAATCGCAATCGCGCATAGAACAAGCGCATTGTTGTCTTGTCGAGTCCTACTTTGCCTTTCAGGAACGCGAATGGATTCGCTTGCTCGCGGAGATTTAGCAAATAGAGCGGCAGGAAGCACCCAATATTGGTTAGCGCTAGTACGAGAAAAAACGTCATGCGGAAATGATCATCGCCTTGTATTGCATCTGTCCAGATACATAAAGCCGCTCAAGTATTGCGCCACCGGCAAAAGCAGCGCGAACCTGGGCGTCGACTTTATTGCCGAGCAACCGGGCCAAAGGTGGTAGTAGACGCAGCTTTAGTCGCCCGAGTCTGCTACGTGATTTCACGAATTGGCTGAGATCGATGCTACTCGAATGAACGGACTCGGGAAGATCAAGATAGTCCGACTCGGTATAAAGCTTCTTTAATCCCCAGTGAGCGATCAGCTGCTTAGCCAATTCGTTGTCGGCGGGGCCCGAATAACAATCATCCACGATTACCAGCCGTCCATCTGGTCGCAGCGCCGTGCGTAGTGTGGCAAGACTCGCCGCAAGATCCTCGCTGTGTTTAAGCGATTCGACCGCGACAATAAAGTCGAAACTATCGGCTGGCATATCATCAAAACTGGTCAACTTGAATGATATCCGGCTAGCGACGTTTGACGATGGTCGGACCCGCTCGGCGGTGGCAATTTCCGCCGGGCTAATGCTAATGCCCAGCACGTCACAGCGGCTTCGCTCAGCCAGCAATGCTGTGCCAAATCCGTTGCCGCAGCCGGCATCAAGAATAACGCCGCGATCGGGGACTTCAATGTGCTTAATGATCCACTCATAAATGTCCTGCGTGACACCGTCGTCAAAAACGAGTGTTTTATGGACGGGATACGTCTTTGCCGGGTGACGGCGAACTTCAAACGCGTGCAATGCGTCATATAGGCTGGCAACGAACCGACTCAAGGCTTCTTCCCCAGAATGAACAGGAATTCGTTCGCGCGTTCGAGTGGTCCGGAGACAGGTCGCCTGAAGTCTACGTTGCGCGTGCCTAGTGAAGACCAACGCGCCTTCTTGTGCAGAGGGTATTGGTCCGGGTATACCGATTTCACGACGAAGCCATTTGACTCAAAGCACGTCGACCATTCTTCAAGCGATGCTGCGTTGGCATTGCCCGTATTGCGCCGGCGCCAGATCGCCCGACGGAATTTCCAGTTACTCGTCGTTGAATTTCTGACGAGCAAGCAGAACCTTGCGTCAGGTTTGCCAACTCGCCGCATTTCGGCAAGAGCTTTGGCCGTGTCGAGCATTCGTTCGAGCGATCCGATGCAGCTAATGAGGTCGAACGAAGCATCGGCGTAGGGAAGACGTTCGGCACTACCGACCTCAATTCTTGCCTCGGGCACATTCTCTCGAGCACGTTGTACGGCAACTTCCGATATATCGATTCCGGACAGGCGCAGGTCGTATTCTCTGCCAGCCTCAAGCAGCCGACCAAGGCCGCAGGCAACATCAAGAAGGTGTTGGCCTGGCTTCGACTGAAGTAACTCCAGAAAAATGTAATACGCCCGCACGGGTCGCAAGTAGCGATCGCCTTTAGTTCGATAAGTCGCATCGAACCAGTTAACTATCGTTTGCTGGCGGTCAGAGTATGTCGGCTTCAAAACAGATAGCGTCCAGTTTCACGACAGTACTTGTCATACTCGTCGCCGAAACGATGGCTCAGGAAATCTTCCTCAATACGAACTTTCTGATGCATATACACAATGTACACAATGATGCCGATCGCCATGCTAATAGATGGGATATTGAGCCAGATACCAATGATGAATGCGTACATGCCAACCAGCCCTGGATTGCGTGATCGCCTGAACACGCCACCTGTGTCGAGTTGTGACGTTTGATTGCTTGTCATCGACAAGCGCCGCATCCGCCAGGACGTAACGAGGGTTACTGCGCGCCCTGCGAGCAGCAGTAAAATCCCGCTCGACTGAACCCAAACGCTGGGTACGAACAGGTTGTCATTCAGTGGGTTATTTTCCGTCCAGATAACGAGCAATGGAAACGCGAACGTTGCATAGACAAGCAATAACGGCAGGACATACTGCAGCGTCTTACGAAAAATCCCGAAGCCAAAAACTTTTCGAATACGCGGCGAAAAATCCTCGGCTGAGCCGGCGTCTGTCACAAGAATATTGCGCGATGACGCGACACTGGGTACATGCAGGAACAACAATTCGAGCAACAGCAGCGCGTAGGCGAAGCATACGATGGCTGTCATTGCGGTTTTCACGGTTTCAACGTGAGCCAGCGCGTGAATTCCTCGCCGACGTCGATCCAACTGCGCTGCGTCGTAGTGGCGGCCGGGCGAAGGGCAGCATAACTGCTGGCATTTGTTATCAACTGAGTGAGTGCGCCTGCCACGTTCGCGGGTTCCAAATCGTCAAAGTGTAAGACCAGCCCGGACCGTGAAAATTCCTGCCAATTGCCTGTCTTGCTTGATAGCACGGGCAGGCCGCAGGCGATCGCTTCGGCCGTCACCATTGAATAACTCTCATGCTCCGAAAACTGCAGCAACAGGTCAGAAGCTTGCATAAGTCTGGCTACGTCCGAATGCGGCACAGCGTCCGATGCTTGCACGCGATCTTGCAGGCCACGCGCCTCAATTTGCCGATCGATGACTTCGCAATACGACGTATCAAGGCCGCGGTTGCCGTGCATCTGCAATTGCCAATTCAAGTCCGTCAATCGCTGCAACACGTCGAGCAACAATTCGTGACCCTTACCGGGCACATAGTTTGCGAGGCACAACAGCCGTTGCGCAGTCGTTCGGTACTCATGTCGCTGAGACCAATCGGCCGCAACGCCCGGTGCAATGACCGCGATTTCGGTATCACCCATCATTCCGGATGACCGCAACTCATCGCGCATATTCTCACTGGTTGTTACAAACCGGGTTCGAGGAGGGAAGGTCGAGTCGACCGGAACGGGCATGTGTAGCAACAGAACTAGATCGCCGCTAACTGCATCGAGGAATTGCAGGCAATCGGGCAGAACCAGTCCATCAATGATAGTGATGTCGGCCGGGATCGCCGTGCGCAGTGCCGTCGGATCGGAATAATAGGCAACGTCGAATTTCTGATGCTGCAAATATTCGACGATATATCGGTTGTAGAGATAGCCTCCCGAAATTTGCTCGATCGGTCCTTTGCTAAAAAACTGAATTCGCATCTCGACGTCGAAACAGCATCCAAAACGATATCAGGAACGATAGTGTCACGATCGTTGCTGAGATGACCAGCACGATAAGGCGGTAGTTGGGTGGTGCTGCGACCGCGATGAGGAGGAGAACAAAATTTAGCCCGGCCAGAATCGCGGCATGTGATTGCTTTTGTGAAGTGTTGGCCGGCGCTCCGGTCATCCAGACAATCAGTCGATAGCCATACGGCAGCAGGCCAGGAATCAGAATCCAGGCACCGATTCCGCCGGCAATATCGAAATAGAGGCATGCCACGAGTACGTAGAGCCCATCCACTTCGCGGTCGAATGTTGTACCAAAATCGGATGACTGAGCGAATCGGCGTGCGACGATTCCGTCAATCACGTCCAGAAGCACATTGGTCGTGAAGATCGCGAGTAGCCAGGTCCAGTCGATATCGTTGATTCGAAATGCCGCGTAGCAAAGCAACATAAGTCGAATAAGTGTCAGTTGGTGTGCATAGCGGCGTCGCACCGCGGGACGCTCAAAATATTGCCATCGATGTAGTAAAAGAAACGAAAATGAAAGAAGCGCCGCCAAACCGACCGGTGCAGACGAGTGCAGTAGATACACTGCCGCTACAGACAGGGACATGGCTACCGCATGCCAGTTAACCCAGTTGGCGACATTGCGGGCGGGGATATTCTTGCTTGCGGGCATTAGCTGGCTCTTACTCCGGTGCCTCGGTCTCTACGCAGACTAGATTGGATGAGAATGATTCTCAATGCTCAATATGCAGCCGTCACAGGGTCCTCTGTGACCCAACCCCTCCACAGGGCCCGCGCAACGTGGCACCATTGCGGCTCTATGAACGAAGTCAGCCGCAAACTACTGATCGTCGAAGACGACCCGGGCCTCCTGAACCAGCTCAAATGGTGCTTCGAGGGCTACGATGTCTCCACCGCCGAGGATCGCGCGTCCGCGATCGCGCAATTGCGCCGTCACGAACCGATGGTCGTCCTGCAGGACCTTGGCCTGCCACCGAAACCGGAAGGAGTAGAAGAGGGTCTGGCGACCCTTGCTGAAACGCTCAAGCTCGCGCCGCACACAAAAGTCATCGTCGTAACGGGCAATGGCGACCAGGAAAATGCGCTGACGTCGGTCGCGCAGGGCGCCTACGACTTTTACGAGAAACCTGTCGACACGGACACGCTCAAACTGCTCGTCGATCGTGCTTTCAATATATCGGAGCTCGAAGCAGAAAATCGCAAACTGCAAAGCCAGGTCAATGAATCGCCGCTTGACGGCATCGTTGCGGCAAGCGAAGCGATGCTGGCTGTATGCCGCATGATTGAAAAAGTCGCGCCGACAGACGTAACGGCCTTGCTGCTGGGCGAAAGTGGCACGGGCAAGGAGCTTCTCGCACGCGCGTTGCATCGCCTGAGTCCGCGCAGTGAGCAGAACTTTATTGCTATCAACTGTGCGGCGATTCCCGAAAACCTGCTCGAGTCTGAATTGTTCGGCCACGAGAAGGGTGCTTTCACCGGTGCGCACAAACAAACACTTGGCAAGATCGAGCTTGCGGATAAAGGCACATTGTTCCTCGATGAGATTGGCGACATGCCGCTCGCGCTGCAGGCAAAGATGTTGCGCTTCTTGCAGGAACGCGTCATCGAAAGAGTCGGTGGCCGCGAGGAAATTTCAGTTGATGTACGCGTTATTTGCGCGACGAATCAAAACCCTGAAAATCTGATCAAAGAAAATCTGTTTCGCGAAGATCTTTATTACCGCGTCAGTGAAATCACAATCAACATTCCGCCATACCGGGATCGGGAGGAGGGCCGCCTGATCCTGGCTCGCACTCTGCTGCACAAGTACAACAAGCAGCAAGGGCGTGCTCTGAACGGATTCTCCGACGACGCCGTCAAAGCGATCGAATCCTATTCCTGGCCTGGCAATGTTCGCGAACTCGAAAACAAGATCAAGGGTGCCGTGATCATGGCCGACGGCAAGCAGGTTTCGGCAGAGGATCTCGGAATATCCGCAGATGATGGGGATACCGCATCGTTTAATTTGCGCGAGGTTCGTCAGCACGCCGAGACCCGTGCGATCCGCATTGCGTTGACCAAGAGCTACGGCAATATTTCCAAGGCGGCCGAGATGCTGGGCATCACGCGCCCAACATTGTACGACTTGTTGAACAAATATGGTCTGAGTGCTGAGAGTTATTCGAAGAAGGCAGCCCAGGGCGGAAACTAACGATGCGACTTTGGTTGCCAGTGCTATTTGGTTTGGCTGCGTGTACCGGCAACGGTCCTGCAACCGAAGAATCAGCGCCCGCCAGACCCGAAATTGAACAAGCTGTACCGAAAACCAGCGCGACGGGCTACGGTACGACCGCGCACGTGCGTGCCTATCCGGCAACAGTCGTCGAAGGCGATGCCGGCGATCCGACACTCGCGGTCAGAATCACACTTTCACCACGCACTGCCCGACCTGTGCACGTCGATTTCCTGACCGCTGATTCGTCAGCAAAAGAAGGAGAAGACTACCGGCGCGCCAAGGGCAGAGTCACGTTCAAGCCGGGGATCACAGAACAGACAATCGCGATCCGGATAATTGGTGATGACGTTGCGGAGGGCGAGGAATCATTCCTCTTGCGCTTACACGTTGCTGAATATGCTCAACTCGATACCGAGAGCGTGACGATTACGATTACGGACGACGACTGACGATGACGACTAGCGCGTTTTGAATTGATCCGGGTTCAGATCGTGGCGTGCCAGCAGTTTGTAGAAATCCGTGCGATTGCGTTTCGCAAGCCTTGCCGCCTGACTGACATTACCCATAGTGATTTGCAGAATCTGTGACAAGTAATTGCGTGTAAACTCATCGCGCGCGTCGCTGAATGATGCGAGCTTGCCACCGTGTTCGCCCAACGATTGTTGCACCAGTTCGCCACTGATGACCGGCGAGCGCGACAGAGCCACGTTCTGGCGGACAACGTTGTACAGCTGACGAATATTGCCCGGCCATTCCGCGGTTACAAGCATTTCAACCGCCTCCGGCGCATACACTTTGCGCTACTGGCCCGCTTCTTTCGCGATCGATTGCAAAAAATTGGCGACCAGCAACGGAATATCTTCACGACGGTCATCCAGCGTCGGCAGCTTGATGTTCACGACGTTCAATCGGTAGTACAAATCTTCACGGAATTTATCTTCGCGCATCAGGTGCTGGAGATCGCGATGCGTTGCCGATATCACGCGCACGTCGACCTGCAATGCGTCGGTGC
>JBPCYB010000014.1:0-24408 GCA_051007995.1 Woeseiaceae bacterium | reverse complement strand
TCGTACTTCTGGTATTCGCCGTCATGCACCTGGTCCTACTACGATTGAAGATCTCGGAGCCGCGTCCCGACGGCGTATCCGTCATTCCCTTCTCATTACCGGTCATAGGCTTGTTGCTGACATTGGGACTGATTCTGTTACGCGGTTTGTCCTTCGCGGGTACGTAATAATGCCGATTGATCTCTAATCACTGCGTCCGCAATCTAAAAGAAAGGCACAGACGTCAGAGGAGCAATCGGCAATGAGTGAATCGCGGAAAATACTGGCTATCATCGAGCCCGATAGCCACCCCCAGGAAGTTGTACGGCGCGCGACCTGGCTGGCTGGGCTGTACGACTGCAGCATAGAGTTGTTGATGTGCGATCCGAACATCAGCCCACTCGGCGAATCGCTTTTTCTGTCCAACGAGGCAGCTGAAATCAAGCAACGCATTGAGGCCGCCCAGCAAGAGATTCTCGACGAACTTGCCGCCATTGCCAGGGACGCTGGTATAGAAGCAGACACGGTAATCCTGGAACATCGACCCATCGCCGATGGAATATTGGATAGAGCTCTCGAAACCCATCCACGATTTGTGGTTAAGGGAATTGAATACCATAGCGTCGCTGAACGTTCGATTCTCGTTGATACCGATTGGCAGCTACTTCGTAGCTGTATGTTTCCACTGTGGCTGGTTAAGCCGCATGAAATGCATGAAGAGCTGCGCATTGTCGCTGCGGTTGACCCAACACACAGCCACGATAAGCCAGCAGCGCTCGATCAGGTAATTGTTGATGCTGCCAATGACGTAGCAAAACGTGCAGACGGCGACGTGCACTTGCTGCACACCTACAATCGACTAACAGGCGTAGGCAGCGAAGCGACTTTTACGTTCAAGCCGATTATTTTGCCCGTAGATGAGTTGGATAAGAAAATTCAAGCAAAACATCGCGTGCAACTTGATGCGCTTGCCGACGCCAATAGCATCGATCAGGAACATGTTCACCAGTTGCCCGGCAGAACCAACGAGATCCTGCCGGCGTTTGTGCGCAGCCACAAGATCGACCTGGTCGTGATGGGAGCGATAGCTCGCTGGGGCATCAAGCGTGCGATTATTGGCAGTACCGCCGAGCGTGTTCTGGACATGTTGCCGTGTGACGTACTAATCACGCGGGTGTCCCATATAGAACTCGACTAGCGCGTTCTGGAGCTCTTGCCGAACACCACGGTGCCCTCGATGGTCTCTTCGCCGCGCTCAGCTGTGAAAGTCGCTTCCTCGCCCGGCTTTGATTCTCGTAAGACGTACATCAGGTCATAAATGTCGCGAATCTCGCGACCCGCGAGTTCGACGATGCGATCACCTCGCTCAAGACCGGCCGTCGCAGCCGGCCCGCCTTCGCGCACACCGGCCAACAACATGCCTGGCTTGTCGTCTGGGGCTCCCGTGTAATCAGGTATCGTGCCCAGCGAGGCACCATAGCTGCGCACATCGCCCATCGGTGTCGGCGCTTCCGACTTCTTATAGGTCAGGCCATCCACCGATGAAAGTTTGAAAGCCACGTTGGCTACAAGACTTGCGATTTGTGCACCTCCCGCGGCGTTAACCAGGGCTGTGTCGTCACTGGGCTTATGGTATTCCTCGTGTGCACCTGTGAAGAAGTGCAGCACCGGAACACCGGCGGCATAAAACGGTGTGTGATCCGAAGGCCCATAGCCATCGCCACCCAACGAGCAAGCGATACGAAGCTCGGCACAAAGCGGATTGACGATCTCAGCCCACTCCTCGGCGGACTCGCCGCCAAGCACTGAGACAGTGTTGTTACGCAAGCGGCCAACCATATCCATGTTGAGCATGGCTACCATACCGCTGGGCGCCATTCCTGGTAACGGCTTGCGTGCGAGCTCGCTTGAACCCAACAAACCACGTTCTTCTGCGGTGAATGCCGCAAATACAATGTCACGGCCGAGCTCTTCGCGCCGCGCAGCCAGCTGGCGGGCGGCCTCGAGTAATGCAGCCGTACCTGATGCGTTGTCGTCAGCGCCGTTATGAGCGTCTTTCGAGTCCGGTGTCAGTGAACCGCTGCCACCGAAGCCCAGGTGATCATAGTGCGCACCGATCATTACAGCGCCGGCAAGCCGTTTTGTCGGACTCAAACGACCAACAATGTTGTCGACCGGCTGCGTCGTCTCGACGAGTTCAACCGTCACAGAAACGTTGCCGTTATTTTCGAGTAATCCGTTCGCAACATCGCGTTTGATGACAGCGACCGGAATGCCGGCATTGCCTTGTGTATCGACGGTCAGCTCCGGTAAACGAGCTTCGTCAACACAGTCTGTCAGGTCAGCTACCAGCAATGCGATGGCGCCGTGCTCGCGTGCTTTGAAAGCTTTGTATCGAATGTCACCAAACCGACGTTTCAGGTCGCCGTCTTCGAATACGCCATCGGTAGGTGTGAAACGACGAACCAGGACGACTTTGCCTTCTACATCAAGGCCGTCGTAGTCGTTGATGCCATGATCTTCAGACTCAATACCCCATCCGGCGAACACGACCGGAGCGTCTACCATCGTTTGCGCCGAAAAACCCGGCACCATGTAGTCTTCCGCGCCTACTTCGTCACCATCAACTGTTAGACTCGTCGCATCACCGCGCTCGATGTCCACAACCGCATCGAAACGCTGCCGATAGCTGCCATCTTCGCCTGCCGGCTCCAACCCGATCGCTTTAAACTGCTCTTCCAGCCAGTCTGCCGCTTCGGCCAAACCCTGAGTGCCAACACCTCTGCCCTCGCGCGCATCATCGGCAAGCCATGCAACGTCTGCCCTGAAACGATCGGCAGCTGCATCGGTCGCAGGCGCCGCTGTAGCAACCCAACGAGCAATGTAAACGTCGGTATCGCCTTGCTGCGCCTGATTGCGGTTAGAAGCGAAGGCCAGCCACTCGCCGTCGGGCGAAAACATCGGGAAACCGTCAAAACCGGGGCTAAAAGTTACTTGCTCGAGATTGGTGCCATCGACATTTACGGCAAAGATGTCGAACTCGCGGCCCTTCGGGTCATGATGACTGGTTGAAAACAGGATACGACTAGCGTCCGGCGTGAAATACGGCGCAAAGCTCGCACCATCTAGATAAGTGACCTGCTGAACATTGCTGCCGTCGGCGTCAGCGACGAAGATTTCAAGTTTACCTGGTCGAATCAGGCCTTGTTGCAAGAGGCGCTGGTAATCAGCCAGTGCATCGCCGGAGGGGCGCGACGCGCGCCACACAATTTTCGAACAGTCCTGTGAGAAAAATGCACCGCCGTCATAACCTGGTGTGTCGGTCAGTCGCTGGACGTTACCGCCGTCGGCATCCATGCGATAGAGGTCGAGATCGCCATCGCGTGTCGACGTAAAGATGATCGAGCCATCCACCGGACATACTGTAGCTTCAGCGTCGTAGGCCGGAGAATCGGTCAGCGCTTTAAGGTCGCTGCCATCGAGATTGGCACTGTATATCTGGTACTCGTCATAAATTGGCCAGACGTAACCCTGCGAACGGTCCGGTGGCGCCGGGCACGCTTCCATTTCTGCGTGCGTCGATGAGTAAATGATGCGTTCGTTGTCTGCCGAGTAATAAGCGCAGGTTGTTCTGCCCTTGCCGGTCGAAACCATCGTTAACGCGGCTGGATCATTAATCGGCATGCGGAAAATCTGGTCACAGCCTAGCGGCGGGCGGGTCGACTGGAATACGAGTTCTTTGCTGTCGGGCGACCAGTATGCTTCGGCATTTTCGCCACCGAAGGTCATCTGTTGCACGTCGGCGAGGTGTACTTCCCGCGCGTCGTGCAGGACGCCTCCCTCCTGTGCATGTGCAATGGTGACAAGAGACAGCAGAGCGGTACTGACAAGAATTCGCATATTGGTCGTATCTGGCTATAGAAAGATCGCGCAGTGTATCATCGGCTCCCCGTTTGTAGGCAGTGCACGACATGGTGAGTCACGCCAAACGAATAGTTTTGATTCTGGTTGGCCTGACGGCGCTCGCCCTTGGTGCCCTCGGCATATTTCTGCCGCTGTTGCCGACAACACCGTTTGTGCTGGTGGCCGCTATCGCGTTTGCTAATTCATCAGAACGATTGCATAAGTGGCTGCTCGAACACAATGTATTCGGTCCGCTGATCGAGAATTGGCGGCGCTATGGCGCAATCAGCCGACCCACGAAAATACTGAGTCTCGTGTCGATGGTCGCGATCGTCCTGATCTCCTGGCTACTCGAAGTGCCGACGTATGTCATCGTTATCCAGGTGCTGACCCTGAGTGTTTCAGCGACCTTCATTGTTACCAGGCCGCTGCCGCCGCGGCAGGAAATAGAGTAGAGAATAGTTTGAGCACTAATTGGGCGGCGCGACTATCGCCTGCTGGTCGACCAGCGCCCACGTATTAGCTGGTACCTGGTCGCCGTTCTGGTGCTGGTAGTAGAAGTTGTAGTCACCGCTAAGGAGAATGATGTCCGCTGTTGCGACATTCGTGCGTGTCAGCTCGACAGCGTCCTGCTCACCAATACCACCCCAGATCAGGCCACTTTGATAAATCGACGCATCGAATGCACCCCCGTTCAGCGTCGCACTTGCCTCTATGCGTGCACTCATCAGATTGGTTGCGATAACACCGTCTGCATTCACTTCGAATGCCGACATAACCGGCGCGTAACTATTAAACGGAATCTCGATACAGTTGTGGCATGAATAGATGACGTCGTAGGTCCCTGGTAAAACCATCGCAGGCTCGTCTTGTGAATGGCTTGCAAACAGAAAGATCTCTTCGGTCGAAGCAGTTCCGCTCAACAGGAAGTCTGCCGTGTTGTACTGGCTTTGTGGAAACGCGACCGAATCGAGAGTGATCGAACCCGATAGCAGGTACCCCACGACGTCCAGATCAAGCTGTTGACCGCCGGCAATAATGTATCCGGCTGCCACGGTGCCACGAATATTCTGCGGGACGGCCTCGCCATCTTCGTGGCTGTACAGAATGTCGTAAGTGCCCTGTACAACCATGAGCCCTGTGAGCGGATTGCGCGTACTGCCGAGCAAAGAGTAGCTGCCAGTATTCGCATCGAATAGTTCGAGATTGCCGTCCTGGTATTGCGAGGCAGGGAACGGCTGACCGTTTAGTGTCGCAACGATATCCAGTGCCGCACTCTGAACATCAGCGCTCGCAACACAGCCGCCACCGCAGTCGAGCCCAGAGCGGACAATTGCCGCTTTATTGATGGGCACTGTACTGCCTTGCTGGTGCCGGTACTCCATCGAGTACGTACCGGCAACAACCAGAACGGATGCTGGCGCATCGAAACTGTTGCCAAGAAAAACTTCATCACCTGTACCGTCGACGAGATAAAACTTCGCAGCGTCATACTGCGATTGCGGGAAGGCAGCGCCATCCAAAGCGAAACTAGTTCGCGCTGTGGTTGACGGTACATCGACATTCAATGCTGTGTTGCCACTAACCGAGATATCACTCATGACTCGCGCATGCTGATTGGCCGGAACCTGGGCGCCCTGTTCGTGCATATAGATAACGTGGTAGTCGCCAGGCATGACATTCACAATATCGTTGGCTACGTGGCTGTCGCCCAGAAAGATGAGCTCATCGGTGTCGACTGGCTGTAACCAGAACGAGGCGTGGTTATAGACTGATGCCGGAAACGGATTACCATCTAACAGGAACACAGGCCTTATAGAAGCCGACGGCACGTCGATGTCGATCGACGACGGCACATTAATCGCGAGGTCGGGTGTAACGATTCCGTCTTTGTTAGCTGGTACAGCGCCGCCGTTGAAGTGCTGGTAAACGCTGTCGTACATGCCATTCACCACCATGACCTGATACGCGTGGTCATAGGTGTTACCCAACTCAACGAGCGTACCTGTGCCCTGCTCTCGTAGCAGGATGTCGCCGCTTTGATAAACAGAATTGGCAAATGCACCGCCGGCCAGTAGGAAATCACCGTCCAGCTGGCTCGCATCTACATTGATGACAAGCGGCGTACTTACCGGTGGTGACGGTGGCGGGGCCTGCACAACACTTTGATTGCTCGTTTCCGAGCAGCCGATCAGTACAAGAGCCGCGGTGAATAATACAAAGGTGCGCGAAGTGGTCATCGTCCAGTCCTGATTGTGGATCCGAAAATCCTCCTACTTCGCGACCTAATGCGCTATGCACTGCCTCCAAAAATCGATCTCGAAGCCTAAAAAACGGCCTATAGTGTGACCTGGTTCTCTCATCTGCCTACTTTTTTGCAACCAGACCTCTGGTGTCTAAGTAGTGGATCGGGACTTGTTTGTGAACTTCCAGGTGAATGCGAAATTACTGCGTGAGAAAAGGCTGTTCCTCGTCGAGAATTCGCTGCAGCTCCAGAATGATATCGACTCGATTCGGTTGGACATGTTTGCCATCCGAATAACGCAGGCGCTTGGGTTCGTGCGCCGCAGCAAACAGTAATTCTTGCTGTCCCGCGGGTGTTCGCTCGTCCTCGCGAGCTCCGACGATCAATACCGGGCGTGGCGAGAGTTCAGCCACATTCGCACCGGTGTCGAAAATCGGGCCATAGGCCAGCCAGTTTAGAACATTCGATAACGGGTAGTGCAGGAGCTCGACGTCTACTCGTCGTGCGACCTGTACCTCTGCCCACAGTCGATTATCGGCTGCGCCGTGAACCAGCATGAGACCCGTAATTCGCTTATCACGGGCGGCAGCTTTGGCGGCGAACGGTACGCCGAGACTGGCACCCACCAGAACGATTCTATTCTTGTCGACCCACGCCTGCCCCGCCAGCCAGTCGAGCACGAGTGATAGGGCCGGGACGGTATCCAGGAATGCTTGCCGGGCCAGCGGGATTGTTCGCGCAATCGGTATCAGACCTTTTACCTTGTCCGGGCCGTCGTACGGATAGTCCACACCAACTACCGCGCGATCGTCAACACCGCTGTATAGATCGACGACATTGCCGCCAGTACGATGCCCGCCGAGGATCATAAGTATCGGCTGGGGAGTGTCTGTATCTGGGCTGCGAACAATGCGAAAGGTAACTTCAAGTCCGGAATTTGAGATCAGTCGTACAGACTCTCCACGTCGTCCGTCTTCAGTGATCGACTCATCGACATCTACAGTTTCGATCTGGCCATGCCGTTCACCGAACCAGTCATCACGCGATTTATTCGCGTCCCAGCGCAACCAGGCAAGACAAATCGCAGCTGTTACTACTACAGCCAGCGCCGAGTAAATAAGCACTGGGCGCAGCCGTTGCAGGAATGACCTTGTTGTTGTCATATCGCGAGAGTATCAATGATCGTGTGCTATGGTCATACAAAGAATTATCTATCGAGGAGAACAATAATGACAAAGTTCGATGGAGGAATTTCACGGCGTGACCTGATCAAGGGAACCGTCGCCGCGGGCGGTCTAGCCTTGGCAGGTTCAGCAGCAGGCGCCAGCGCGCAGCAATCCGGAGCAGCACCTGCAACCGTTGCGACCACACCGAGACCATTTGCTGACCTGGCCGAACGCATCAGTGGCAGGATAATCGCACCAGGTCATGTTCGCTACGACGCAGCGCGCAAGGTCTTCAACGATATGATTGACCGGCGCCCGCTTGCTATCGCCAAGTGCACCGGTGCAGCCGATGTCATGCAGGTTGTCAAGTACGCGCGTGAACAAGACCTCCCAGTCTCTGTGCGTGGCGGAGGCCACAACGTTGCTGGCAAATCAGTTAAGGACGGCGCCCTGCTGATTGATCTCGGGCCAATGAATGGCGTTCGCGCAGACCCCACTACGATGCGAGCACGCGCCCAGGCTGGCGCAAGACTGCGTAACCTTGATCGTGAAACATTGGCACTCGGTCTGGTGACACCCAGTGGCACTGTCGGCGATACGGGCTTGGCGGGACTCACCCTCGGTGGTGGTTTCGGCTGGCTGCAGCGCAAGTACGGCCTGACGATCGACAACTTCGTTTCAGCCGATGTCGTGACCGCAGACGGTGAGTTTCTCGTAGCCAGTGACGAAGAACATCCCGACTTGATGTGGGCATTACGCGGTGGCGGCGGCAATTTTGGCATCGTTACATCTTTCGAGTACAAGACTTACGAGGTGGAACCTTCCATCGGTGGCATGGCGATTTATCCCGGTGACAGACTCAGGGATCTGCTGCATTTCTATCGTGAATTTACCAATGATGCACCGGACTCGATTGTCGCGATGGCCGGTGCAATGCCCGGCATACCGGGCACGCCTACCGAAGGAGGTACTGCAGCCTTCATCGCCGTCGGTTACACCGGCGATCTTGGTGCAGGCGAGAAGATTTTGCAGCCAGTTAAGGATTTTGGCACTCCAATAATTGACTCCATCGCTCCGATGCCATTTGGCGCAATTCAAAAAATGTTCGACGCCGGATCGCCACCAGGAATGCGCCATTACTGGCGCTCCAGTTTTGTTGAGGAACTGAGCGACGGCTTAATCGACACAATGGTAGCAAGCGCACCCGATTTACCCCCGCCCGGCTCCATGCTGTTGCTCGAACATATGGGTGGCGCTATTGGTCGCGTCGGAGCCACCGACACCGCATTCTCGAGTCGCAACGCGCAATACAACGCATCCGTTCTCAGTGCCTGGCTCGACCCTTCGGCCGATGAAGCCAACATCGCCTGGACACGCAGCACGGGTGATAAGTTGAAGACATTCGGCACGGGCGGAGCCTACGTCAATTACATGGCCGATGAAGATGAAACCGCGGTGAAGGCTGCGTACGAAGTAAATCTCAAACGCTTGATTGAGGTGAAGCGTAAGTACGACCCGACGAACGTCTTCAGTGCGAACCAGAATATTGCGCCTTGATTAGCTGACGTCCGCTTTGTATTCCTCCAGCACCTCGCTCATGAGCTGGATGTCATCCTCAAAAGTTTCGGGTAACAGCGGCCCGAAACTGAAACGGAACATGTCCATGTAAGGACTGGTGTAGCTAGGGTCTTTCGAGTGCGGCCTGCCCATATCGCAGTCCCGACCGGCCAGGATTGCTGCGCCGCGCTTATACAGGCGCTTATTCAGCTCATCGCAGTTCAAACCTTCTGGCAACTGCATCCAGTGATAGAACCCACCGTTACCGGTAAATACTTTAAGGCCCATTTTCTCGAACGCTTTGCCGTACCGCTCACGCTGCCAGTTGTAATGGTTTTCAATCGCCTTGCGTTGTTGCGCGACGCGTTCCGGCTCGAACAACTTAACGGCATACAGCTGGCTGGGATGCGACACCCCGCCCATGCCAAAGGAGCTGAAATTCGATAGTTTTTCGACATTATCTTTTGACGCAATGATCCAGCCGATCCGAATGCCGGGGCACTGCAGACCTTTGGTACAGGCACCCGCCAGAAAAACGTTGGAATTATCGAGGTCGTTAACATACTGCAAGCCGCTGACTGACGGTGAGTGATACATCTCGTACGCTTCATCCAGCAAAATTCCGTTCTGTGTTTCCTCGGCCATCTGCATGAGCTCCTTGAGCTCATCGCCTGCGCGTGCATGCCCGGTCGGATTGCTCGGATTGGAAATCACTGGAAACAGGTTCGTCTTGTGATTCAGCCCGGTGCGATCGAAGTACTCAGCGTTCGTCGGATGAAAGTCATTCTCCGGCGTCATCGTTACAGTTTTCCAGTCACAGCCCGTCTGGGTCAGGATATCGAGGTACGCCGGCCATTCGACATTGCCGATGCGAACCTGAATATCTTTCTTTAAGAACGAAAGGACTGTGTACAGACCTGGCCGGCCGCCCGCGAAGATCATCACGTTGTCGGCTGCGATGTTCGAACCGTAGTAGGTGTTGTAGTAGTCGACAATGGTTTCGCGAAGCAGCGGGTGGCCCCAGGCCTTGGGATAGAAGCGATCTTCCCAGGTCACATCGACCGCCGGTGGCAACTCGGGCCCGTCGAATTTCTCCAACGGCGTAGTTAGTGGAAATCCCTGCGACCAGGGGTGCGTGCCCTCGGTTCCCATGAACTGACCATAAGTATCAGCAAACGCATACAGCGTCTCGTAGATCCCCATGGGCGGCATGTCATCGAGGAGGAATGAGTTTGTTGTCGTCATGATTTGGGATTATTCATTATCTTAGCTGAAAGCGACAGGTCTTCTTGGGGATATGACAGGTCGTAAGAGCTCCGCAGTTTTCCACCCTTAACGATTACCATGGTCTAATATGGAGCCTACGTTTTGAGGAGATTTGTCGATGAGCAGCAGCGCAAATGAGATCACCCCGACATCGGTGCTTCTGCAGAATACTCGGGACGGGGTTGTCACGCTGACACTAAATCGTCCGCAGCAATACAATGCATTGTCTGCTGAACTTCTGACAGAACTACAAACTGCGCTGGACGCGATCGCTGAGGACCAATCAGTTCGCGTAGTCATTATCGCTGCCAACGGCAAAGCATTTTGTGCAGGGCATGACTTGAAGGAAATGCGTTCCAGCGATGATCGTGCATTCCACCAGGCGCTGTTCGACCAGTGCGGTCGAATGATGTTAAGCATTAATCAACTGCCACAACCGGTTATTGCACAAGTTAACGGCATCGCTACGGCAGCCGGCTGTCAACTGGTTGCAAACTGTGACCTGGCGGTGGCGGCTGAAGATGCACGATTTGCCGTATCGGGCATCAATGTTGGCCTGTTCTGCTCAACCCCGGCCGTACCCCTAAGTAGAAACTTATTACGCAAGAAAGCACTGCATTTACTGCTGACGGGAGACTTTGTCGACGCCGAGAACGCAGCGCAGCTTGGCCTGATCAATGAGGTCGTTTCAGGAGACGAACTTGAGTCAGTGACACACGCGCTCGCGATTAAGATTGCCGCCAAGTCCGCTCTTTCGATAAGGCTAGGCAAGGACATGTTCTACAAACAGCTGCCAATGGAGCTGGCTGACGCGTATGCATACGCGAGCGAACGCATGGCCTGCAATATGGACTCGCATGACGCGCGTGAGGGCATCGATGCATTCATCGAAAAACGCGCGCCCAATTGGACAGGGAAGTAGCGTTAACGGATGTCGAATCGGCAGTATTCAACTGATCTCGATAAGAATGCGGCTAACTTCTCGGCATTGTCGCCGCTGACCTTCATCGAACGCGCGGCTTCGGTATACCCCGAGCGCTGCGCAATGATCTACAACGATACTCGCCGCACTTGGTCCGAGACCTACGCGCGCTGTCGCCAATTTGCCAGCGCTTTAGAGCAACATGGAGTTGCAGCAAATGACACTGTTGCTCTAATGCTGCCGAACGTACCAGCAATGTATGAAGCCCACTTCGCTATTCCAATGGCGGGCGCCGTCATCAATGGCCTCAACTTTCGCCTCGACGCCGATGCAATCGCGTTTCAACTCAAGCACAGCGGCGCAAAGCTTCTACTCACCGATCCCGAGTTTTCGGCAACAGTGGCCGCGGCGCTCGATATGCTGGACGACAAACCAATCGTCATCGACGTCGCTGATGGCAGTTTCGACGGCGGCGATCATATTGGCGTCATAGAGTATGAAGATTTCCTGGCAAGCGGCGATCCTGGTTTTACCTGGGAATTGCCGCAGGACGAATGGCAGGCGATTGCGCTGGGATATACGTCTGGAACCACCGGCAATCCGAAGGGCGTCGTAACACATCATCGCGGCGCGCATCTTAATGCAATGTCCAACGTTCTGGCCTGGAACATGCAGGCGTTTCCGGTGTATCTGTGGACACTGCCGATGTTCCACTGCAACGGTTGGTGTTTTCCCTGGACGATTGCGGCGCTGAACGGCACCAACGTTTGCCTGCGTGCTACTCGCGCCGATCATATTTTCGCAGCTATACAACAGCACAACGTCAGTCATTTGTGCGGCGCGCCGATTGTTTTGAACCTGATGGCCAATGCCGATGATCATTTAAAGCAAAAGCTGGAAGGGCCGGTAAATGTAATGACTGCAGGCTCCGCGCCGCCCGCTGCCGTTCTTGAAGCTATGGCTGCACTGAATTTTGAGGTCACCCACACCTACGGCCTGACCGAGGTGTACGGTCCGGCCGTAGTCTGTTCCTGGCACGAAGAATGGGGCGAGCTCTCGCCTGGCGAGCAAGCACGCCTGAAAGCGCGCCAGGGCGTACGCTACCCAATGCTGGAAGAGCTTGTTGTCGCAGACCCGGAAACACTTGAGCCCGTACCGAAAGATGGCGAGACCATTGGCGAAATCATGTTTCGCGGCAATGTAGTCATGAAAGGCTATTTGAAGAATCCGACGGCGAGCGCCGCGGCTTTCGAAGGCGGCTACTTTCACTCCGGAGACCTTGCCGTATGCCACCCGGACGGCTATGTCGAGATCAAGGATCGTAAGAAAGATGTGATTATCTCCGGCGGCGAAAATATTTCGAGCATCGAGGTCGAAGGTACGCTGTACCGCCACCCCGCTGTATTGGAAGCGGCCGTAGCCGCCATGCCGGATGAGAAATGGGGCGAAGTGCCCTGTGCGTTTGTCACGCTGCGTGCCGGCGACGACGCGGTTAGCGAGCAGGATATTATCGACTTCTGCCGCGACAACATGGCGCATTTCAAAGCGCCGAAAAAGGTTGTGTTTGGCGACTTACCGAAGACATCGACCGGCAAGATCCAGAAATTCGAATTGCGCGAACGTGTCAAACAACTATGACTGATACTGAGTCTTTGCGGCGAATCCTGACCGACTATAAGCGGGTCGCGATCGTTGGACTGTCCGCCGACGAGTCACGACCGAGCAATTCTGTTGGCAAGTACCTGCTTGAACACGGTTTCGAGGTCATCCCGGTCAACCCCAAATACGCTGAGGTTCTCGGGCAAACATGCTATCCGGATCTGGCGTCGATTCCGACGCCGGTTGATATCGTTGATTTGTTCCAGAGGGCCGAGCGGGTGCCACCCTTTGTGGATGATGCCATCGCCATCGGAGCGAAAGTCGTCTGGATGCAACTCGGCATTGTGCACGAAGAAGCCGCACAAAAAGCGCGAGCTGCCGGGCTTGAAGTGATCATGGATCGCTGCATCAAGATTGAGCACGCACGCCTACTATCATCCGGCTTGCACCACGCATCGACAACTTAACAAAGCGCAACAACTGACCGCCGGAGTTCCGCGACGGAAGATCATCGGACTTCTGTGGCAGAATAGAAACCACTGTTCGATCTGATCGGTACTCCGGCGGATCACAAAGTTCTGAAGGTCTATGAGACGGATCACATCCCGCCGAAGAGCGAATACATTTCGGAAATTCTAGCCTGGCTCGACCTTTACCTCGGCCCGGTCGGCAAAGCCGACTAGCACAAAACGATCGATTGAATTCGTATTCGATCGCAGACTCTGTGTGGTCCTTTGCTCAACCATGTCAGTCAGGACCATCTAGCTGCGTTCCTGAGATGCTTGGTATTGTCGCGGGCTCATCGACGTCCAGCGCTTAAATGCCCTCGAGAAGTTGCTTTGTTCGGAGAACCCTAAGAGATAGGCGATTTGCGCATGAGTATGTTTCCTGTCGCGTAGATAGGTCTCGGCAAGACTTCGCTGGGTGCTTTCCAGCACCTCTCGATAGGTCATGCCCTCCCCCTGTAACTGACGTTGCAGCGTGCTCGCGCTGCGATTCAGGCTACTGGAGACAAGCGCCTGATCCACTTTGCCGGATGGCAACAGGTCGATGAGCAGGCGCCTGACCTCTGACGCGACTTTGCTGGGATCAAGCGTTTCAATGTATTGCTCGGCAATCCTGTCGGTCGCCTTCGCAATATCGGGAGTGCCGTGAGGTAGCGGCGCGAGCAAGGTGGCTTTGTCAAAGTGAAGCGTTCCGACATCGGCATTGAAGCGTATGTGTGCACCCAGTGCTTCATGATATGCCTCGGGGTGTACGGTAGCTGAGCAGGTCAGCTCGGCACGAATCGGACGTATCTTCCTCTCGGCAACAATGTCGCAAAGGGACAGGAGGGCGGTCAGACCGCAATCGATGCCCTCTTTCGGTGGTGATGTCGACTTGTCAGGGAAAACGGCGGAAAGCGCATAACTGTCTGCCGATTCGGTCAGTGTGACATCGGCTGTCGCGGTAGACATCACTTGAATGTAGCGCGTAAGCCGCTGCATCGCGCCCAGCAAGGTAGAACTCGCCAGCCATGAGTACCCGAACGCGTAAAAATGGGTCGGTTTTGCGTACCGGCCGGTCTTGAGGCCGATTGCTTCGTCGCCGGATGCTTCTCGGCCTAGAGCCCATAGCTCGCGAATCTTCGCCAATGGAAATCGAAGCTGTGGTGACCCCGGCGGCGCTATCGGCAAGTCAGCCTGTAAAAAGAGCGGCTCAGGATCTATACCGTATTCCTCACGAAGTGAGGTTGCCAGTACGGCGGTGACTGAAGCCAGTGTCGTCGGTTCGTACAGCATTTGACGTGCATTGAATCGAATTCGACGGGTTTAGACAAGAGACTGGGAGGCATCCCGTCTACTTTGGCCGAATGAAGAACGACGTCGATCACGAGCTCGTTTTCCCTTCGGCAGTCGGCTCTCTGGAAACTGCCGACGCAGTCGCGCGTACAGCGCACGTGTGGATTCGCTCTATCTACCTGAATGAAACGCTGGGAGAAGATGAGCGTTACGCGCTCGCAGGCGGGCTCGTTGCGGGGCTATGTGAACGCCTGGCCCTTAATCCCCGGGTCCACGAGCTCATCGCCTACGTTTATACGCTCCTCAGCGACGAAGGAGGCCAGGCATTGGCGATCTCTCGCATGATGCTGAACCAACCTGTGCCGGCGCCGCTGCGCCGCGCCTATGAAAGAGGTCGGTCCGAAGCAACAGGAATCGTCGAAATGCTTGCCTTTCATGGCCACGAATAGACGGTGCTCGTAATGGCACATCGGCGACAACCGCTCATCGACCTGGCGCCAGATGACAAGAACCTGGGGAGATGGGACAAGCCCCGAATCGAGCCAATCCCTACAGTTATAAACAAACGGGAGACGATCAATTGACGCAGCCAGACACCAAAGCACGAAAGCCGGCATTGTACTGGATCACGCTCGGTATTATTTTCGCGGCGTTCTTTGCGGTTGCGGCGTCATGATCGATGCCATCTGGTTGCTGGACGGGCGCGCGCTGCTCGACTACGCAAAGGCGGCAGCCTCGTGGTTGCTCACTCGGACACGTCGCAACGAAACGGAACGGACTATGAATACAGCCACTATTGAGAATAACCGCCCCACGACCGCGCGCAAGATCGGCTACGCAATCACCGGCCTGGTCTTTGTCTTTATCGTCTGCCCCCTGTTCGTCTTTGGCGCCTACACGATTCTCATCAGCCTGATAAACCTTTAGGTGGTTTCCGTCAGCACGAACGCATCGAGCGTGCTGACGGCCGAGCGGTATCACTCATGTTCTCCGGGCAATCGCTAACGGGAGTTATCACCGTTAGCGTCACAACGCCACTGTCGCGAACAAAATGTCGGTGGAAAGGTGGAAAATCGCTTACCATAGGCAATGCCCCGCTTGGGCGTTCACCGCAATTTGGGAGTAACACGATGAATCCGATTATTCTCGTTGGTGCCGGCATATTGTTGTTCGGTCTTGGTCTGGGCCTGGGTTATTGGTTCGCGCACAGTCGCGGCAAGCGCGATGCAATCAAGGCCAGCGATATCCAAAACGAGATGGATGAGTATCGGCAACGCGTCACTGAACATTTTGGCGAAACGGCACAACAATTCCAGACGCTTGGGCAACAATACCAGTCGTTATACAAGCACATGGCGAAAGGCGCCGATGTGCTGTGTGACCCGGCTCAGTCCGACGCTCTGCTCGGCTTTGCTGCTGGTAATGCTGCAGCGATAACAGCGAGCGCCACCGACGTGCCAGAGACGCCGCCGGAAGTGATCAGGGACTATGCGATTGACGAAGACATCGAGTCGCCGAAGGTAGAACCGAAGGTCGAAGCGTCGACGACATCCGATTCGCCAGAAAATTCGCCGGTGCCCGACGACACTACGGCGGAACCTCCCGCGGAAGAAGTTATCGCGGACCAGGTCGACACACCATCCCCTGTCGAGACAGAACGTACGGTGCATTGAATACTGGAAATGCGGTTTTACGACCGGGCGTATGCTTGTACGTAGTGTGATAGTTTCTTCGCCTTATCAAAGGCGAATCGTCCGTAATCGAGCCGTCCAGCCGGTAGAAACCTGCAGCTTTTCATTGACTGCCTCGACCTGGCGGGCAAAAGCGTCAGCCGGCACGGGTTTGCTGAAGAAATAACCCTGCGCGTAGTTGCAGGAGTTTTCGATCAAATAATCCATCTGTTCCTGAGTTTCAACGCCTTCGGCGACAACCTCATAACCGAGACTGTGTGAGAGTGAGATGATTGCCTGCGAAATCGCCAGGTCATTCTGATCATGAGGGACATTGTTGATAAAGGAACGGTCGATTTTGATGACGTTGAGTGGCAGCCTTTTCATATAGCTGAGCGATGAGTATCCGGTACCGAAATCATCTACACATATCGCGTGGCCAAGGTCGCGTAGTTTCCGCAATTCGGTCTCCGCTCCATCTGCCTGATCGAACATATAGCGCTCGGTAATTTCGATCTCGATTTGCTCCGGGCGAACGTCATACTCATTAAGTACATTGTGGAATCGGGCACTAATGTCTCCCCTAAGAAACTCCACGCTCGAAACATTGACTGCGATGGCATCAACCTCGACGCCGGCTCTCATGAACATCTGCAAGGTTTCGCAAGCTTTTCTCAGCACCCACTCGCCAATGTCCACAATGAGACCGAACTCTTCGGCGATTGGTATGAATTCATCCGGTGCGATATTGCCAAGTTCGGCATGACTCCAGCGAATAAGCGCCTCCGCTTTTACAACTTTGCGTTGCTCAAGATCGATGATTGGTTGAAAAACCAGGGAAAAATCCTGGGTCTTCAATGAGCGCCGGAGTGCGGTCTGGATTTCTATGCGGCGTGTCGCCTTATTCGACAGCTCCTCGTGATAGTAACGGTACCCGTTTCTACCATTCTCCTTCGCCGAGTACATAGCACTATCCGCATACTTGACGATTGTATTCAGGTCCTCGGTATCGTCAGGACAAACCGCAATACCAATGCTCGTGCCAATATCGATTGAGTGCTTGCCGATGTGGAAGGCCTGTTCCAATGCATCGACGATTCTCTGCGCAACGATGCACGGCGAATAGGCATCGGAAACGGGTTCCAAAACGACGACAAACTCGTCGCCTCCAAGCCGACACAGTGTGTCGGTGTCGCGTAGCAAAGATCGGATTCGCCGCGCCACCGCTTTTAATAACTCGTCGCCGACGTCATGCCCCAGGGAGTCGTTGACATGCTTGAAGCGGTCGAGGTCGAGGAACAGAACGGCCAGTTTCGTCAATGTGCGGTTACACAACTTTATTGAGTGATCCAAATCCTCAAGCAATTTCGCACGGTTCGGCAGGCCGGTCAGTTGATCATGGTACGCCATGTGTAACGCAGAGTCGGTCTGTTCCTCCAACTGGGAATTTATGTCTTCAAGCTTGGTGTTCTTTTTCTGCATTTCTTCGCGGTGTCTGCGTACCTCGGCAAAGCGCAGGAACAGAAAGAACAACAGAACAGCCGCGACAACGGTGGTCTGATAAAACAACGTGTAGTCTGTTTCCTTTTCGATCGAAACTGCGACCCACTTGCGGTGAATGTTCTGGTGTTGTGAGTCAGGCATTGACTGGATAACCTTGTCAATCGCTGACAGGAGTAATGGCGAACCCTTGTGCACGGCGATACTGAAGCCGCGAGAGTCATCAGCAAAGTCGCCGCTAATTTTCAGTACCTGCTCGTACCCACGGCGGATAGCGTGGTTGATCGTAGGGACGTAATCGACAACGCCGAATAGCTCGTCGTCGACAACAGCGTCCAGTGCGGTATCAATAGCTGTAAAACTGATGAACTCGACTTGCGGGTGCTTGCGCCGCAATTCGTCCACGTCGACGTAACCTTCCACGAAACCCACCCTGGCACCCGACAGGTCGCTCAGGTCCTCAAAGAAGCCTCTGCTGATATCGGTTGCCAGCGCAAGCCGCTCCAGGATATGTGGCTTTGAATAATGTAGGTTCATGGAACGGTCGTCTGCGTCGAGCGCCAGCGTTATGATGTCGCAGGTTCCGCTGATCAACCCGGCCCGTACGTCGTCCCAGGTTTCATATACCAACACGGCAGTCGTGACTTTCAGTGTATCGCCAAGGATGGACAGGTAATCAGCCGTCATGCCTTCGTGGTTGTAACCGCGCATTGACTCGAGTGGCATTCGATTCGTATTCAGACAAGCAGTGATTTGGCCGGTATCCTGTAAATATGCTGTCTCGGCAGCACTGAATTCAGCCTCGGTTGTCAGGAACGTCTTTGCCGTGGCTTCGCTGCCGGTCCATTTGGCCATGATCTGTGTCGTACTTTTCACGGATATATTGTCAAGCGCTTTCTGCAGGATATCCCGTAGTAGAGGCCAGTCGTTGCGCGCAGCCATGTGCACGTTATCGACCTCGAAACGCACCGGAAATGCGGGCGCCAGACCTAGAATGTTGTGATTCGCGGTGTAGTACGCAATGCTGGCCGTGTTCTCGATTACTGCGTCGGCCTGGCCGACGAGAACGGCATCAAGGGCGTCGAGAATGCCCGGGACCTCCATGATCTGGATGTCGGGGTGGTGTTTACTGAGGTACTCGATGTGGGCGTAGCCGGCTGGAATGGCCATCGTCTTGCCATGGAGATCAACGAAATTCTTGACGTCTGTCCGCCTGCCCTTCGTGAAGACGTAATGTCGGACCGTGATATATGGATTGGTTAGATTGAACTCCCGGCCTCGGTGCTCGGTCCAGTACATCATCGGTACCATGTCGATTTCTTTGGCCCTGAGCCGGCCCATGAGCTCGCTCCAGGAATATCCTGTGACAACCTCGAATTCAATGCCGGTAATAGCCTCAATCTCATCGAGATAGTCCTTGGCCGCACCTTTGTATATGCCGTCTTCGACGTAATCCATGGGTGGCCAATCGGTTTCACCGCCAACGACGATGGTTGGATGTTCCGCTAGGAACGCGCGCTCCTCGTCAGTCAGTTCAATAGCTACCGCCGTCTGCACCAGACACAGAAAAAGAACACAGATCATGTGTATCAGTAAGCGAAATATCATGTGGTCCTAGCCATGAGCGCCCATGCAACAGACAGATCGCGCGACTCACACAAGGCAAGGCGGGCGAAATCAGTACTCCAAGTACTGCTATCGGCCAGAACGGCCAGAATTTTAGGAAATAGGGCGATTCTCGGCCGATAAGTGGATATGCGCCAACCGGAGAATCTTTTGCCCATATTGACTGAATTCGGACTTAACAGCGACGAAGTCATTCAATAGGCAACGGCAGTATTTATCTGATGATCGATCTTTGCTGGCGAGACTTACGCACTCACTGGGACACCTCATATACGAACGGCCAGACACCCAAATGCCAAGTATCTGACCGTGCTTGAATAAGACGGTGGCCTCGCGGGGAGTCGGGGCGCCATATTATGTTGACTGATTCAATCGGATTTTGAGACGCAGTATTTACTCCATTCTGTGACGGGTGTCTCAGAACAGTTGTCGCACGCGGGAGACATTGTCAGCTTGGAACTGAAACCTGGGCTGATGGATACAATCAAATGTTAAGGGCCGCGCTGGCCGTGCTTGCCACCCTGGTACTCGTGGGAGTGCTGGTCGCTTTGATTGTGGAATCCAGAGCAGTCAAAACGGATTATTACATCGGCCACGCGGAACGCGTGCGTGCGATCGAAACGTCAGAAAATGACCTGGCCGCAATAACTCAAGGGACACAGAGCGCGTTTAAGGAAGGACGACCCGTAACGCCGTCAGTCGAATTGGCAGCAACGCGTCTCCTGGAATCCGGCCGTTTACTTCTCAACACAGATGATACGACTCTTCAGCGTTCAACTCAGTCTTTGGAACGCGCCGCTTATGACGAGGCATTAAGCAGGTACATAAGAGACGAAAAATCGTTCGCCGCAAAACAGAACGCTTTGGCAGAAGCACTTCGAACGCTGCAGGATGAATCACCCTGGATCGTTAAGGATCTGCGCCGCCTTGATTTGAGCGCTCAATCGCAGAATGCCTATTCCCTCGCCCTGGATATGATCGAACATGTCACAGGGCAAAACACGTCTGACTCAGAAACACTCGCACATCGAATTGAAGCCTTACGTACCGATCCCGAGATCAAGACCCGAGCACCCGGACGTCTCGATGACTTCGTCGAAGCCGCCAATTCGGTAATTGTTGAGCATGCTGCCTCTCGGTCGGCCCTGGAGAAAATCACGAGGAGCCGTATTGGCGATGAACTCCGCGCACTGTCCGGCGCAATCCTGGATGAGAATCGACGCACGGTGAACCGCGTCGAGCGCGCTCAACTATTGCTCTCGGTCTGTGCAGTCCTCCTACTTTTAGGCACCGCCTACGCAATGCTGAGATTGCAGGCAAGTTACCGATCGCTGAATAAAAGCAATGCCGATCTGGAGAAAATCAATAACTCGTTGGAGGAGCGGGTCAATTCCCGTACAGAGGAATTGTCCCTGGCATATGACGAACTCAAGGAATCACAGGTTCACCTGGTTCAGGCGGAAAAGATGTCGTCGCTTGGCGGCCTGGTCGCCGGAATCAGTCACGAGATCAATACGCCATTGTGGTACCTCACAAACAATTCGACAGTAATTCAGGAGCGTTTGGCCACAGTCAGTAAATTCTGCGATATCTCCGAATCGATGCTGGCCGCCGTAAGGTCCGGATCAGACCCGAAAGAAGCAGTCCGTCGGGGCCTGGTCGATACACAGAAGATGTTGAGCAACGGAATGAGAGATGACATCGACGAAGCAAAGGAACTTATGCAGGACAGTATTTGCGGACTCGAGGATCTGATGGAACTTGCCCAGAGTCTTAAAGATTTCAGCAGACTGGACCGTGCGCGACAAGGACAATTCAATGTTAACGATGGATTGGACAAGACACTGCTAATTGCAAAGAACAAACTTAAGTACAGCGTTAATGTGAAAAAGGATTATGGCGCCGTACCATTGATTCATTGCGCGCCGTCCCAGGTCAATCAAATTTTCCTCAACCTGATTACCAACGCTGCGGACGCGATCACCGATATCGGCGAAATCCTCATCCGAACATGGAGCGAAGATGGCAATGTCTGCATAAGCATTGCGGATACGGGCTGTGGGATACCCGCGGATGTGATTTCGAAAATACGCGATCCGTTTTTTACTACCAAGGAAGTCGGAAAGGGCACGGGACTCGGGCTGTCAATTGTCGAGCAGATCATTGGTGCTCACGGCGGCGAACTGCGAGTCGAATCGGAGCTCGAAAAGGGAACGGTAATCACAGTTGTCTTGCCGATCGGTGAAGCCAGCGACAGTGATGCTGTTGAAGACAGCGGCCAACATGAATCGTGGGCTTCGGATGCCGCCAAGACAGCCGCTGGCAACAAAGAATTCGAGGTGTCGGAACCGGCTCCGAACTGGGCAGCGATGTAGTGGGCGACCGAGATGACCGATAAGGCACGTGTATTGTTTGTGGACGACGAGAAGCGAGTGCTGAACTCGATGCGCGGGCTATTTCGGCGCGATTACAACCTTTTCCTGACCACCGAGGGCGCCACCGCGGTCAAGATCGCCACCGAGAGAGAGATTGACGTCGTTGTCGCCGATCAGCGCATGCCCGGCATGACAGGCGTCGATGTGTTAAGCAAGATAAAGGAGCTATCGCCCAGGACCATTCGCATTCTCCTGACGGGCTATGCGGATCCCGATGCTGTCGAAGGGTCTATCAACGTCAGCGAAGTATTCCGTTTTTTGAGCAAGCCTTGCCCGCCCCAACACCTGCGTGAAACATTAGAGCTCGCTATCGATGCAGCCCGAACAATCGCCGATTGTGCGGCCCAATTGTCAGCGGCAGCGGAAACAGCGCCGCCCACGACGCCTGAGCCGCACAAGATCCAAGCCGACGAACACGCGAAAACGCTGTCGACAAACGTGCCGTCAAATCGCCCACCAGTGCTCAGGCCGATCGATCGTGTAAATTTAGCTCCCTCTGCCGCCGCCCCCCCTTCTCGACCGGTTGCGACGATCGCCAAGCCACGGCCGGCTGACACCCGCACGGAAAAAATCTCATCACTTCAGCAAACAAGTACGGACGTCGTAACGTCCGATAGGACCAATAAGAAATCCGCACTTGCGAGAAACGCTGCTCGAGAGATTGCCATGACGAAAGATGTTGGCGTCGTTGTCTTCACAGTTGACTCCCAGTTCGCAAAGCTCGTTATTGGTGCCGTGTCGGCAGATCGAAACACGGTATTAGCGACGACACTTGCTCGAGCTGCACATGCGTTCGAACAATACGATGTCGGAGTTCTTGTTACAGACTATACGACGCAAAGTGCGGTGCTTCAGAAGGTCTTGAGCACGCTCAAGAAATATCTCCCGGAGCTCGTCACGATTGTCGTCAGCGGTGACAGTGATACCACCGACATGATCAACCTGATCAATCATGGACAGATATTTCGTTACCTCTTGAAACCCGTTGATCCTCAGACTCTGAGCAAGGAAATAAATGCAGCGGCGATCCGATACATGCAAGTGCGCAAGACTCCGGAACTGGCCAAACGGTATCTAATAGAAAGGTATGCAGGTCCGTCTGATTCGTCACCGACACTTAATGATTTCGTTAGCAGAATTGAGGATTTGCGAAGTCAACCGCTTAAACGTGCCAATACTTCCAACTAAGTACTCGATTATCAATGACATGACGGCGCAGAAAGACAACAGTTCGCTACCGCTATTGCTGGCGATCTCTGGCACGGCCGTGCTGAGTGTTGCGATTGGCTGGCTGCTGTTGGACCCGAACGCCCCACCCCAATTTGATCCAAGCCAAGGCCCGTCGGTCGAGTTGCTGGAGCAATCAAGCGTAGAGCCGGCACTCGATGCTCCCGTAACAGATATTGACGCGAATTTTCGCAAAGCTCGACTGGCTGCAGAGGCCGACATTCTGGCGTATCCACCCAGGCAAAGTGCCCTGCATTTCTATGGTCGGATATTGGCAATTGAACCAGAGCATGTGATCGCCAACGCAGAACTGGACGCTGTCCTCGGCAGAATATCGGCGAAAGTCGCCGAACATCTAACGGCGGAGGAATTCGGCGATGCGTATGAACTTGCTTCGCTCGTTGCGAAAGTACGCCCGGATCATGCGCTCGTACATGAAGTACAACAAACTATGGACGAATCCGCCGGCGAATTGGTATCGCAAGCCATGCAGAGCGCACAGAATGGTAACGATAACGGCGCTGCGACCGCTCTGGCGGCAGCGGCAGCACTACCCGGGGCCCAGCGTGACTACGTTGAAGCTGTTCGAGACTCGATTTCCGAAATACAGACATCACGCAAGGCCGCCGAGTTCACGAAAAACAAGAAGAGGAGTCTCGCCGCCGCGAAAGCGCTTAAGGACAAGGTGGCTCAGTTTCGCAATGCCATTGACCTGGGACAACTTGTCACTCCGCCAGGCGATAACGCACTTGATTACCTGGCCGAGATGCGTACACCCGACGAACAAAAAGAACAATTGACAGGGGAGTTGGTGGACGCACTTATCGCTGAATCGAAAACGAATATTGGCCAGGGACTATTACCCACTACCGAAACGCTGTTAGACACCGCCGACGAACTCGCCGGTGATCGTGCCGAGCTCGCAGAATTGCGCGATTCGCTGGAACGTGCGTATATCGACGCTGAAGAAAACAAGCTCATAAGCACGGCTAAACTTATCCGTCTGAATACAGCGCAGCCTCACTATCCGCAGCGTGCGAGAGCTCGCGCAATCTCTGGCTGGGTCGAAGTTAAGTTCACTGTCACTACGTCGGGACAGACCGACAACATCGAAGTATCACGATCGGAACCCCAGCGGATATTCGATGCGGCTGCCGTTGAGGCCGTGCAGCAATGGACTTTTGAACCGCGTGTATTCCGCGGGCAGCGCATTGATCAGCGATCTGCTGTACGGCTCGTTTTTAATCTTGACTAGCGTATCTTGATTCTTTCGTCCTGATCGGAAAACAGGTCAGACCCCATGTAGGCACTGCCAAGCCTTCCGCACAGGCGCTTAAGGGCGTTCGCGATACTCCCATGGAAATATGCCATTGATAACGAACCACCGGCACGCGGGTTTTCGGCCTGCTATTGCAACCGGCACAAGCGAGATTCTACGCATTGGGGCAATTTCGAAGAACTGTGAGGAATCCGTCGCCATAACGATCCAATTTGGTTTGTCCAACACCACTGATATCTAGCAATTCCGCTGC
>JBPCYB010000013.1:0-16030 GCA_051007995.1 Woeseiaceae bacterium | reverse complement strand
ACTTCGTTCAATCGATGCGTGTAGTCGGCAAGATGCTCGAGCGGTACGGCGCAATCTTCGATGAACGACACTGGCTTGCCGTCGCCTTGCATCGACATCATGATGTTGAGTCCCGCCTTCCTGACGTTCCAAACGTCTTTTTGCAGGCCGTGATTCTCGATGCGGATAACGCAATCGGGTAAGCCGAGATCGTCCATCAACTCGCAGAGCCGGTCGAGTCTCTTGACCTGTTCCGCCTTGTCATCGCCGGCAAACTCGACTAACAGTATTGCATCAGGATCGCCTTTGACGCTCTCGTCGATCGTTTTCCGGAACGCCGGGTTCTGTCGCGACAACTCGATCATCGTTCGATCGACAAGTTCCACCGCCGCCGGGTCGAGTTCGACGATGTACTGCGCGGCGTCCATCGACTGGTAAAAAGAAGGGAAATGCACGACGCCTAGCACTTTGTGCGCCGGCATCGGTGCCAGCTTAAGCTTGATACGTTTGAAGTAGCCGAGCGTTCCTTCCGATCCCACCAGCAGGTGCGCCATGTTGAACGCATCCGGCGACGCCATATCGAGGTTGTAGCCCGCAACCCTACGCTGCACTTTCGGCACACGTGCCGCGATCTCGTCCTGCTCGCGCACGTACAGTTTTCGTACCGCGTCGACGAGTTGCGTGTGTCGTATCGATCCATTGGCCTTTCCGTTCACGGCACCGAAGGTAACGCTGTCTCCGCTCGTCAACCACGTCTCAGCCGCGAGCACGTTGTGCACCATATTGCCGTACCGAATGGAGCGCGCACCGCAACTGTTGTTGGCAGTCATGCCACCGATCGTGGCCTGGGCCGATGTCGACACGTCGACCGGATACCAGAGTCCATGCGGTTTGAGATTCGCATTCAGATGATCGAGGACAACGCCCGGTTCGACCCAGATCGTCTGCTCCTCTAAGTCGAGCTCGCCGATGCCGTTCAGATATTTGCTGTTGTCGATGACCAGCGCCGCGCCCACCGCCTGGCCGCACTGCGACGTGCCGGCGCCCCGAGGCAATATTGCGACGCCCGCGTCGGCAGCGATTTGCAGGGCGAGCAACGCGTCGTCCGTGGTTCGCGGAATCGCGATACCGATTGGCGTCACCTGGTAGATCGAGGCGTCGGTAGAATACCGGCCGCGCGAGAAAGCATCGAACAGGACTTCACCCTGTAGCGTTTCCTCGAGCATTTTCTGCAGTTCTGTCATTCAGGATTCGGCCTGGGCAGACGGCTTCGTGTATCTTAAACGCAATATGAATAAAAAGAGCGGTCGCCACTTCCTGCAGATTCCCGGTCCGACCTGTGTCCCGGATCGCATCCAGCGCGCAATGGAGAGACCGGTCATCGACCACCGTGGACCTGAGTTCGCCGCGCTGGGCAGGGAGCTTCTCGCACAGATCCGGCCTATCTTCGCGACGGAGGGACCGGTCATCATCTATCCGTCCTCGGGCAGCGGCGCCTGGGAGGCCGCGTTGGCCAACACTTTGTCGCCCGGCGACCAGGTGTTGATGTGCGAGACCGGGCATTTCGCAAAACTCTGGGCGGGCATTGCAACGCGCCTGGGCCTCAAGGCGCGCTTGATCGATACCGACTGGCGTCACGGTGCCGACCCGGCTGCGATCGAGGCGAAACTCGTTGACGACAAGACAAACGGCATAAAGGCCGTGTGCGTCGTTCACAACGAAACCGCAACCGGTGTCGTGAGTAACATTGCCGCGGTTCGCAAGGCGATCGATGCCGCGTCGCACCCGGCGCTCTTGATGGTGGACACGATTTCCTCGCTTGCCTCCATCGACTACCGGCAGGACGAATGGGGTGTCGATGTGACGGTCGCCGGTTCACAGAAAGGCCTGATGCTGCCGCCGGGACTATCGTTCAATGGCGTTTCGAAGAAAGCGCTCAAAGCAGCGGAAAGCTCGCAATTACCAAAGTCATACTGGAATTGGGCAGACATGCTCGCCGCGAACGAGTCGGGCTATTTCCCGTATACACCGGCGACCTCGCTTCTGTTTGGCTTGCGGGAATCGATCAACATGCTGAACGAGGAAGGACTGGGCAATGTCTTTGCGCGTCATTCGCGCCACGCGGAAGCAACGCGGGCAGCCGTCAAAGCCTGGGGACTGGAGACCGTGTGTGCAGATCCCGACGCGCACAGTCCGTCGTTAACGGCTATTTTCACGCCGGATGGCCACAACGCGGACCAACTACGCAAAATTATTCTTGAGAACTACGACCTGTCGCTCGGCACGGGGCTTGGACGACTTGCCGAAAAGGTGTTTCGCATAGGCCATCTAGGCAGCCTGAACGACCTGATGCTCATGGGTGCATTGTCGGGAATAGAGATGGGACTCAGTCTTGCCGGCGTGCCGCACAATCAGGGCGGTGTACAGGCAGCGATGGACGTACTTGGCCGGGCTTAGCTAAGGATGGACCCTGCCAACGCAGTCACCACCAGTCCACTTGTCGCCCTGCTCGGCTTTCTGGGTGTCATCATCGTGTTGCTGATTCTGATTGCCAAGTGGCGCTGGCATGTGTTCTCCGCATTGCTCGTGCCGCTCATGCTGTTTGGCCTGATACCGGGCGTTCAGACCAATAACTTTATTGACGCCTTCGAGAAAGGCTTCGGCAGCACACTCGGCTCGATCGGCGTCGTAATCGTACTCGGTTCGATCATTGCGGAAGCACTGCGACACACCGGGGCAATCCAGACGATCACACGCACGATGGTGAAAGCCGTCGGTTCAAAGCGCATGCCGCTGGCGTTAACCCTCACTGGCTTTGTACTCGGCATCGCGATCTTCTCGGACGTCGCTTACGTGATTCTCAATCCGCTTGTGCATTCGGCGGCGAGGATGATGAATGTGACGATCAGCGTCATGTCGACAGGCCTGGTCGGCGCATTGCAGCTTACCCACGCAATCGTGCCACCAACACCTGGTCCGCTCGCGGCGGCAGCAATTGTCGGCGCAGATATTGGTGCAACGATTGTCTTCGGTACCATCGCCTGTTTCACAGGATCGATCGCCGGTTGGATCTGGGGGCAGTACGTCATCGGGCCGCGAATCAGGACAATGGCCTCGGACGAATATGCGGGCGAGGACATACTCACCGGTAAGGAAGGCGAGCGGCTACCCGGAACCTGGGCCTCATACGCGCCGATACTCGTACCGATAATTTTGATCTCAGCCCAAAGTGTGTCACGACTTTTTCTGCCCGAGGGCCACATGGTGCGGTCCGGACTCGCGTACATAGGCTGGCCGGTAGCGGCGTTGAGCGTCGGGGTCTGGTTGTCGTACCGCAACATCAGTACACCGGAACACAGAAAGGACGCACGCTCGAAATGGATCGAAGAGGCGCTCAGGCTTTCGGCAATGATACTCGTCGTGACCGGGCTCGGCGGTTCATTGAGCGAGATCCTCAAAGGCACGCCTGCAGTTGACACGATCAGCGGCTTCTTCGCAGACTACGGCCTGCCCGCCATCCTGTTGCCGTTTATCATTGGCATCATCGGCAATATGATCACCGGATCCACTACTGTCGGGGTGATTACCGCAGCGTCTCTTGTCGCTCCCATGCTCGGCAATCTCGCACTCTCCCCGGAAGCGGCGATGCTTGCCGGCGCGTCGGGGTCGGTCATCATCAAGTACGTCAACAGCAGCTACTTCTGGGTCTGCACATCTTTGAGCAAACTCAGACCCAACGACGCCATCCTGGCCTACGGCGGTGCAACCTTGTTTGGCGGCATAGTCTCGTTCATCACGGTATGGATAATGTGGGCGGCGGGTATCGTCTAACGGGACCGGGTGCGGAAACTGGGGTAAGAGCAAAAAATTATGCGACTCAGCGAACACGTAAGATCGAGTGTTTACAATGGCTCCATTTATCCGCTGGTCACAAAGGAATCTCTGTGCTCGCAGCTTGCTGTTCAGCAGGTCTCTCACCCAGCCAATTCAGTTGAAAACTCGTTGCATTGCAGACTTCCCAAACCAGCCCTGCCGCTTCGATATGCTGAACACGCGTAAGGCTCGTGTTGTTCGAATCTGGGTGAAGGTCCACTCGATCACAGAACGCCGAAACAATCGTCAGCGCATCAGCATGTTTAACTGGTGTCAGTTGAAGGTCCTTCTGAGGAATTATCTTGTCACCCACTTGGGAGACCAGAACTACACCCAACAGAAGGCCGAGAAAAATATTGAAAGGAATAGAGTCTGAACCTGACCAGCGCGACATTTGCGAAGTCCTTAATATTGTTCTTGACTGGATCAAGGAGATCTTATCGTCCGCGTACCCAAAAAGGGTCTCTGGTTTGTAAGCAAATGTAACAAGTGCCTTGCGACCGAGACCTTACGTGATGATGGACAAACTCATCACGCTAAGTTGTGCCGGTTCGGTTCGATGAACGCCCTATCCCGCAAGGTTGGATCTTGAGCCTACGATCATTCCGCGCGCCCTCACTGTCGGCAAGAAACGATCGCTGACCGGTATCATTTCTCCATTCGGCAATTCCAATTGATAACGGCGCTCACCGCGAACGGCGGACACAACGGCGGCGTCCGCCACCCACCACGATCGATGGACTTGTGTTCCGATCGACTTAGGCATCGCATTGATTGCGTCGCGAAATTTGCAATAGATCAATTCTTTGCCCTGTTGTGTGACGACGTTAACGTAGTGACCCTCAGCAGAGAGGGCGATGACGTCATCAACTGAAACGCCTCGTGCTTTTCGCAGGAATTCGGGAGGCGACTGTGTGGAGTCCGATTCACCGACGGTGGTTCGCCTATCAAGGACTACCCACAGCAATGCGTTTATTGGCAGCACGATGCTCAATATTGTCAAATACTCTGTCAGTGCCGCGAGCAACGGCGCTTGCTCACGCAAATCTGAATCGTCAAAGGCAGCGTTCTGTGGAATGGCCGTTTCGAGGGCGATCTCGACCAGTGTCATCGGGATCACGGCGATGACTATCGTTAACACCACGGGCTTTAGCCATGGCGGTGAGTTCAGTTGCGCCGGCAGCAGTCGCGCAACGAGCCAATGCGCCATAACTAACGAGATTGCGACGCCTGCCAGCCGACCACCCCAAAATAGGGTTGCATCACCAAGCGACACGTCTCCGAGCGGGTCTGAGAACTGCATGACGGCGACCAGCGCTGCGAACAGCAGCCATATACGAGGGTTTTGCGGAAGCAGCGACGCCAGTGGTCTGGTCATAGGACAACTCGTGTAGCAATTCGGACTACTCACGAAGCATAACCCCAATTGGTGAAAATTTTGTTTCCTTCACCGCCGGCGCGCCTTAGCCTGCTGCAACTTTTTGTAACAGAGCCCCTCTTATGCGTGATTTCAGACTATTGCTGCCCACTGCCTTACTGCTCAGCGCACCGGCACACAGTGATGTGTTATGGCCGGACGCCCTGGACGTCGATCTCAATTACCGTAACAGCGCTCGCCTGGAGCCGGACCAGTCGTGGGACTTTCGGCTTGGGGTCGGGCTCGAGAGTGAGCCAACGTATCAGGGCAGCGACAAGAGTGATACGGAAGTGGATCCGTACTTTGTAGGCGCCTATCGTGCGGCCTGGGGAAACATGTTTCTATCCGGTGGCGGCCTGGGGTACAGCCGTATGTTGACAGATGATTTCGGAATCGTGCTGCAACTCGAGGCAGAGGATACCCGTGAGGTCGAGGACGACCCCCGGCTCGCGGGACTGGGCGATCAGGATGAGGAACTTGAACTCGAGATAACGGCGCGCTATCTACGCGGAAACTGGTTCGCGGGTGGGTCGGTGGCAGTCGCAACCGGCGACAAGGGCGTTGTGTGGTTCCTCGGTGGCGGGTACACATGGCGAATTGCGGATGATCGCCTGTTTGTTCGCATCGGCGCAGATATAAGTGGTTCGACGGCGGATAATCAGCGCACCGACTTTGGCATTACGCAAATTCAAAGTGATGCGAGTGGGTACCCTGTTTATACACCGGATGGCGGTCTGAAAAGTTTTGGTTTGAACGTAAACGCCGAGTATCAATTGAATCAACGCTGGTACCTGTATGGCCAGATCGACTATGAAAACTTTTTGGGGGACGTGGCCGACAGCCCGCTTGTATTGGATGAAAGCAACGTTGAATTTGGTGCCGGCCTGTTCTTTCGCTTCTAGCCACTCAATCGAAGTGAGTCAATCGGGGTTGGAGTAGAAAGTGTGCGACGTCATGAGACAGATTAATCGGATTTGTTTTTAACCTGACCCTGTGTTGTTCAGTCCGGCACCTGGCTGAAGACCGACATCATGATCGCTATCCCTTCGACGAATGCGCCAAGACGAATATTCTCGTTCGGACTGTGCTGATTGTTGTCGATGTTTACGGTCGGTACTTTTGCTGCCGGTACCCCAAGCGATTCAATAAATGGTGAAATCGGGACCGAACCTCCTGAGGTACGGATTAGTATCGGCTCTTTACCATACAGATGACGCATGCCGGCTCGCGCGAGTCGTCCTGCCGGTGCATCCATATCCGACCGATAAGCCGCATAGCTGAAGTTGGAGTTGAAGGTCACGATGTTCGCATGGTTCATTCGTTCCTCGTCACTCGGCGCATGATCGATCACGTGATAGCCGAGACCTTCAATGTGCGACCAGATGAGTCCCAACAAGCGCTCGTGATTGGATTCCTTCACCAGTCGAACATCAATTTCGGCAGTTGCCGTGGCCGGCACAATAGTACGGGATTCCCGACCAACCCAACCGGATGATACTCCCCGAATATTCAGCGAAGGGTACTGCAATGACTCCTGCAGAGTCGGCGCGACCGCATCGGCTTGAATGAGCCCCATGTCGGCAAGAATCCTGGTTTCGTCATCAGGAACGGCTTCCAGGACGGCACGGACATCATCGCTAATCTCAATGCCATCGTAGAACCCTGGCAACAAAACCCGCCCGTCAGCCGATTTCATCGAGCCAAGAATACGCGACATGTGAAATGCGGGATTCGGTACGAAATTGCCATAGTGGCCGCTGTGTTGCGGCACGTTGGGGCCGTACGTTGTCAGCGTTACGGTCACGATTCCACGTGCGCCAAAGCCTATGGTTGGCTCATTGCTCGGATGCGGTGGGCCATCAAGCACCAGCAGCATGTCGGCTGCCAGTAATTCGCGATTCGCCTCAACTGCCGTTGGCAGATTCGGCGACCCCATTTCTTCCTCGGTATCAACAATGACCTTTAAATTAAATGCGGGCTGAAAATCCGCCTTGGCGAACAAATCCATGGCGACAAGAAACTGCGTCATGGGCCCTTTCGAATCCGACGCGGAACGAGCGAAGACTCGCCAGTCAGGATCAAACGAGTTCTGCAGCAGATCCCAGGGCACTCGCTCCCACTCGCCGGAGGCACTGCGTTCCTTGAGAACGGGCGTGTAGGGATCTTCCTGGTGCCAGCGCGTCGGGTCGACCGGCTGGCCATCCGATTGTAAATACACTAATACGGTTTTCGCACTGTCATCGACGTGTCGTTCTGCAAACAGCAAAGGGCTTCCGGCCGTTTCTATTCTCTGTGTTGCGAAACCACGGTTGTCAAATGCCACTTCCAGCCAGCCGACCATATCGGCAATATCGTCCGGGTAATTTGCGTCATTCGGCAAGCTAAGAAACTCGCGATAAAGCGCGATCGCCGGACGAATGTTTTCATCCACCAGCGCTCGAATTGTTTCTACCTGTAGTGGCGCGGCAACAGTACTTGCACAACAAAAGAGCATGGCTGCGAAGCAAACAATCCGCGCGCGAAACGTTGTTCGTTTAATCATTGTTGTCTATCAGTTGCAAAAGCCGTCAGCGACGATCGTTGAAGCTCCACTCGCCTAACTCAGGTGCTCGCCGAAAAAGGCGACCATGCGCTCCCACGCCAATTGTGCTGCCTCGGGGTGAAAACGCGGTGTTGAGTAATTATGGAATCCATGCCGTGTGCCCGGATAGGTATGCATTTCGAAGGTGACACCATTCGCTTCAA
The DNA here is from genome assembly GCA_051007995.1 of Woeseiaceae bacterium. Lineage (GTDB taxonomy): Bacteria > Pseudomonadota > Gammaproteobacteria > Steroidobacterales > Woeseiaceae > UBA1847. Next base: position 8,016 of record JBPCYB010000013.1, on the reverse strand, counting down.
GTGCGGCCTCATAGTCCGGGCGCATAGCGTTAACGCGCGCATCATCAGCAGCATAGTGGACTTGCATAGCTGCCTTGATATTCGAAACCTGGTCCGTTGCCGCTGCACTACCGTAGAACGGTGCCCCGGCATTGAGATCTTCACCAAGCGCGGTGGCCAGGAAATTTGTAGTGCCGCCACCCCAGCAAAAACCGGTTGCGCCGAGCTTGCCATTAGACATTTCGTGGGCTTTGACATAGCGGGCACTGTTGATCATGTCCTGGCGCAACTCTGACTGGTCCAGCGTCCGTTGCATGGTGCGACCGTCATCGTCGTTACCGGGATAGCCACCGATCGGCGACAAACCATCTGGCGCCAACGCGAGAAATCCGGCAACGCCGAATCGCCTTGCGACGTCCTGTACATACGGGTTCAAGCCGCGATTCTCGTGCATGACCAGTACAGCCGGAAACGGCCCGTTGCCTGCGGGTGCGACGAGGTAACCTCGCATTTCACCCGAAGTGCCTCCGGGCGATGGATAGTTGACCCAGTTCGCCTTGATACGCTCGTCTGTAAACAAGACTTCCTGCGCATCCGCGTAATTTGGCATCAATGCTTCGGCCATGACCACGGCTGATACGCCGGCAACCGTCAGTTTCGCGGCGCGATCAAAAAATTCGCGGCGATCGATGTGGCCGTGGCAATACTCATCGTAAAGCTCGAATACCTGGTCGTCGATTTCTTCTTGGCGCATATTGGTAATCTCCCTTTATGAAGCATAATACAATTGCCAGGTACGCGCCGTCGTAGAACGAATCCCGGGCATCAGGGTCAGCGTATAATCTCCGCATATCGCCGAGAAAGTTTAACTCCCGTCCCTGGCCACTGACCCCTGCTGTTGATTGCGTCTGCCTCAAAAGTGCCGTGCAACATTTAGCTGCACGTAGTCGTCCTGCTGCAGCCAGTACGAAGAATTGTCATTTTCCGCACCTGAAAACACGCGCACGCGCAGCTCTGCAAACCAATCCTCGCCGAAACGCCGTTCGGCTTCAACATTGACAAAGGTTTCGCCCGTATCGACATCGTAGGAAACACCGGCCAGCGCAGTCGTATCCTGCACATCGTTCCACGCCAGGCGAGTACCGACGAATACGTCGTTATCGGCAAACGTCACCGGCTCGCTATGGTCACGACCGTCGTACTGGTACTCCAGTAGCAATCCGATATCGGCAGGCGAATCACCGACCTGGTACAGGGTGTACTCGAAGCCGCCGACAGTAGCAGCAAATTTTTGCGAGTAGCCATCACGCGCGATTGCTTCGAGTTTCCAGAGCCAGGCATCACTCGTGTACTGCAGGTCGACGCCGAATTGGTTTATCTGATCGTATATCGGCTGCAGAGACTGGCCACTACTCGATGGAACGAAACGCGGCTCACGGCTCGTGCCTGAGAACACATTCAGACCAATGTCGATATCACCAATGTAGTGGCTGTAACGCAGTGCCAGATCCACGTGATTTTCTTCGGCCGAAGACTCGTATAGCGGGTCGTCGGAATCGACCGGCAACGGCGAACGAAAACGACCGTCCGCACCCGCGAACGTACGTTCACGAAAATAGGGCATTGCGAAAGCGCTGACTTCGCCCCAGTCACGCTGGAGTGTAAGACTAGCCATCGGTTGGCCAAGCTTGTCCTCGCCATCAATATCGCCGGCGAAGTCGGTTTGGTTGATGATGTCGACCAGGTGCACCGATTCGGTAACACCCCAGAACACCGTGTTGGCACCGACAAGGACTTCATAGTCATCACCCTCGGCGGCCCAGTAGGCCTCCTTGAGATCGGGCAGCGAACGCTCACTATCTGTCCCGTCCCACCGCAGGTACGGGATTAGCGAAGCCCGCTGGTCACCTTCTTCACTGCGCCAGCGAAACTCCGTCGTTAATATGACGGAGCCCTGCATGGCCTGGTCGTCCTGGCCGGACCATGCAGGCTTGTCCATAAAGACGCGAGCCTGCATTTCGACGCTGCCGCGGATGTCCAACTCCCCGCCACGCGCGGCGGACGGCACGAGGAATTGCGCGGCGAGTAGGAGCAATAGTGTGACGATTCGCATGATGCTTACCTCAGGCGGCTGAGCCGCCCTTTAACAAAGTCGTTTTCGGCGAGACCAGTCCCGAATTCATAGTCGCTATAGAGCAAGTCCGTTTGCTTATTGGTCTGCACGTTACTCATCGACAGCTTGTGGGCGCGCCAGACGCCTTCGTAGTCGCGGTAGTCGCTGAGTTCGAGCACCTTCAGTAGGTCGCCGCGGCGGTCGTAGAACTCAACCTTGCGAATCTGGAAATCCGTCTGGTCGACCCACGACACCTGCTTCGTGTAGCCGGAGTTCTCATAACGGGGCGTGCGTTCGAGTACATCGCAGGTCAGGTCGCTGCACGGTACTTCACCCACCCAGCGGTAGTCGAACTTGTTGAGTTCGATGGCCGTAAAGTCCTCGAATGCAAATTCAGAACCGACAAACGGTCCGGATTTGTTGGATGACGAGATACGCTTAACCCGCTTCAATGCCGGCAGGTACAGCCACTGGTCATCCGGGTCCAGGATTTTTGCATGTGACAGCAGGGCGGTGCCCTCGATATCGCGAGGCGTGTCAAACACGACCAGGCTTTTGTCACCGACAGACTCGTCCGGCTTTTCGAGCGTGGCAATGCGCAGCGAGCGCGTGGACTCCTGGCCTGCGGCGTTTCGCAGTACCATTTGCAGATCCACTTCGCTGTCGCCAAAGCCCAGGTCTGTGCGATCCGATCGAGCCGCGATATCAAAGCCACGGTCTGCGGCAGCGAAGATCGATCCCGCCATGCCGAGCATTAGCGTGGCGAGTAGCGTCAGGGACACGGTTCTTGTGGAAATCATGATTCTTTCTCCTTTAATAAATGTGATCAGGCCGTTGACGGCAGCAGCTTGGGGTCGCCGGCGGATGTAGGCTGTTCCTTTTTGCGACCGAGTAATAACAGGCCCGGCAGGAACAGGAAGTCGAGGATCAGGGCGCCGACGATTGACAGGATCGTCATTAATCCCAGGTCGACGTTCATCTTGAACGCGGACGTCGTCATAACGACGAAGCCAGCCGTCAGGATGATCGTATTCACGACAATGGCTATGCCGACATTGCGAAACGCGTAGCGAATCGAGTCTTCGACGTTAAGGCGCTTCTCGTCACGTGCACGTACATACTTGGACAGGAAGTGCACGGTGTCATCGACGATGATGCCGAGCGAGATCGAGGCAACGGTCGCCACCGAGAAACCTACCTCGCCCACCAGCAGCGCCCAGGCGCCGAACGTCGTCAGTATCGGCAATCCGTTGGGAACGAGACTCAGCGTGCCGAGCGGTACCGAGCGCAGCGCAAACATCATGATAAGTGCGATAGCCGCGATCGCGATAACGGTTCCCACCACCATGTTCTGCATGTTGCGCTCCGAGATGTAGGTGAACATTACGGCGGCACTGGTCGGCTTCGCTTGCATGTAGGACGGCAGGTTCTCCTGCATCCAGTTCTCGACGTTGGCGAAGAACTGCTTGGTCTCGGTCGATGTTGCCTGTTCGATCGTCGCGGTAACGCGGGTTGCCGACTTGTCGATATTGATGCGGTCGTTAAGGTCCAGGCCATAGGGCAACGAGAGCTCATAGAGCAGCAGGTATTGCGCCGAAAGGTCGCGATCCTGGGGAATGCGGTAATAGCCGTTATCGTCGGCGTGCATGTTGCGGTTGAGGCGCTTCATGATGTCCGATAACGAGTACACGTGGGTGACGTGCTCCTGCTCCCGCAGGAAGTCGGTCAGGCGTTCCAGGTTGGCCAGGTACTCAGGTTCACTGATGCCACCCGGACCATCGGCCGGAATGGAAAATTCTATCGGGTACAACCCGAAGTGGTTCATCGCCTCGTCCGAGTCGACGCGGAACTCGATACGGTCATCGAAGTATTCCACCCACTGGTCGTTGAAGTTCATCAACGGAATGGCCGCGATCAGCGCGAACGTCAGCAAACCAACGCCTGCGAGCAGTCCGCGGTAGCGGCGAATGACGAAATCAGCCAGTCGGTCCATCATGCGCTGCGACCACTCGGTGCCCGATTTTTGTTGCACACGATATGGCAGCAAGCTCAGTGCCGCTGGCAACAGCGTTATCGAAAAAATCCAGGCGGCCCAAATACCGACGGCCGTGATGTTTCCGAGGTGCCAGTACGGCGGCGAATCGGAAAAGTTCAACGACAGGAAGCCGACAATTGTCGTTAAAGACGTAATCGAGACCGGCAGGAAGTTGATGCGCACGGCTTCAACCAGCGCCTCGGTCTTCGCCATGCCATCACGCATCAGGCCTCTTAACGACATCAGGATGTGAATCGAATCGGCGACAGCCAGCGTAAGAATGACGATCGGCGCCGACATTGCAATTGGCGTCAGCTTCACTCCCGCGAATCCGGCGGCACCCATTCCAACCATCGTCGACAACATGATGACGAGCAAAGTGGCAAACGTCGCCGTCAACGATCGAATGATCAACCAGGTCAGTACGAATATGACGACGAACATGAGCGGCATCAGCGTGGCCGCATCGGTCATGCCGGTTTCAGCGAACGCATTATTCAGCATCGACACGCCGGTCAGGTGTATCGAGAGATCGGGATACTTCGCCTCAATATCGGCCTGTAGCGCACGTGCAACTTCAACTGCCTCCGGCACCTCCATGAACCCCTTCTCCGGGTACTGCAGTACAACGTTGACGGCCGTAACATCAGCATTTGGCGTCAGGATTTGGTCGCGTATCAGGGGTTCGTCGAGCGCCACGTCCCGGCGTTCATCAAGGAACGCGCTATCGCGGCTTGCCGCACCACGCACGAGATCCTCGACGACGAGGTCGTCTTCCACCGCGTACGTGTGCTGGAAATTACTGACAGAATCGACGCGAATGGTATAAGGGATTTGCCAGGCCGCCTCCGTCAGCTCTTCGACGGCTGCCATCGTGTCGCGATCAAACGCTGCCCCGCTATTCGGCTCCACAACGAAGAAGAAGTTGTCGTTCTTCGTGTAGGTGTTCTGCAGCTCTTCAAATGCCTGCAGCTCGGGGTTGGCGTCCGAGAAAAACACGCGGTAATTGGTGGAAAATTCGAGATTCGATGCGCCCGACCCGACCAGGCCCGCAAAAATGACGGCGCCGATGATCACAAGCCAACGATTGGCAATGACCCCGCGCGTCAATGATGTCGCGAAACGGTCTATCGCCTTGAAATACGTACCCATTATCCTTCTCCTAAGTAATGCTATTTTGTTACCGAACGGTCATAAATTAAGCAAAAAAAATCAAATCCAGGAATCGATTACATCGTTCAATGTCTCGCGAATGTCATCGGCCTCGATTAAGCCTTTCACCATCACGGCGCCGCCCGCGAGCGTCATCATCAATTGTCTTGCCAGCTTGTGCGGTTCCTGCTTTACGCTTATCTCGCCCAGCTTCTGGGCCTTGCCAATCATATCGGCCATAACCCGAAGTCGTTGCTCAGCGAAGCTCCTGACCGCCGCCCTGACTTTCGGATCGTGCGGGGCCAGCTCCACCATCGAGTTAATCACCAGGCAGCCCTTCTCGTGGCCTGCGTCATCACAGATCTTGCTCATTGCGGCGCGAATATTCTCCAGTGGCGAATCCGACTGAAACGCCACGGCCGCTACCTCGCGAAACTCCGAGTCGGAATAGTGTTTCAGCGCATCCATGAACAGCTGGTGCTTGTCACCAAAAGCCTGGTACAGGCTGCCCTTGTGCAAACCCGTGCAGCCGCACAGGTCGGCCATGGACGTAGCCTCGTAACCCTTGCTCCAGAACGCATCCATAGCTGCCTCCAGGGCAGCTTCCTCGTCAAATTCGCGAGGCCGGCCTACGGACCGTGATGTCGCTTTCTGTGCCATAGCGTGATCTATTGTTGAACGAACGGTCGTGAATATACAACCGCTCGGTCAAGAATGCAAGGGCGAGGGGAATTTCACCTCACAGGCGTGGGACGTCGCAGACTGATTCGTATCCCATCTTCTGTCAAATTCCGCTTGATACAAGGGCCTTGCTGGCTTACTTTGGCGTATAGACAAAGGCAAACCCGCCGAAAGTCGGGGACGCAAAACAACCGGTCTAAGGACGACAGCAATCGTCTACGACAGCGGAGTCGCCAGATGAAACTCGCCGATACAGGACTGCAGAAACAACCGTTTCGAACCCACGGGAAGCCACTCGTACTGGTTCCGTATACGGCACAGAAAAACGCTCTCCGGTTTTTGGAAAACACTCGCGCCAACAGGTACGGTCTGGGTCTCTTCCACGGTCCTTCGCTCTCTGGCAAGACCACGATCATTCACCGATTCGCGAACTCGTTGCCGGACGACCACCTGGTTGCAATTGTCGACGGCGCGCACACGGACGCCATATCTCTCCTGGCGAATATCCTGACCCAATACGGCTACGACCGTGGCTTTGACACCGGCGCCGAGCGTTTCAAGATGATTCGCGTGATTGCCCTGCAGCAGGCCGCGATCGGTCGTGCGCCAGTGCTCATTGTCGAGAATGTTCACAAGATGAAAGCTGTCGCGCTCGACGTTCTCGCGGAGCTGACCGCGATGTCGATCGATGGCAACAGCGCTCTCAGGATAATATTTTCGAGCGAGCGACCGCGGCTACCGGTTTTCGAAGCACCGGCTCTGCAGACAGTCGAAAGTCGCTTGACCGGCAAGTTCCTGTTAAAGCCGATGACGAGAACCGAGACTGCCACCTACGCACACAAGAAACTCAAGAGCGGTGGCTGTAACGATCCAAAGGCCGTGATGCCACCGGCAGTGTGTAATCGCCTGCATGAGGCATCGGGTGGCCGGCCCGGCGTCATCGACAGGCTGGCGATGATGGCGCTGGCGAAAGCAGAACATATTCCCCTGCTGGTCGAACACATCCCGCAGAAAGCCATCGAAGAACAGAGTCTGCCCAACATTGTCGTACCGCTGCCGCAGCTGATTCACACCAGCAACGGCAAGACGCTGGGACGGATCGATATCGACAAGCCGCGCATCTTGATTGGACGAAACGCGCTTTGCGATATCGACATCGTGCATGAATGGATCAGCCGACAACACGCCATCATCATTCGTAACGAAAAATCGACGATGATCGTGGATCTAAAAAGTCGTAACGGTGTTTACATCAACGGCAAGCGTATCAAAAGCCACGTCCTCGTTGACAACGACATCATTTCTCTCGGCTATCATCGCCTCAAATACGTTGATCCGTCTGCGACACAGAGAACCTCGCTACGCGGTGCCGGATGGGATGACACCACCTTGGCCGAGTCGATTCGCGACTTTCGCAAAGGTCTGTTGAGGGAACTGAAAAGTACGAACTAAAGACCTTTTCTGATGGCTGCCCCTGCGGTGCGTTTATTTGCTTTCTTGCAAGGCAGGTTGAGATAGATTCATACGTCGCAACAGGTCCTGAAAGCGAGGTTCGTCATATAACGCATCCAATGGATAGACCAGAAGAAAGGCCATTTCTCCGCCCCGTTGGTGGTAGCCTTTCTCCAGCATCTCGATCGCGCCAGCGACGTCGCCAAGATTCAGCCGGGCATACGCAGCCCACCAGCTAAAAAAATCCGGCCGCCGTTTCAAAATTTCCTCAGTGCGGTTTGCCGTCGCCTGCCAGTATCCCTGTTCGCCGTCACGTAAGTAAGCCTCCTGCAGATGTGCAGCGTATTCAGCGTTGCCTTCCTCTAGTGCTGCAATCGCGCGCTCAAACTCCCCGGACATGGCGTGTGCCGTAAACAGGAAACCCAAGGCCGGCAGGCCCTCGAAAATTTCATTTGTATATTCCAGCTTGGCGATGCCCTCTTCATACAGACCTGCATTGTCGAGGATATAGCCGAGCATTATGTTCGTGTGCGGCGAAAGTGGATCGAGCCGGTTCGCAATTCGCATATGTTCGACGGCAGGCGCTCCGCGATTCATTGCGCTC
>JBPCYB010000012.1:0-5313 GCA_051007995.1 Woeseiaceae bacterium | reverse complement strand
GGCGGCGATCGACAACGCGTATGCCGATGACGCGAAACTATTTGCGTTTCATCCCGTCAATGAACATGAAGGCAGCGCTGCCATCGCGGATGCACTTTGGGGGCCGATTCGCGAGTCGTTCCCTGATGTCGAGCGCCGCGACCAGATCGTTATTGCTGGTGAGTACAAAGACAGCGAATTCGTCTGTACGGTGGCCCAGCTGCAAGGCACCTTCGAAAAAGACTGGCACGACATTCCGGCCAGCCATGGTGTTGTTAATTTGCGGTGTTGCGAAGTCAACGAGATTGCGGACGGCAAAATCGTCGAGTCCCATGTCCTTATTGATGTGCTCGATCTCATGCACCAGGTCGGATGCTGGCCCATCGCGCCCAGCCTTGGCGCCGAAGGTGCGTGGCAGGGACCGGCCACACTGGATGGTGTCAATCTGGATGCAGTAGATCCGGAAACGGGCGCTGCCGCGCTAAAACTGTGCAAGGACATGCACGGTGGTTTACTCGCATTTGATGGTAAAGACCTTTCCAGCATGCACCACGCGCAGTATTGGACCAAAAATTTCCTGTGGTACGGTCCGTCCGGCATTGGCACGACGCGAGGTCTAAAGGGTTTCGAAGCTCACCATCAAATTCCGTTTCTGCGCGCGTTTCCGGATCGCAAAGTCGCAAATCACATCGCCAACGTCTATGACGGCAATTACGTAATTACAGGCGGTTGGCCCTCGGTCATCGCGACGCATTCCGGCCCCGACTGGCTCGGGGTTGGCCCCACTGGCAGGCACATCGAGATGCGTGTGATGGACTTTTATCGCGTCGAAAATGGCCTGATTGCTGAGAACTGGGTACCGATCGATATCACCAATATCTTGCTGCAAATGGGCGTCGATGTGTTCGCACGAATGCGTCATTTGAAGGGGCAACCACGCACCAAATTGTAGTATCGTTCGCGCATGGCGACCGACACAATCAATACAGATGCGCTCATCATTGGCGCGGGCCCCTGCGGTATCTTTCAGGTTTTCGAACTCGGCTTGCTGGGCATCAAGAGTCACATTCTCGATTCCTTGCCGGTTGTCGGCGGACAGTGTGCGGAACTCTATCCGGACAAGCCCATTTACGACATTCCGGGCATCCCGGTATGTAGCGGTGACGAACTCGTCGAATCCTTGATGACGCAAATCGAGCCCTTTGATGCAACGTTTCATTTGAGCGAAGAAGTGACGGAATTGCTGCCGCAGGACGACGGCACATTCATCGTGAAGACGGCAAAATACAAGACGTTTCATGCCAAGACGATTTTTATCGCGGGCGGTGTAGGTTCATTTCAACCGCGCAAGGTTCGGCTCAACGGTCTCGAAGCATTCGAAGACATCAGCGTGCATTATCGGGTGCGCGATCCCGAGCAATATGCAGACAAGGACATTGTGATACTGGGTGGTGGCGACTCTGCTCTGGATTGGGCCGTCGCGCTTGCCGAAGCCGCGAAGAGCATGACGATTGTGCATCGACGTCCTGAATTTCGTGGTGCGCAGGCGACGGTTGATCAGCTAATGGCGCTTTGCGATGCGGGTAAGGCACGATTTGTGGAAGGCAAGATCAGCGGCTTTGCGGATAATGGAGAGAAGATGACGTCAGTGACTATTGCCGCGAACTCCGGTGATGAGGTCGAATTGCCAGTCGATGCACTGATGGCCTTCTTTGGTCTGGCGCCGAAGCTCGGTCCGATTGCCGACTGGGGTCTCGACCTCAATCGCAAGACTGTCAACGTCGATACCGAAAAATTCGAAACCAACATCCCGGGCGTATTCGCCATTGGCGACATCAACTATTACCCCGGCAAGAAGAAGCTCATTCTGAGTGGCTTCCACGAAGCAGCGCTGGCAGCATTCGCCGCTAAGGCGATCATTGAACCCGGCAAGAAGGTTCATTTGCAGTACACGACGACGAGTCCCGTGATGCACGAGCGACTCGGCATCGAAACCGAAAACTGACCGGGCCCACACGATGAAAAACGCACTTGCTCCGGTCGCAACCTTGCTGGTCGGCGTGTCGATATTGCTTACGGGTCTTGGACTACAAGGTACGCTGCTACCAGTACGCGCCTCCCTCGAGGCATTTTCGACCTTCTCCATCGGTGTCATGGGCGCGTTCTATTTTCTGGGCTTCACACTCGGCTGTCTTAAGGGCGGCGAGCTCGTAAAGAACGTTGGTCACGTTCGTGTTTTTCTTGCGATGACCGCACTGGGCTCTGCATCGCCGCTCGTACATGGAATGATTCTCGACCCAATTGCTTGGAGTCTGCTGCGTTTTCTGACCGGCTTTTGTTTTGCGGTGTTATTTGTCGTCATTGAGTCATGGTTAAACGATCGCTCCAGCAATGAAGATCGCGGCATTGTATTCTCGACATACGTCATGATCACGTTAACGGTCATGGCAGCCGGCCAGATGATGACCTTGTTGTACGACCCGACAGGCCTGGAGCTGTTCCTTATCGCCTCTGTGCTGGTATCGATTGGTGCCGTGCCGGTCGCATTGTCGAAATCTCAATCGCCGGACCTGCCGCTCGAAGCCGACGTGAACCTGAAAAAACTGTTTCGCATTTCACCGTCCGGAAGCATTGGCTGTCTTGGCGCCGGACTTGCGAACGGTGGATTTTGGTCACTTGCGCCCGTATTCACGGCAAGTGTTTCAGATGATGCGTCTCTCGCCGCCTTGTTCATGACGTCAACGGTGTTTGGCGGCGCGCTTGCGCAATGGCCGATGGGTTTCCTGTCTGACAAGCTCGGACGACGCAAGGCCATAGTGGCCGCTGCGACCGCTGGAATGATTGTCTCGATGATCATTGTGATGAGCAGCGAAAACTTAGGCGTCGTCGGCATTAACTTGCTCGGTGCCATCTGGGGGTTCTGTGCATTTCCCATGTATGCCGTTGCGATCGCGCATACGAACGACTATGCCGATGCCAGTGACTACGTCATGGTATCGAGCGGCCTCCTATTGTTATTCGGTGCAGGTGCCATTCTGGGTCCGTTTTTTGCCTCGGCGTTTATCAACGCATTTGGCGGGGTCGGTCTCTACGCGTGGACTGGCGCTGTGCACCTGGTGCTGGGCCTGTACATCCTGCAGCGCGTATTTCGCCACGAAAGTTCACCGAGTGAACAACACATTGCGTTCGGCGATGCATTGGCAACCGCACAAACAGCCTCACAGGTTTACGAGGAAGAGATTCAGTACCAGGAAGATCAGGATACGGGAGCTGAGGACTGATGCGTACAGTAGTGTTAACCGGGCATGGCGAATTCGACAAACTCGTATTGCAGGACGATTGGCCGAAACCGCAGGCTGGCGAAAATGAAGTCTTGCTGCAAATTCACGCCTGCGGTCTCAACAATACCGACGTCAACACACGAATCGGCTGGTATTCAAAGTCCGACAATGCCGACGATGCCGCTTGGGGTGGTAGCCCTATATCGTTCCCGCTGATTCAAGGCGCCGATGCTGTCGGTACAGTTGTTGAGGTTGGCAAGAACGCCGATCAGTCATTACTCGGCAAGCGGGTCTTGGTGGACGTTTGGTTACGCGATCCCGATGATCCGCTCGATATGAACAAGTGTCATTATTTCGGTTCTGACGTGAACGGTGGCTTCGCCGAATTTGCGAGTGTCAACGCAATCAATGTGCACGCCATTGAATCGGCGCTCAGCGATGCCGAACTCGCGACGTTTGCGACATCCTACGTCACAGCCGAAAACATGCTCGATCGCGCCAATGTAGACACCGGCGACACGGTACTGATTCCAGGTGCATCTGGCGGCGTTGGCTCGGCATTGATTCAACTCGCGAATCGCCGTGGTGCCACTACGATCGCACTGGCTAGTGAGGCCAAACATGACGCAGTCCGCGAGATCGGCGCTGATGCCGTTTTGCCGCGCGCGCCCGAGAATCTCACAGAGCTGCTGCTGGACAGCATCGGACGACGTACTGTGAGCGTCGTGGCCGATGTCGTTGGCGGTAGATACTTCCCCACGCTACTCGAAGCTCTCGAGCGTGGCGGACGTTATACCTGTTCCGGAGCAATCGCCGGGCCCATTGTTGATCTGGACTTGCGCACGATGTATCTCAACGACCTGACGTTTACAGGCGCAACGATTGTTCCGCCAGGTACTTTTGCTCGACTCGTGAGTTACATCGAACAAGGGGAAATCAAATCCCTATTGGCAGCGACCTATCCACTTGAGCAACTGGCTGTCGCGCAAGCGGAATTCATCAAGAAGAAGCATGTTGGCAATATCGTCGTAACGATGTAATGCGTTTTCTCAGCGTTTGCGTTCAGCGCTCGGCGAATGCCCGAAATGTTCTTTGTAACTCTTGCTGAAGTGCGAGCTCGAAATGAAACCCGTCAGCGCTGATATTTCAACCAGACTCATACTGGTTTGGTGCAGCAGCTCACGCGCACGCGCCAATCGAATTTGCGAATAGTAACGCGATGGCGTGCACAGCAAGTAGCGTTGAAATAGTCGTTGTAACTGTCGTCGTGATACGCCCGTATAAGCCGCAATATCGACCTGGCTAATAGGCTCGCGAACATTCGCCTCCATCAGCTCGACGGCAACGATCAACTTCTCGGACTGATTGCCAACCACATGTTTGAGTGGAACGCGTTGTTTCTCGCCGGAGCGACGTATGCGCTCGTAGATGAATTGTTCTGCAACGCCCGCGCTGACCTCCGGACCGCACTCGCGCTTGATCAGGTATAGCATCATGTCTACGGGCGATGTGCCGCCCGAGCACGTGAACCGATCGCGATCGATCGTATAGACACTGCGACTGACATGCACTTTCGGGAACAGGTCGGTCATGGCTCCGATATTTTCCCAGTGCACGCTACATCGATAACCATCGAGCAATCCGGCCTTGGCGAGCAAGAAACTGCCAGTGCATGTTGAACCAAACCCGACCGGCCCCTGACTGGCAGATCGCAGCCACTTGATGACAGCTTCAGTTGTATTCTGTTCGATGTTCCAGCCACCGCAGACGACCAATATATCTACTCCCGCGAGCGCATCCGGCTGATCGATGCTGCAATCCACATTCACCGACAGTCCATCGCTCGCACACACGGCCTCACCTGTGTCCGAAATGGTTTTCCATTTGTAGACGTCCTTTTTGCAAATTCGATTTGCCATGCGCAATGGCTCGACGGCAGACGACATCGAAATCAACGTGAAATCGTTGATCAGCAGAAACGCGAATCGAGTTGGCAATTGAATGGGTGTTGCTTGGTTCATTGGCGGCGCTGTATCCCTGCGACGCCCGCAGT
>JBPCYB010000011.1:0-49369 GCA_051007995.1 Woeseiaceae bacterium | reverse complement strand
CGACCGAACTGCGGGCAACGATTTATGCTTATCGCGATATTTCCACCCCATTCGTAATCGATGCGAACATTAGCGAGGCTTGGGAATATTTTTTGCAGCCGTGGCATCAATGATGCAGTGATGCTGCGCGGATGCCGACCCGAGTAATTACACATACCGCCGAACAACAAGCGCTTGTCCGCCGACAAACGAAAGTAGTTAAGCGCAGTGCATTGTTCGCAAAATGCGACGTCGGCTGGCATCAGTCGGCTAGCGCGCTCGTCGCCCAACGGCTCCGTTGCAATAACATAACTGCCAGCAGGAAACACGGCGTTGCGCAATTTGGGTTCAGCGTCACGTAGATAGGCGTTGCCGGCGAGAACCACTTTCGTGGCGAAAACTTTGCCGAATTCCGTTTCAACCACCGGTTTATCGCCATGACGAATACGCAACACCTTCGTCTGCTCGAAAATACTGGCACCGAGTTCGCTTGCTGCCTTTGCCTCGCCTGCGCAAAGATTCAGTGGGTGCAAATGTCCATTGCCCAGGTTGCTGACGCCGGCAACATAGGCGTCAGAATTGATCCATTCGCCGAGCTCGTCGGGCCCAACCATTCGCATTTCGTAGGGAAAATTGTGCTTAAGCCGGTCCTCCAGATATTCCTCAAGATCGCGCAATTCTGCCGGGCGGCCGCGACCCGCGACGTCGAGGTAGCCAAACTTCAGGTCACAATCAATGGAATATTTTTCGACACGATCGACGACGATATCGCGACATTCGATACCCATCTGGCGCACCATATTGGCTTCGGCATCACCGAATTTCTTCCGGAATTTCTCTTCGCTGGTGAACCCGTCGATGAGCTGGCCACCATTTCTCCCCGATGCTCCCCAGCTGATTCGATTCGCCTCAATCAACGTCACATCGTAGCCACGCTCGGCAAGATATAGCGTCGTCGAAACTCCTGAAAAACCACCCCCCACAACAACTACGTCGCAACGATGCTCGCCCTCAAGCTTCGGGTAGTCCGCATGAATATTACGCGAAGCTGCGTAGTAGGAGCCGGTATGCTCCCGCGTGTTGTCGATACTTGCCACAGCTATTGCTCCGGACGATTGGCGTACAGGTACAGAATCTCCATCGCGAGTTGCGACGCAGCCAGCGCCGTAATCTCGCCAACATCGTAGGCAGGGGCGACTTCAACAATGTCCATACCAATAACATTGATTCCCTGTAGCCCGCGGATGATTTGTATTGCCTGGTGTGACGTCAATCCACCGCAAACCGGCGTGCCTGTGCCAGGTGCATAGCTGGGATCGAGGCAATCGATATCAAACGTCAGATAAACGGGATTGTCGCCAAGAATCTTGCGCGCTTGTTCGATGGTTGCGTCGATGCCGTGCGTATGCACCCAGGGCGCGTCCAGAACATTGAAACCCATCGTATCGGGGTTCGTTGTGCGCAGGCCGATCTGCGCCGAGGTCGCCGGATCGACGAGCCCTTCCTTCGCCGCGAAATAAAACATCGTACCGTGGTCGATTCTGCCGTCGTCATCAGCCCAGGTGTCGCTATGCGCGTCGAAATGCAATATTGAAAGTGGTCCGCCGTGTTTCTTGACATGCGCTTTGATCAGCGGGTAGGAAATAAAATGATCACCGCCGAGCGTCAGAAGTCCCGGACCTTGGTTAATTATGTTGTGCGCGCAATTCTCGATTTCGTCGGGCACTCCCTGCGGTCGCCCGTGATCAAAATAACAATCGCCCCAGTCGATTACCGCCAGCTTATCGAACGGATCAAACTCCATGCCGTACATTTTTTCCCAGGCAATGATCGACGATGCTGCTCGAATCGCGCGTGGGCCAAGGCGTGCACCGGGGCGATTGGTTGTCGCGGTATCGAATGGCACGCCGAGCACAGCAACGTCGACTCCGGTCAGATCCTTGCTGTATTTGCGCCGCATGAACGACACGATGCCAGCATAGGTTGGCTCCGGCGTTGTGCCATACAGGCTCTCGCGAGTCATTGCGTTATCGTTGCTGTCTTTGCGTGTCATTGTATTGCCTGCTGAGTCAGATCCAGACACTTCCAGGCTTTCTCGATGAGTTCGTCTGCCTCCGAGTGCGTCAAAATAAACGGTGGTGCTGTCACGATTGAGTCACCCACCGCACGCATAACCAATCCGTTGTTGACCAGGAAGTCTCTGCAGATCGTGCCGACCCCTTGATCTTCATCAAAGCGCTCGAGCGAACTCTTGTCTTTGACGATCTCAAATGCGCCCATCAATCCTACCATTCGCGTTTCGCCAACCAGTGGATGTTCAGCGAGTTTCTTCCAACCCGCCTGCAGATACGGGCCGATATCGTTCTTAACGCGGTCGACCAGACCCTCGTCTTGCAAGATATTTATGTTGGCGATAGCAACTGCACAGGCCGCTGGATGGCCGGAGTAGGTATAGCCGTGGTAAAACTCGCCACCTTTGTCGATCAGGGTTTCAGCGACGCGATCACTAATCATCACGCCGCCCAATGGCAGGTATCCGGACGTGACGCCTTTGGCGAATGGCATGAAGTCGGGTCGCGTATTGTAGTAATCGGCTCCGAACCATTCGCCGAGCCGACCGAATCCCGTAATAACCTCGTCGGATATCAGCAACACCCCGTATTCGTCACAAATACGCTGCACCTCAGGCCAATAACTGGCCGCAGGAATAATGACACCACCCGCACCCTGAATCGGTTCCGCGATAAATGCTGCTACTTTTTCCGCGCCAAGTTCGTTGATCTTCGCTTCAAGCGAGCGCGCAGCAAGCAAACCGAATTCCTCGGGTGACAGGCTGTGATCGCTACCAAACCAATACGGTTGTTCAACATGCTCGATACCGGGAATCGGCAAACCGCCCTGACTGTGCATCGGTTTCATGCCACCGAGACTGGCCGCAGCCACGGTCGATCCGTGATACGCATTTTGCCGACTGATGATCGTGTGCCGCTCAGGCTGTCCCATCAAATCCCAATAACGTCGAACCATACGTACGATCGTGTCGTTCGACTCGGACCCTGAGCCCGTAAAAAACACACGATTCATGTGTGCAGGAGTGACCTCTTGCAACTTTTTGGCCAGAGCAATCGAAGGCGGGTGCGCGCACTGAAAAAAACTGTTGTAGTACGGCAGCTCACGCATTTGCGTTGCAGCGGCTTCAACCAGTTCTTCTCGACCGTAGCCCGCGTTGACACACCACAGACCCGACATGCCGTCGAGGATCTTGTTGCCATCGGCATCATAGATATAGGAACCGGCCGCACGCGTAATGATGCGTGACTTTTTCGCGTGTAGATCTTTGTGGTCCGTGAAGGGATGCAGGTAGTGGTCTTTATCCAGCTCCTGCCAATCCGCTCCAGAACGTTTTTCCAGCGCCGCCATGGCTCACCTCCGAGGGCTCAATCTAACAATGATAGCCAACCGCAGGTGCGGAGTCCTGCGGTAATCACATACTGAAACGCCTTTCGAATCAGACGTTGAACATCAGGATCTCACGCTCATAGGGCGTGATGATCTCCTGGAATTCCCGGTATTCATCGTCTTTGACGGCGCAGTACAGATCGACAAACTCGTCACCTAGAATGCTGCGCATAGCCTCGGAATTGCGCAATTCCTGTAGCGCAATAAACATATTGCGATGTAGGCTGAATTCGTCACTGTAGGCACTGCCTTCGGTCGCTTCGGTAGGTTTTTGACCTTCGGTCATGCCGAGAAGCCCACATGCCAGCGATGCCGCAATCACGAGGTATGGATTCACGTCGGACCCGGCGAGTCGATTTTCGATGCGCCTGTTTTCGGGACCCGAATCAGGCACCCGAAGGCCAACGGTGCGATTGTCCACCGCCCACGCCAGATTGACAGGAGAAGCCCAGGGACTCATGAAGCGTCGATAAGAATTGACGTAAGGCGCAAAAATCAGCAGCGCGTCAGGCATGTAAGTCTGCAACCCACCAAGGAAACCGTAGAACAGTTCGCTTGCTTCGCCGTTCTTGTCGGACAACACATTATCGCCTTCCTTATCGACGATGCTCTGGTGAACATGCAACGCACTGCCCGCCTCCTCAGCCATCGGCTTGGCAAGAAATGTCGCATGCATTTCGTGCTGGATCGCAACTTCGCGCACGGTGCGTTTGAAGAGAAACACCTGGTCTGCCAGATCTATCGCATTGCCATGCAGAAAATTGATTTCAAATTGCGCGGGTCCCATTTCCTGCGACAAGGTATCAATGCGGATCTCTTGTGCCTCACAGGCCGCGTATAAATCATTAATGAACGGTTCGAAATCGTTCATCGCATCGATGCTATAGGGCTGCCTCGCCCCTTCCGGCCAACCGAGACGACCTTCGGGCGCCGCTGCCTCCACATTTGGGTCCGAATGAGGATTAAGCAGATAAAATTCGACTTCCGGTGCAACGACCGGAATCCAGCCACGAGCTTCGTACTTGCCAAGCACGCTCCTGAGCACACCGCGCGGCGATGCGCCTACGAGCGAACCATCACCGTGGTAGCAATCGACAAAAACTGACGCCGCCGGGTCTGTCGCCCATGGAACCACGCGTAGCGTCGTAGGGTCGGCGATCAGAGTCATGTCCCGATCTTCGACGTTGTGCTTGTTAGTCGTGTAGTCGCCGGAAATGGTCTGGCCAAAAATAGCTTCCGGGATCCGCAACGAACCCTTGCCCATCTTGTCCGCGGGCAATACTTTGCCACGCGCCGAACCGGCCATGTCCGGAACAAATACTTCTACGTCATCGATCTCACGCTCTTTAAGCCAAGCTTGAAATACATCATCGTCACTCACAACTCACCTACCGTTCTGCAGCGAACGCTCTACATGCGTCGCCAAATGTTTTGAATATTGCCGTCGAAAATTCGTTGAGCCGTACTTGCCATTCAGGATGCCACTGCACGGACAACGCGAAACCCGGCGCACTGTCGACAACGAAAGCCTCAATCAATCCATCATCTGCCACCGCTTCAACTGTTACACCGTCAGCCAGTTTCGCAATACCTTGCGCGTGCAGCGAATTAACCATGACGGAATTCGCGCCAGCCAGACCGTGCAACAAACCGCCTTCGACGAGATTCAGTGAATGCGAAGGTCCGTACTGCACCTCCAGAGGATCCTCCGGATTTTCCTTGTGCATCCCGTAGCCTGGCACCTCGTGTACTTTTTGGTGCAATGTACCGCCCAGTACAACATTGAGTTCCTGGTGACCGCGGCAAACAGCGAGCAGCGGCACGCCCTTTTCCATCGCCCGCTTGGCCAGTGGCAAAGTCAGTGCGTCGCGATGCGGATCGTGCAACGTTCCGGGTTCGCTCGGCTGACCCTCGTAGTGGTACGGCTCTATGTTGGACGGACTGCCCGTGAGCAACAGGCCGTCAACATTGGCAATGATATCGTCGACATCCAGAGGATCACCCAACGCCGGAATAATGAACGGCAATCCGTCCGAACCATCTACAAGCGCCTGTACATACTTTTCTCCCGCCATATGAAACGGGTGCGGATCAACCATGCGCCGATCTGCCGGTACACCAATAACCGGTTTGTTACTCACACAGCCTCATCGGCTTTGCGACCGAAGTATCGCAACAGGCCAAACAGAAGACTGCCGCCAACCAGTATCGAAATCCACGGCGACAGACCGTACCCAGCCGGAATTGTGCCTAGCGCGATAGCCACCATGCCAACCAGCATGGCGTACGGCAATTGCGTCCGTACATGCTCGATATGATCGCAACCACTTGCGATCGATGACAGTACCGTCGTGTCCGAAATTGGCGAACAATGATCCCCCCAGACTGCGCCCGCCAAAACGCACGCCGTTGCCGAGTAGAGGATATGCATGCCGGCAGGATCTGCCATACCGTTCACGGTCATGACCGCCCAGGCGAGTGGGATGGCAAGCGGCATCAGGATGCCCATCGTGCCCCAGCTGGTGCCAGTTGAAAACGCCGTGACTGCTGCAAGCACGAACACGATTGCAGGCACGAAGGCGACCGGCATCGAGTCGCCGAGAATTGCAATCAGGTAGCCCTTGGCATTCAGCGCCGCAGTTACATCGGACATCGACCAGGCGAGGATCAAAGTGATCATGCCAAACAGTGTCGCGCGCGCGCCACCGTACCAGGCATCCACGGTTTCATGAGCGTTGAGGATGCGTTGTCCGATCGACAGAGTCGCTGCTGTCAACGCCCCAATAAACGATGACCACATCATTGCCTGGTAGGCGTTGGACGCCCCAATGATGTCGCGAACTGCATGCTCACCCGGGCCGAGCGCACTGGTACCGGTCACGTACAGGCCGGCACCCAGACCGACAATCATGACGAGAATAGGAATGAATGCATTTGCAGCGCGCAACGGAATATTGTCTTTCGCCTCTAAAGTGTCGCCGCTCATTGCCGGCAATTCATCGGCCGCCAATGGCTGCACCGCACCCTGTCTTGCGCGTACTTCGGCTTTGTACATAGGACCCATGTCGCGGCCCGTCGACGCTACAACGATGACGAAGAAGACGGCCAGAATCGGGTAGAAGCTGTACGGTATGGTGCTTAGAAAAACCGAATAGGCTGCTTGGTCCGCCAGCTCGTCGATGCCCTGCAACGCCTGGTCAATCAGACTGACTTCGTAGCCGATCCAGGTTGTAATCAGCGCGAGACAAACCACTGGTGCCGCCGTCGAGTCGACAATATAGGCCAGCTTCTCTCTGGAAATTTTCAGGTGGTCGGTGATCGGTCGCGCTGTGTTGCCGACGACCATCGTGTTCGCGTAATCGTCGAAGAAAATCATTAGACCCATGAGCCAGATCGATACCTGCCCACCGACAGCCGTCTTGGCCCGGCTAACGATCATGCGCACAACGCTTGTCATGCCGCCATTGCGGGTAATGATGCCGACCATGCCGCCGATCATCATGCTGAACGCGATAATTGCCGCATGATCGGGATTCGCGAGCGCATTGACGATGAAAACTGCGAACACGTTTAACAAACCTTGCAGGGCGCCAGCAAACGTAAAGCCTTCCAAGGCCGTCGCGCCTAGCCACAGTCCGATCAAGAGTGCAGGCAGGACATTTCTCAGCACCAGCGCTACGGCGATCGCCAGAAAAGCCGGCATCAGCGAGATCCAGCCCGGCAGAATTCGCACACTTGCTTCGGCCGTCGAACCATTGACCGTCGCAATCACTTGCACGGTTCCGGTCTCAACGATTGCAATATCAGGCACGGACGCACGCCCATCAGCATCGGCCGTTACCCAGTGATTCTCTCCGTCGACATTGACGGTCGCTACGTCACCGGCAGCCAGGTCCGATATGACGATTTCCATTGTCACATCGGTCAGCCCAACAGGTGGAACTTCTATGTCAATCGCATTCGCTGCCGCCGACCAGACAAGAGTGGTCGTAGCGAAAAAAGTGAGTGCGATTCCCCGAATCAGAGCAGCAAACTTGCGCGTATTAATATTCTTATTCCTGACGCTTTAGCTGGCGATATGGTAGCACGGCGGCCGCTATGCAGGCTGCAGCTGCGCCGCCGCAGAGCGCAGAGTTTCGCCCAGTCTGGCGCGGCGCGAGTCACTCATGCGCTGAGTTGGCCCGCAGATCGAAAGTGTTCCGAGCACCTCTCCGAGGCCGCCTCGGATGATCGTGCCGACACCCGAAAATCCGTCTTCAAGCTCGTCGACTGACTCGGCAAAACCGCGCTGCCGAATCGCACCCAACTGCTCTTCCAGGTCGACGCGTCGAACGATCGTGTGCGGAGTCAGTGACGCCAGTTCGGGCGACAGTCGTGCCATGACCCGTTCGTCAAATGCAACCAATGCCTTACCCGTAGAGGTCGCGTGCAATGGCCAGCGAGTTCCTACATTGCCTGCCGCCGCAACGAAATGGCTGCCCGCCACCTCATCCAGAATCAACATCGAATCGTCGATAGGCACTTCCAGCGTTGCGGTCTCGCCACTGTCTCTAGCCAACCGCTTGAGCATGGGCCGGACGCGCAGCCGCAGATCACTGCTTGAGAGCGCCTGTACGCCCAGCGCCATCATGCCGGCTCCGAGCCGGTAAGTGCCGTTTGTTTCATCGCGTTCGACCATGGCCTCGCTGGCCAGAGCCTGCAACAGACGATGGGTCGTGGTCTTGTTCAGTTCAGCACGTTCGCTGATCTCAACGAGTCCCATTTCCGGCGCAGCCGGCGTGAATAATTTCAGCAGGCGAATGGCGCGAAGCGCGGCCTGCGCGCCTTGTGGCGGGTTTGCAGTTGCCATTAGAGGTGACCATATTATGAATAACTAATTCATATTATGATATCGCAGCAATAGAATGATCGCCAGCACGTGGCAACGCCGTATCTCTTGCGGCCGGCAGCAAGATCGTGGAAGCTCAAAAAAAAAGGAAGACGGCCAGACATGGCGAAGCAATCAAATCCGCTGCTGAAAGAACTAAAACAACTGCTCAAGAAGTACCCGGACACTGCGTTCATGGAGGTCTTGAT
This sequence comes from Woeseiaceae bacterium, assembly GCA_051007995.1. GTDB lineage: Bacteria > Pseudomonadota > Gammaproteobacteria > Steroidobacterales > Woeseiaceae > UBA1847. Next base: position 40,855 of record JBPCYB010000011.1, on the reverse strand, counting down.
TCCGGACGCGTTGGGCATACTGAAGGGTAAGCGTGTCCGAGCGAAGGATTTTGAGAAGATCTGCACAGAACCATTCTGGTTTTGTGGTGGCACGGTTCTCTTGAATGTTCTCGGCGAAGTTGTCGAAGGTCTTCCCGGTTACGATGACGGTGATCCCGACGAACAATGCAGCGTCGTTGCCGGAAGCCTCGCGCCCGTGCCCTGGTCGAAACGGCCGATGGCGCAAGCCTTGTTTAGATTGTACGAAAAAGATGGCTCACCGTTTTTCGCGGATCCGCGAGCCGTGCTCGAACGCTCGATCGCGCCGCTCAGGAAAATGGGTATCAAGATGGTGATGGCGACCGAGCTCGAGTTTTACTTGCTCGATGCCAAATCCGACAAACCAACCGCGCGTGCACCGCGAATTCCAGGCCTGGGTCGGCCGCAGCCGGGCGTGCAGGTCTACCATCCGGACGACCTCAATGAGATCCAGCCGTTTCTGGACGATGTTTACGACTACTGCGACGCGCAAAACATTCCGGCCGACACGGTGATCTCGGAATACGCCGCAGGGCAATTCGAGATCAACCTGCTGCATGTCGATGATCCGGTTCTGGCCTGCGATCATGCCGTGCTGTTGAAACGCGCTGTAAAGGCGGCGGCGCTCAAACATGGATTCGTCGCTTGTTTTATGGCCAAACCCTTTGCGGAAGATTCCGGCAACGGCTTGCACATACATATGAGTCTCGTGGACAAGAACGGCAAGAATTATTTTTCACAAGGAAAGGACAGTCTCGCAACACCACCCTTCTCGGCTCGATTGCGGTACGCCGTGGGCGGGTTATTGAAGACGATGCCAGAGGCCACCGCGCTGTTCGCGCCGAATGCAAATTCTTATCGACGTCTGCTGCCCGAAAACTTTGCGCCGGTCGATCCGAATTGGGGCGTAAATCACCGCGTGGTGTCAGTTCGCATCCCACAATCGGATAAGAACAACTTGCGTTTCGAGCATCGCGTCGCAGGCGCCGATGCAAATCCCTATCTTGTGACCGCCGCGATCGCCGCTGGCGTTCATTACGGGCTGAAGAATAAATGCGATCCGGGTCGCATGGTCGAAGAAGGCGAAACAATTTCGCTGAAAACCCGTATTCCGGACCGCTGGGACGCCGCCCTCGACAAATTCTCGCGCAGTAAAATCCTGCCAGAGTACCTGGGCGAAAAGTATTGCAAGATGTACGCAATAAATCGGCGCGCCGAAGAGAAGCAATTTCACGACACGATCAGCAATCTCGACTTCGAGTGGTACCTGCGCTCGGTGTAGTTCAGTCTTTTTCGTTCGCGCGTAGCAAGTCAGGCTCGATCGACCTGCCCGCCTGCCAATAGCACCAGGCCGCTATCGGTGACCCCACGGCACTGACCATCAACAATGCATATCGCATCGACTCCGCGCCAAACGATCCCGCCAGCAAGTCACTGATAAACCCGGTAGCCGGTTGGCCGATCAACAAACTAATGACATTGATGATTAGCAATAGCAGCGACGAGGCGACGGCGCGCATACGCAGTGAAACCAGGCTCTGCGTTTGACCCAAAACCGGTGCCAGGAAAAAATTCGCGATTACTGTTGGCACGACGAGCAAGCTCAAACACCAGACCAACGTCGGCGACAGAAACACCGCCGCATTGAATACCGTCGCCAGAGCCGTCGCCGCAGCAAGAAAAGCGAACGCGCGCCGATGACTGCGTTGACCTATGTGGTCAGCTATATAGCCTCCCAAGAAAAACCCGAGGCCCCCGGCGATGCCGTAGATCAGGCCGAGCCAGATGCCAATGGACGTTTCGCCAACTTCGAAGCTGCGGGTGAGAAAATTCGGCATATTGAAAATGACTGAATAGCCGACCCACGAACTGAGCCCCGCGCCGATCGCCATGTAGACAACGGATTTTCGCCGCAGCAAGAACGCGGCCACTTCCAGCAAGGGCGGCCGATCACCACTATCTCTGCGTTGCTCCGATTCGCCTCGAATTGGCTCGCGCATTGTAAATCTGACAACGAGGGCAAGCAGAATCCCGGGCAAACCAACTGCGAAAAAAGCTGTGCGCCAACCGATGTTCTCAGCAAGCCAGCCTCCTGCAAGATAGGCCAACATGATGCCGGCCGATATGCCCAGTGTGTACACGCCCATCGCCGACGACCGCTGTTTGGGTGGGTACAGATCCGCAATCATCGAATGCGCCGGCGGGCTACAGCCTGCTTCGCCGATACCAACGCCGACCCGCGCTAGCGCCAGGTGCCAAATGTTCGCGGCCATACCCGACAACGCGGTCATGCCGCTCCAGACTGCAACGGCCAGCGCGATCAGATTGCGCCGATTACAACGGTCAGCATAACGTGCAATGGGAATGCCCAAACTTACGTAGAACAGTGCGAAAGCTGTTCCGGTCAATAGTCCAAGTACAGTATCGCCAACTTGGAATTCTTCTTTGATCGACGGCAACAAGATCGCAAGAATCTGTCGGTCGATGAAATTGAACATGTAGACGACGGTAAGAATCGCCAACGCATAGCGTCGGGCACCACGAGACATCGCCGCTGTCTGCGTATCAGTCTTGAGCATTTACGCTGGCCGGCGCCACCGCGGCAGCATCGGGTCGACGTGGATCAGCAACTCCTTGAAATAATCCGTCCTGTACTGCGACGCTCTGCAAACTCGTGTACGTCGATTGCGCTTTCACGATCTTGTGCCCACGTTCTTGGAGAATCTTGATCGTGTCCGGGCTGTGGCCTGACTCGAGCAAAACTTCGTCAGGAAACCACTGATGATGTATGCGTGCCATGTTCGCGGCGTCTGCGATACCTCTGCCGTGGTCGATGACATTAACGATCATCTGCAGCACTGCCGTGAATATTCTCGCGCCGCCGGGACTACCCGTCGCAAACATCGGTTTGCCATCTTTAAAAACTATCACCGGCGTCATGGAGCTCAGTGGCCGTTTTAGAGCTTCCACGGCGTTGGCGTCGCTGCCAAGTAATCCGTAGACATTCGGCACGCCCGGCTTCGACACGAAATCTTCCATCTCATTGTTGAGGAGGAAACCCGCACCGTCTACCGAAATTCCGGAGCCGTAGGACGTATTCAATGTGTAAGTGTTCGATACAACATTGCCGTGTATATCCATCACGGAGAAATGCGTCGTGTCCTCACTCGCTGGCGGCACCGGAACACCTGGTTTGACATCAACTGACGGGCGCGCCCAGCGCATATCGATGGACGCGGCAAGCTCAGCGGCATAGTCGTCACTCGTTAGCCACTCGACCGGCACATCGTAGAAATCGGGATCGCCGAGATGTTCGCTACGATCCGCATACGCGAGGCGCATGACCTCGGTCAGCACATGAATCTCATCAGCGCTGCCGGCGCCGAATTCCGCGATCGGAAAATGCTCGAGCACGTTCAACATCTGCAGGACATGCACACCGCCTGAACTTGTCGGCGGCATTGCGACGATTTCGTAGCCGCGGTAGTCGCCACGTAACGGCTCGCGAATCGCAGGTTTGTACGCCGCGAGTGACGCCATGTCTATGAGTCCGCCGCCCTGCTCCATCTCAGCGACAATCTTCTCCGCGATTTCACCGCGATAAAATGCGTCCGGACCATCGTCCGCGATGAGTTGCAGTGTGTGCGCGAGATCCGACTGCACGAGGCGCTCACCCATTGCGTACGGCACCTTACCGGGTTTGTAGAAATACCCGCAGGTCGTATCGTCTCTGCACATACGCGGCTGACGATTCTTCAGTTGTGTCGCCAGGTCGTGCGTAACTACGATGCCATCGCGAGCAAGGTCAGCTGCTGGTTGCACAAGACGTTTCCAGGGCAGTTTTCCGTAACGCTGATGGGCGTAATACAATCCCGCCACGGTGCCCGGAATTGCCGACGCTTTGTGCGAATCACGGGACAGCGACGGGTCCGCATTGCCATCTGCATCAAGGAACATATCGCGGGTTGCACCGAGCGGTGCCATTTCGCGATAGTCGATCGCGATCGTCGAATCCGATTCCGCATCGTATACCAGCATGAAGCCACCACCGCCGATATTGCCGGCGCGTGGCAATGTGACTGTCAGAGAAAAACCAACCGCGACTGCCGCGTCGACAGCATTACCACCGTCCGCAAGGACTTGCGCGCCGATTTCAGCAGGTAGCTGGTTTTGTGCCGCAACCATTCCGGTTTCGCTGTAGACCGGATGGTGAACGGATCGGTAGCTTACGATCGCCTGCGCGTCAGCGGGCGTTCCCGCACACGACGCTTGCAAAGCGACGATCAATAACAACAAACGTCGCATCGATTATGTTCTCAGTTACGGCAAGAATGTCTTGAATATAAAGAAGAACAGGATCGAGAGGAAGGCGCCGGCAGGAATTGTGACCACCCACGACACCATTATGCGTCCGACAACCCGCAGATCGATGGCCTCGATGCCGCGCGCCATGCCGACGCCAAGCACTGCCCCGACCAGAGTGTGAGTGGTCGATATCGGTATGCCGGTACCGGACGCAATCACGATGGTCGTCGCCGCAGCGAGTTCTGCTGCGAAGCCGCGGCTTGGCGTTAGCTGCGTAATCTTCTTGCCGACGGTGGCAATAACATGTCGACCGAACGTAGCGAGACCTATGACGATACCGGCACCACCGAGCATCAGTACCCATGCTGGCAATGCCGATTTCGCGGTGATCGTGCCGCTCTGTGCGATGCTGATGACGGCAGCCAGCGGACCGATCGCGTTGGCAACATCGTTTGAGCCGTGCGCGAATGCCATGCCGCACGCCGTAACGATCATTAACACTCCAAACACGCGCTCAACGGTATAAAAATGCTGGTGTTTCTCTGCCTTCTTGTCCGGCTCAATCTTGTTAATGAAGTACGCGCCCACGACGGCGATAGCGACCGCGATGCCGATTGCTAACAAATAGCTGTCGCGCAAACTAAGGTCCAACCCTACATGCTTCAGCCCCTTCAGGATGGTCACGAGAGTGATCGTGAACGCCGCCAGAAAAATGTAAACCGGCACATAACGCTTCGCCATCGTTAGCGGGTCATCATGTCGCAGGATGAGTCGTTGAACGCTGAGGTAAATGAGAAAAGCGATGAACCCGGACGTAACCGGCGATATCACCCAGCTCATGACGATGGTGCCAACCTGTCCCCATTGCACGGCATCTACGCCAATACCGACTGCCGCGAAACCAACGATCGCGCCAACAATTGAGTGTGTCGTAGAAACCGGCCAGCCTTTGCGCGATGCGACGAGCAACCAGGTACCCGCGGCCAACAATGCTGCCAGCATGCCGTAGACCAGCAGTTTCGCCCCGTCCTCCAAACCCAATAGGCTGTCAGTATTGACGATTCCCTTACGAATAGTGGATGTGACTTCGCCGCCAGCCAACACTGCCCCGAGAAATTCAAATATCGCCGCTACCAGAATCGCTTGCTTGATCGTTAGCGCTCTGGAGCCAACCGAAGTCGCCATTGCATTCGCGACATCATTAGCACCGATACCCCACGCCATGAAAATGCCAAACAGCGCAGCCAGGGTTATATAGACAATCTCTGCTTCCATGAAAATCCCTCGAGAAGTCGGAGTACTTAGTGAGAATCAGTTGATTAGTGAGAGAGCAATAGTTCGAGGCGGCGTCCTACCCTTTCAGCCATATCTGCAATTTCGCCGACCAGTTCAATGACCTTGTACATGAACATGGCATCGATAGGATTCAGAGTTGACTCGATCTCGTACAGAGCCCATCGCAGTGCAGCCTGCTTCTCGTCGGTATCGGTTTCGATTTGATCGAGCTCCTCAATCAATGCGGTTACGAGATCAACTTCGGCGCCACGAAATCCAGCCGTAAATAATTCATCAAGTTCTCGCACGCTTTTTCTGGCCTGCTTGGACGCATCGATATTGCGATCGACAAACTCGAGAAACTGCTCCGATAACTGTGCGGGAAACTGCATCCTCCGGCCCAAAACAATCCCGGAAACGTCCTGCGAACGATTTGCAATCTTGTCCTGCACGAGTAACAACTCGAGCAGGTCTTCACGTGGTACGGGCATAAAGAGACTTTTAGGAAGGTGTAGTCGAATCTCTTTCTTGACGTCATCCGCTTCATGTTCGAGCCGGGTTATTTCGGCGCGAATTTCAGCGGCCTTTTCCCAGTCTTCTGCGACAGCCGCAGCGAAGAACCCTCTGAGTTCCTTGGCGCACTGATGCGCGATTCCCATGTGCTTCTCAATTGGTTGCACGGGCGACGAACCGAAGATATTTGCCAGCATATTTGCCATCAGAAATAGTCCTCTCAGGAGATTTTCGGCGCCATCCTAACATAGCGCCGTACTCGCGCAAGGGGATAGTAGCGACGCTAATTGGAGCTGTCTGTAAGGGTAAACCGACCGTGGCGTGCTAAACTTGTCCGCCCTTATAAATCAGGCACTTGGCGTAATGAATCACTGGTTAATGAAGTCCGAACCCGACGTTTACAGCATCGATGACCTTGAAAGAGACGGTCGCGAAATGTGGGACAGCATTCGCAACTACCAGGCGCGCAATATGATGCGCGACGATATGCGGATCGGCGACGAAATTTTCTTCTATTACTCCAATTGCAAGGAGCCTGGCATCGTCGGAATTTCGAGCGTATGCAGCGAGCCATATCCCGACCCGACACAATTCGACAAGAAATCACGCTACTTTGATCCGAAAAGCACACAGGAAAATCCGCGCTGGATTCTTGTCGATGTCGAGTTTGTGAAGAAGTTTGATCGCAGGATTACGTTGACCGAACTGAAGTCGTATCCCGAACTCGAAGGCATGATCCTGACGCGCCGTGGCAATCGCCTGTCAATCATGCCAGTCGAACAAAGCCACTGGGACTTTATTCTAAGTCTCGTTTAACGCTTGTAACTGTTCCTGTATCGGCGCAGCACCGCCGAGCGCTAACATGATGACGAGGTCGCCAGACTGCGCCCAATTCAGCGCAGCGGATAGAGATTCGCTTTCTTCTTCAAAATTTTCAACTTGATCGCGTTCAGCGCCATTTTGCAGAAGTTCGTCACAAATAATGCCGAAGACCTCACCGGCCTCCCGGCCTCGATAATAAGCTGCGAGCTCGGACACAATGACTTTGTCGAGGCCAATCGCCCACGCATCTCTTGCCAGCTCGCGAATCGCGTGATCTGGGCGATCGCCCGCCTGACCAAAACACAATGCCCTGCGTTTAGCCGGTAACGCCTGCGCCATATCGAACAACGCCTGCATTGCATGTGGATTGTGTGCAAAGTCGACCAAAACCTGGCGGCCGCCGATATCGTAAATATTGCAGCGTCCCGGATTGTCATCTTGCGTTATCGTTGAAAGCCCCACTTTGATTTCGGCAAGCGATGCGCCCAAGCAGTACGTCAATGCGGCAGCGGCCAGCGAATTCGCGACATTGTGGCGAGCAGCTCCATTCAATGTGATCGCGATGTCAGAACTTCGACAAATATTTTCGCGGGTGTCGCCGATCATCAATAATAAGTTGTCACCGTCCAACGCAAATGCTGTCCCACCAGCTTCAACATGACTTGTCACAAGCGGATTGTCAGAATCCATCGAGAACCAAATCAATTCCCCCGCGTAATTGGGCGCTTTCGACACGAGCAGCTCGTCGTCAGCGTTAAGAATCAGCCGTCCACTGCCAACCACGGCGCGACTGACGATCCATTTGATATTCATGAGCTCGGCGAGGTTTTTCGAGCCGAAATCGCCGAGATGATCTTCGGCAATATTTGTGATCAACGCCACATCGGCAACATTGACGCCCAGGCCACGACGCAGCAGTCCGCCACGTGCAGATTCGAGAATCGCCACGTCAACGGTCGGCTCGCGCAATACCGCACGCGCACCACCGGGTCCTGACCAATCGCCACGATCAATGATGCGATCATTGACCGCGATCCAGTCGGTCGAGCTAAGCCCTACATTCTTGTTGGCCGAACGCAGTATGTGTGTCGCGAGCCGAACGGTCGTCGTTTTTCCATTGGTACCGGTGACCAGGCCAACGGGTACGTCGGCGTGCTGTTGCCAGGCTATCGATGACGCATCGGGTAACTCGCGGACCGGCCAGGTTTGCGCATGCCGGCCAAGGCCGACGGACGCTTCGTCGTCGTCCCAGAGAAACGTCGTCTTGTTCGCGGCCGATTCGGTTTCCAGTTGCAATAACGCCGGATTGCTTTCCTCGTCGATGGACGCACGAATTGTGGCGAGTGATTCGTCGTAATCCGGCTCTTCGGCTCCATTGAGTTCTGCATCACAGGCCGCCCAGGCCCACTCATTGATTTCCGATGCAGCATACAGAGCATCAATCGCTGCTGAGAAAAACAGACTGACACCACCCGTCAATTTCACATGGCTGAACTCACAATCGCTCCAGCCGAGGTCCGCAAGCATGCGCTCAACGTGTTTCGTCCAGGCTGGGATCAGGCGGTCGGCGTCGTCCGGCGTGCAGGCTACATCCAGGATTGTACCGGGGCCGTCCGCAAGGAGGCTTGGGCCGGTCAGCCTGCGCGCATCAAGGAATTCCATCAGTCGCCTTCTTCGCGAGCGATCCGAACCCCTCGTTCATCACTGATGATCTCAAGGTCATCGTCGAGACTGAACCCTTCGACGTCCGGTAGATTCACAGTCGTCGGCGCTTTCTTGGTTGCGTCCTCGAGTTTTGCGCCGGAATTGAAATAAATGATCTGTTTCCACGTGCGCTTGATGCTGTCTGCAAGTACCAGCACGAGATCGCCGGCCTCGGACATTTCCAGTGCACGACTTGTCGCCTCTTGCTCATCCGGAATGACTTCAATCTTGTCGGCCGATATACCTTCTTCGAGCAACTTATTTTTCAGCATCGTCGCTACTTCGTCCTCACCGCGTCCACGTCGATTGTCGTCGCATCGGCAAATAAAATAGTCGAAGTGTCCAGCCGCAATTTCGGCAATTTCGCGAATGTCCTGATCACGACGGTCGCCCGGAGCAGACAGCACAACAGTGCGCTTGCCTTCGGGCTCGAAGCGGTCAACTAATTCACACATGGCACTTACGGCCGCTGGGTTGTGTGCATAGTCGAGAATGACGCGGAACGGATGCTCGTTGTAGATATTCATGCGGCCCGGCGCCTGGAAAAACGTCGAGTCGAATGTACGCAACCCGTGCCGAATATCTTCGAGGCTGATGTCCATGTTGTACGCCAAAGCGGCGGCGAACATCGCGTTCTGCACATTGTGCATGGCGCGGCCTTCGATCGTTGCCGGAATCAGGTGCGTCCAGACGAGTGGCGTGTGGCCGTCATTGTCATAAATCGCAATCATGTGGCCATTCATGCCTTGTTCGAGCACGAATGCCTGCCCGCCTGCCTGAATGTGTTTCTTCACTAATGGGTGAGACGGATTCATCGTCACGTAACTGAGCCGTGCAGCGTCCGTGTAGTCCGCCATTTGCAAACAATGCGGATCGTCGGCATTAAGGACGGCAGCGTCCTGCGCGATTTCAATCGGAACGCGTTTCACCTCAGCCAGTTGCTCTAAGGTATCAATGCCACGCAGTCCGAGATGATCGGCCGATACGTTGATGCAGCACGCAACATCGCATTGCTGAAAGCCAAGACCGCTGCGCAGCATTCCGCCGCGTGCGACCTCCATGACTGCCGCATCGACGGATGGATCGCGCAAAATCATTTGTGCCGATACGGGGCCCGTCATGTCACCAGAGACGCTCAAGTTGCCGTCTATATAGACGCCGTCGGTCGACGTCTGACCAACAGTCAGTCCCGACATTTTGAGAATATGTGCGAGCATACGCGACGTCGTAGTCTTGCCGTTGGTACCAGTTACGGCGGCGATTGGAATGCGGCTTGGCGAGTCTTTAGGAAACAGCATGTCGATGACGGGTCCGGACACATCGCGTGGTGTACCTTCGCTGGGCGCAACATGCATGCGGAAGCCAGGTCCCGCATTTACTTCACAAATACCGCCGCCTGTATCGCGGTAAGACTCGGTGATGTCATAGGTCAGAAAATCGACACCGCCGATGTCGAGGCCGATCGCTTTGATCGAGCGTATTGCCATCTCGCGGTTGTCCGGATGAATCGTGTCAGTGACATCAATCGCTGTACCACCGGTTGAAAGATTTGCGGTCGTCCGCAAAAAGACTTCTTCGCCCTTCTTCGGCACGGTGTCTTTGTCGTACTTCAGTTTGGCTAGCAAACGCTCCGCCTGGTGGTCAAACTCGAGGCGCGTCAAAACCTTCTCATGCCCGACACCGCGACGCGGGTCCTGATTGACGATCTCCACGAGCTCTTCGATCGTGTGCTTGCCATCGCCAACGACGTGGCCCGGCACACGCTTGGCAGCGGCAACAAGTTCGCCGTTAACGACCAATAAGCGGTGGTCGTAACCTTCGAGGAAGGATTCAACAATCACGGTGCGACCGTGCTCAGCCGCCTTCTCAAAAGCGGTCTCAACTTCCGATTGCGATTTCAGGTTGATCGAAACACCGCGACCGTGATTTCCCGACAACGGTTTGAGGACCACGGGATAACCGATCCGCTCAGCGGCACGAACCGCGTCGCGCGCTCGCCGCGCTAAGCGTTGTGATGGCACCGGCAATCCGAGGTCGCGCAAGATTCCGTTCGTTTCTTCTTTGTCGGACGCCAGTTCGACCGCGATATTGCTCGTTCGACCTGTCGTCGTCGCCTGAATGCGATGTTGGTAACGGCCATGCCCGAATTGCACCAGGCTGTACTGATTGAGACGCAGCCAGGGAATGTCACGCTCTTCTGCAGCGTCGATCAAAGACTGCGTGCTGGGTCCGAAAGCGCGCTTTTGGGCATAGCGAATAAAATCGTCTCTCTCAGATGCAAATTCCCAGTCATCACCGGGTGCAGATTCAGGCTGCAACTTGGTGGGTAACAGGCTGTGAATCAGATTTAGCGACAGCGAACTCGCTTCTCGCCCGACCGCGACGTCCTTGTACTGAAATACCATGCTGTAGTGGCCAGGCTGTCCGTCGATCGAGCGCGTCCGACCGAACGTTACGGCAGAACCTGCAACGTTTTGTAATTCGATCGCGATGTGTTCCATCACGTGGCCAAGCCACGTGCCTTCGTCCTCGCGCAATCGCCGCACAAAACCGCCCGGCTCTTTATAAGAACAACCGTGCTCATGCAGTCCCGGCAGGAAATCGAGCAGCGGTGCTATGAAGTCTTCGCCGAGCTTGCCGGTCGGCCAGTCTTCCAGCTCACCCAAATCGAGGACGTGCCGAACCACGGGAAAATGCGCATACATGTTGGGACCAACGAATACGTTGGTGCTGATAATCTTCATTATTCTGTTCCTGTCTTTTTTCTTCTATTCCGGAGCGGCCTCTCGGGACGCAATATCAAAGCGTCCGCCCGCTACCAGAATGTGCAACCTGACCCCTATCAAGCTGACTGGCTCGCCACGGGCCGCCTGGTCCATAGAAGAATAGCTCAGATCGGTGGGGTCTATCACGGTAATACCGCCACTTCCGACGACGTCCAGCTGCTCATCAGGACCTATAAATGCCGCTGTGTCTTCATCCAGGCCGATGCCGACGGCAAACGGGTTGTAGGCCAGCGCCGTCAGCAGCCGACCGAGTCGATCGCGCTGGCGGAAATGCTGGTCAACGATAAATTTGTTGGTCAGGCCAAGGCCTGGCGCCATCGTGACAAGATCCGGGCTCGGTGTGCTGCCCTCGTAGCCTCCGGCAATCATGTGCTCGGGCATGAAGGCGGCCCCGGCCGATGTTCCGGCCACATGCATACCAGCGGCATTACGTCGTCGGATCATCTGCGCAACAGCCGTGCCGCCCAGGGTCGTGGACAAGCGTAACTGGTTACCACCGGTCAGAAATACGCCGTCAGATTTGTCGATGTAATCGAGATACTCGCTATGCTCACAATCATCTCGCGTCTCGAACGGCAGCACTTTGGCGTGCTTGATCCCGAGCTGGCGAAATAGCTTCTCATAGTTGCGGCCTGTGTCTTCGAGTTCGGAGGCCGTCGGAATAATGCCGATGCGCGCGGATTTGCCCCCGCATATATCGACGAATCGATCGAGGATTTCGGGGTTGTCGAGCTTTTCTTCGGCACCACCAATCGGGATGATATAGCCGCGTTCGGTATTTGTTATTTTATCTGCTGGCATGGGTCTTGAGCCGGGTTCCGGCCACGTAAAAAGGCCGGTATTGTACCTGAGGAATTCAGTAAACTCTGCCTATGAGCGACGAAACGCCCCTTGGAAAACCGACCAGCTACTCGGATCAGTACGACCCTGATCTGTTATTCGCGATTCCGCGCCGGGAAGCGCGCAAAGCGCTGCGCCTGGGCCCTGATTTGCCGTTTCATGGCAGCGATATCTGGAATGCCTGGGAGCTGACCTGGCTCGAACCGACCGGAACGCCGCGATGCGCCACCGTCGAAATTAGCGTGCCCGTTGATTCACCGAATATCGTCGAATCGAAGTCGCTCAAGCTGTATTTGAATTCGTTCTCGATGAGCAGCTTCGATTCGCTGGATGTGGTCAGAGGTACGCTTCAGCGAGATCTGAGCGCAGTGGCGCAATCGGACCTCAGCGTTTCCTGTACTGTTGCCACTGGAGAAAGCCCGGTTGAAGATTTCCCCGGCGAGTGCATCGATTTGGTTGACGCGAGGTGTACTCACTATCAGCTCGATGCGTCGATGCTGAGAGCTGGCGGTGAAACGGTCAGTATGGCGGTACATTCGCATTTGCTGCGCAGTATGTGCCCAGTCACCGGGCAACCCGACATTGGCAGTGTACTCATCTCCTACACCGGACCGCGTATCGACAACGCGAGCCTGTTGCAGTACATCGTCTCGTACCGCGATCACAACGACTATCACGAAGCGTGTGTCGAACGAATGTTCGTCGACATCTCAGAACGCTGCCAGACCGATCGGCTAACGGTCTACGCTCGCTATCAACGGCGTGGCGGCATCGACATCAACCCTTTTCGCTCAGATTTCGAACAATCCGCGCCGAATATCCGGCTGTGGCGCCAATAGAACTGAAAACACAGGATTATCGTATGAACCTACCAACTTTCATTTGTGGTCTGTTGCTCTCGATAACGCTGGCGTTGCCCGCGCATGGGCAAACGGACGATGCGGCGGCAGAGCGCGCGAAGCTCGGCAATGCGAGGATACAAGCAGAAACAGAACGACAGGCGCGCGCAGAGCAGGAACGACTGGAACAGGAAGCCGCAACACTGGCTGCAAAGCAGAGAGTGGCGGACAGCGATATGCCCGCCAACCGTGCGGACATGTACCGCGTGCTCGAGCAGCTTAGAGAACTGGGTGAGCTCAAAGACGCTGGTTACCTTACCGACGAAGAATTCCAGCAGCTAAAAGATGAGATTCTCAGCGAACGCTAGAAAGCGCTAATCTGATCGCTGATAAACACGCGCGTAGTCAACGAGCATCCGCAGCGGAAAGATGTCGTCATCGATAGCGCCGCCGGCACGACCCCACATTCCTCCCACGGCAACATTCAGAATCAAATGAAAAGGTTGATCGTACGGCCAGGTTCGCCAGCCGTTGTCTTCATTGATATAGGTAAAATATAAGGTGTCATCTACATAGGCATCGATCTTTTCAGGCGTCCACTCGAGGGCGTAGACATGGAATTCCTCATCGACGTCATCAAGCAAGATTCGACCTTTACGTTGTTCCCACTTAGCCCAGTAGTACGCTTCGTTGTGCACCGTGCCGTGCACGTGGCCCATTTGATAGCCGACGTGTTCCATGATGTCGATCTCTCCGGAGTTTGGCCAGGCATCACACGTGGCACTACCTTGCCAGTCCTCGCCAACCTCACAGGTCGTGGAATATCGATAGGGATCACTCGGCAACATCCAGATCGCCGGCCAGGAGCCTTGGCCTGCCGGAAGTTTCGCGCGCACCTCAAATCGGCCGTAGAGAAAATCTCCCTTGCCGTCTGAATGTATTCTGCCGGACGTGTAGTGAGCATCGTCGAAATCTTCCCTGTGTGCCTCGAGGACCAGGAAACCGTCCTCCAGTCGGATGTTTTTGGTCCGGTCCGTATATGCCTGGTCCTCATCATTGACCTTGCGAGCCGGCCAGAGGTTTGAGCTCCATTTCGCTGCATCGAGCGTGTCACCATCAAACTCATCGCTCCAGACAATCTCCCACGAAGCGGCACGATGAATCTTGCCACGCACGATCAGCGCACTTAATACAGGCTGCCGTTCTGTCGCCTTGAAGTGAATGTTCAGTTCGCCATCCGTTATGGCGACATCGGGAATCGTCACCGTCAGCGCAGATTGAATCTTGCCATCCCGCGAAGCCATGATATCCAGAGCAGGTATAACTACTTTGTCTTCAATCAACGTGTCGAAGACCCGCTCACCACCGCCGATTTCGTCAGGTTCGGCAAAGTGTAAAGTGACGTCGTAGACGCCATCCGCGATTTGCTGTGCCACCGCGATATTCCCAATACGATACGTTTTGTATAGATCGGCATCCTGGGATCCCTTAACGATCTCCATCGTGTCCACATCGCCGCCGAACGTGGAATCGTCGGCATCGTAGCTTGTGCCATCTATGCCCACGAATTCAGGTCCACCGACGTTGACCGCCCAGACCAGATCTGACCCCGGTGACGCTGGGCTACAACCAAATGTCGCCAAGCTAACCAAGAAACCTCCCATCGCCACGAATTTCAGTCTCATCCCCATCACGCCCCGCTCGCCATAATCGTCAAAATCAATGAAAATTATTGATGACAGCGCTGTCAATTACAAATAGAATAGACCAACTGCCTGCACAGCTATTTGTTCGGTAGAAGCGTAAGTAATTGTATTGTATAGATTTTATGGCAAATTAGTTCCCGGTAGAAAATAGACAAAAACGGATCGGGGACGACCGAATCAGAGTGTGCTGGCGCAGACAACGCAGGACGACACCGCAGCGACGACACAGAGGCGCCGAGACGTCACTCGGATAGATGTTTGTCGAGCCGCGGTATCGAGCCTGCTTGAGGAAAATGGGGTATAGAACATGCAGGTTGCGTTCAATAGTCAATCGCAGAAACAGGACCAGGTGTCGGGCGAGTTCGTCGACTTCGCAGGCGAACGCTTCTACGCGATTCGCAATGTCGACCAGATCGAGCCGTTTTTTGTCAGTGTCATTTCTGACGTCGATCACTGGTTATTCGTTTCATCGACTGGGGGATTGACCGCCGGTCGAGTCTCCCCCAGCACTGCGCTATTTCCGTATATCACGGTCGACAAAATACATGACAGCAGTCCGCATACCGGCCCCAAGACGATCGTTCGCGTCACCCGGAATGGTGGGTACGAAAACTGGGAGCCATTTGATAGTGACAACGACTCCCAGTTCACTGTAACTCGCAATCTCTACAAGAATCTGCTCGGTAACAAGTTGTGCTTTGAAGAACTGAATCACGATTTACAACTCGTGTTTCGTTACACGTGGGCGACCAGCGACAGCTACGGATTTGTTCGCTACTGCGAGCTGGAAAATCGAGGCGACGGTGATATTCGTGCTGACATAGTCGATGGCCTGCAAAATATTCTTCCCGCCGGCACGCCGGTTTTCGCGCAAACGAATACCAGCAACCTTGTAGACGCATACAAGTGGTCAGAACTTGATGATTCGACCGGGCTTGCGCTGTTCGCTTTGTATTCGAAGATCACCGATCGTGCGGAACCGGCCGAGTCCCTCAAGGCAAACACGGTATTCAGCCTCGGCCTGAACAGCAAAGAAGTCTTGATCTCGCCGCAACAAATTCGAGATTTCAAGAATGGCTCGAGCATCCAGCAGGAAACACACAAGCGCGGTGTGCGTGGCGCTTATCTGATTGGTTTTGCGGCCGAGCTGCGTGCAAATAGCAAACAGCACTGGCAAATAGTAGCCAACGTTGAACAAAGCCAGGCCGATGTAGTCGCTTTGCGTCGGGAACTGGCTGATCCAAACAGAGTGGCTGACGCTATAGCGCATTCTGTAGAAATGGGCACCGACGGTCTCGCTCGCATTATGGCCAGCGGCGATGGTTTTCAGGCAACGTCCGAAGAAAACGTCACAGTGCACCACTATGCGAATGTACTCTTCAACATTCTGCGGGGTGGTGTATTCGACGATCAGTACAATGTTGATACACGCGACTTCATTGCCACGATTAAGAGCTTTAATCGCGATGTGTGTCGGAACAATCAGCAGTTCCTCGACACTTTAGCGGACCAGATCAACTTTTCAGAACTGCTTTCGTCCGTACGAGAACAAGAAGATCCGCAGCTGGAGCGACTTGCGTACGAGTACTTGCCAATTACTTTTGGACGTCGCCACGGTGACCCGAGTCGTCCGTGGAATCAGTTCGCGATCAATGTCAAAGATGATCAGGGCAATGGCCTGCTCTCGTACCAGGGCAACTGGCGGGATATTTTCCAAAACTGGGAGGCGTTGATTTTCAGCTATCCCGGATTCGTCGAAAATGTCATCGCGAAATTCGTCAATGCGTCGACCATTGATGGCTATAACCCGTATCGCATCACGAAAGAAGGCATTGACTGGGAGGTCGAGGAGCCCGACGACCCGTGGAGTTATATCGGCTACTGGGGTGACCACCAGATAATTTACCTGCAAAAATTTCTGGAACTCTCCAGCAACTTTCATCCCGACCGATTGCAGGCCTTATTGCGAAGGTCGATATTCTGCTACGCGAACGTGCCGTATCGAATAAAACCCTTCCAGGCATTGCTCGAAAATCCGAAAGACACGGTTCTTTACGACGAAGAACTTGCACATCGAATTGAGCGTCGTGTTGATGAGTTGGGAGCTGACGGAAAACTACTACTTGACCGTGACGACAAGGTTTATCAGGTGAACCTGCTTGAAAAATTGCTCGTGCCACTATTGAGCAAGATGGGCAATCTAGTGGTGGACGGGGGCATCTGGATGAACACGCAGCGTCCGGAATGGAATGATGCGAATAACGCATTAGTCGGCCATGGGGTATCCATGGTCACTTTGTATTACCTGCGACGCTACGTCAGTTTCCTGCAGCAATTGCTGTTGGATGAGTCAGAGACATTCTCCTTATCGGGCGAAGTAGATCAGTGGCTTGCCGACACCAGCCGGGCACTGAGCCGCTTGCGCCCGCTGCTTGGCGACGGACAGATCAGCGAGAGTGACAGATTCGCGGCGTTGACCGAACTCGGCCAAGCAGCGAACAACTATCGCGAAGTCGTTTATCGGCAGGAAGGGTTTTCGGGTTTTGTTGATCGTTCAGTCGAATCGATCCAGGTCTTGCTGAATGACGCGCAGGCAGCAATTGATCACAGCATTGCATTCAACCAACGAGCGGATGGTCTATACCACGCCTACAACTTGTTGGATCTCAAGACGGACGCGGCCACCGTGGATCACTTGTATCCGATGCTCGAGGGCCAGGTTGCGTCACTTAGCGCAGGCTACGTAACGCCGGAAAACGCAGTGACTGTGCTCGAAGCCCTTTTTGACAGTGACGTATACCGTCCCGATCAACACAGCTTCATGCTTTATCCTGATAGGCCACTGCCGGGATTCCTCGAAAAAAATATTATTAGTCCGCAGCTGCTTGAGTCGATTCCACTGCTGCAAAGCATGCTGGCAACCGGCGACGGACGAATCGTCGTTTGCGACGCCGACGGTCGCATTCGCTTTAATGCCGATCTTTCAAATGCCGGCGATCTCAAAACGCTGATTGATTCACTCAAAGCAGTCTACGGCCATGAGATTGAAGCTGCGCGACGGCCAATACTCGACTTATACGAGTCAGTTTTTCATCACAAAGCATTCACCGGAAGGTCCGGAACGATGTTCAGCTTCGAAGGGCTCGGCTCGATTTATTGGCACATGGTCGCCAAATTATTGCTCGCGGTGCAGGAAAACTTCTTCGCAGCCGTAGACATGGCAGTTGACGATATCACCACTCATCGACTTGGCGAACTGTACTATCGCATTCGCGCGGGCATTGGCTTCAACAAGACGCCTGCCGAATACGGAGCGTTTCCGACCGACCCTTACTCACATACTCCCAAGCATGCCGGAGCTCGGCAGCCCGGCATGACGGGACAGGTCAAAGAAGAAATTCTTACTCGCTTCGGTGAGCTCGGCGTGCGAGTTGGCAGCGGCGCGGTGAGCTTTCAGCCAACACTCTTGCGTGAACGCGAATTCATCGCCGAACCGCGTGACACAGGTTACGTTGACGTAGATGGCGATTGGCAGACAATTTCTGTGCCGCCGCGGGGGCTCGCCTTCACCTGGTGCCAGGTACCCATCGTCTACAAACTGGATGATAGCGAACCGGTATCACTAACAATCGTCGAGCAGGACGGCGCCGCACATACGTTGCCACAAACAAACCTGCCTGCTGACGAGAGTGCCGAGCTTTTTCAGCGCAGCGGAAAAATCCGACAACTTATATTGAATCTGCACAGCAACATGTTGTTCGCGGAATAAACTCTTTCCAATACTTTCCTAGGATCCACAATGTCAAACCATTACCAAAGAACCCTGTCTTTGGCGGGAATCGATATCTCAGGCCTTTCGACCGACGACTTGCGTGCGCTTGTACGCAAGATTCTTGACGCCAAAATACACGGACTGTCGTTCAGCCCTTACGTTGAAGGTCAGGGTCCTGGCACGCAACTGGGCGCAGCGCAGATTCGCGAACGACTCAAGTTTATTCAGCCTCACGTAAACTGGATTCGCTCATTTTCGTGCAGTGAAGGCAATGAACTGATTCCCGGCATTGCGGCGGAAAATGGCCTGAAGAACATGGTCGGCGTCTGGCTTGACGACAATCACGAGCAGAATGAAATCGAAATCAGCAATGCAATTGAGATTGCTAAGTCTGGACATGCGGACATTCTCGCCGTGGGTAATGAAGTTCTTCTGCGTGGCGAGTTATCTGAAGATGAACTGATCGGGTACATCAGTCGAGTGAAAGCCGCCGCACCGGGTATCCCAGTGGGTTATGTCGACGCGTATTTCGAATTCGTCGATCATCCGCGCATTACGGAAGCCTGTGATGTCTTGCTCGCCAACTGTTACCCGTTCTGGGAGGGCTGCCCCGCCGATCACGCATTGCTGTACATGAAAGAGATGTACCGTCGTGTTGTGAATGTCGCTAATGGCAAGAAAGTCATTATCAGCGAAACTGGCTGGCCGAACGTAGGTACGCCGACCAAAGGGTCTGTGCCGTCATTCGAAAACGCGATCAAGTATTTCGTTGATACGTACCAGTGGGCCGAGCAGGACGACATCGAAATTTTTTACTTTTCGTCGTTTGACGAAACATGGAAGGTTGATGCCGAGGGCGACGTGGGCGCCTATTGGGGACTCTGGGACAAGGATGGAAATCCCAAGTATGTTTGAAGAACTCAATATAAATCTCGAGCATGGCAATGCGATTTGCTACTCCGGTTATCGCGAGGGGCAGAATCCCGGCACTGGCATGTACCCGTCCTATGACGAAATAAAGGAAGACCTGCAGATCCTGGCGAAGAACTGGCGTTACCTCAGGCTCTACGACTGCAGCCCGCACGCCGAAACAGTGCTCAAAGTAATCAGCGATGAAAAGTTAGACTTCAGAGTGATGCTGGGCGTGGATATCGCCGCTGAAATGAGCAACCCGCACTGCCCCTGGGGCGCTGATTTTAGCGACAAAGTCCTGGATGCGAACCGGCAGCACAACAACGAGGAAATTGAACGAGCTATCGCTTTGGCAAATCGCTATGTCGATATCGTATTTTCGATCTCGGTTGGCAATGAGGCCAGTGTCGAGTGGACTGACCACATGGTGCCGGTCGACAGACTCATTGCACATGTACAACGAATCAAAGCAGCCGCAAAACAACCGGTGACGTTTTGCGAAAACTACGATCCATGGACCTACAAGCTTGAGCCGCTCGCCGCTGAGCTCGACTTCATATCAGTTCACACATATCCAGCCTGGGAATATCGAACGATGGAAGACGCGCTCGAATACACCAAGCAGAATTATCACTCGGTCGTAAATCACTACCCGGACAAGCCGGTTATTATCACCGAGGCAGGATGGACGACCGCATCGAATGGCCGCGGCATCGAACCGTCGAATGCGTCCGAGGAGCTGCAGGCGAAATACTACGAGCAGCTGCTCGAGTGGACCACAAAGGAGAAAGTCCTCACGTTCGTCTTTGAAGCATTCGACGAACCGTGGAAAGGCTCTCCGCACCCGGACGAGCCCGAAAAACACTGGGGGTTGTTCTCTGTACAGCGAAAACCAAAGCTCGTAATGCAAGCGCTTTACGCCGATAATTGACAGCGCTGTAAGGAATAGTTTTCAATGAGTTACGGATTCCGGAGAATGTAAAGAGAATGAGCAGGGCAACCATATTTGACGTAGCAACGCGAGCAGGCGTGTCAATCAAGACCGTTTCCCGCGTCGTCAATAAGGAGCCAAATGTTCGCGCTTCAACACGGGAGCGTGTGGACAAAGCCATTCAGGAACTCAATTACCGGCCGGACCGATCGGCACGGAATCTTGCCAGCCACCGCTCGCACTTGATTGGCCTCGTTTATGACGATCCCAGCAACTACGAAATCCCGAGCGCCGGCTATGTGATTCGCATGCAGCAGGGAGCGCTACGCGCTTGCCGCAGTGCCGGATGCGAATTGCTGATCCATCCTTGCGACTATCAGGACAAAGGCGTTGCTAGCCAAATTAAGTCGCTTATTGAAAACGCTCGTCCCGATGGCATTGTATTGGCCGCGCCATTGTCCAACATGCCGAATATCGTGCGCGCAATTGGTGCTACCAACACACCGTTTGTTCGCGTTTCATCAGGCAAGAAAAATGGTAAGCATTTTTCGGTATCAATGACTGACCGTGAAAGCAGCGCGGAGATGACGCGCTACCTGGCGTCGTTGGGCCACAAGAATATCGCGTTTATTACCGGACATCCGAAGCACGACGCTGTTAAAAACCGCTATCTTGGTTATCAGGACGGCCTGCAAGAAAGCGGTCTGAAATCTTCCGAGACCCTGGTCGCCGCGGGCGACAACTCGATTCGTTCTGGCGAGGCGTGTGCCGAGAAATTGTTGTCGCTTAAGAATCCGCCGACGGCTATTTTTGCAGCTAACGATGATATGGCCGCGGGAGTGATCCGTGTCGCCGATCGTCTTGGCGTCAGCGTGCCCGATCAGTTATCGGTCGCAGGCTGTGACGATGTGGCACTCGCTCAACAAATCTATCCGGCGCTGACGACTATTCGGCAACCCCTCGCGACGATGTCCGAGCGAGCTGCGACAGCTCTGATCGAGCATTCTCGTGGAAATTCTGCGCTGCGTGGCGCGGACACGTTTCCTGGCGTACTGCAAATTCGCGAATCGACCGGCCCTGTTCCGAGCTAGTTCGCGCTAGCGGATAAAACGAATACTGTCCAGGTAGATTGTGACCGGCGAGGTCCGACCCGTCGTAACCACAACAAAGCCCGTCTTTAAACTCGACAAATCCGTGTTTTTTAGCGGAACCGTATACCGCTGCCAGTCGTTGGTCAGCACGATGCCGTCAACACTGGTGATTCCGGAATCTGGAAACGCCCTGTCCGACTCAAGTAAGCCAACACCGATCTTGATCTTCTCGCCGCCGTATTCGCCGCGCGCCCATACCTCGAGCTCATTGGCACCGGTCAGATCGAAACCGCCGTCTTGTTCACCCCAATTGTTCGGAGGATTCTGCCATGCAACGCCGACCCAACCGAACGTGCCTGTATAGCGCATTCTAATGCTGGCCGAACCAGCCTGCGGGTTGTCAGTATTGGCGCCATCAAGCGTCAGCGCTTCGGTATTACCCATCCAGCCGGACGGCACCCATGGCATATGCTCAAGGCTGTCTTCATAGACTGACAATGGCAGACGCGTTCGAACCTCGCCTTTGACGAGCAACGGCAGGTTCGCCGTTGCAGCATTGCCCGCTGCATCATAGGCGTAGAGAAACAAGCGATACTCGCCCGGATACTCGGGCATACGCACGGTGGCAGCGTCTAATCCACTATGAATCACTACACCTTCAATGTCGGGTAGCTGCGGCCGGAAATCGCCGCCGGTTGCATAGTCGCCGGATTCCGGGCGCAAGACCCAGTGCGTACGAATTGGACCATCTTCCGGGTCGGCAATATTGACAGTCACCTTCAGTTCTTCGGAAGGGTCAAGTTCGTTCGGTCCTTGTAAGACAAGATTCTCAATTGTTGGAGCGAGATCGCGTGGCGGACTTCCAGACCAGAGTTCGGACATCGTATCGATAACACCGAGTCGCGATCCATCATTCAGGAACATGCCAAACCAGGTAGCCGTCGCCTCCATCTTGAAGCCCCAGGTGAAGGCGTAGGAACCAAGTGCAAAGCCGGGTTCCGCCGATATGCTCTGCTCGTAGGTATTGCGATAGAACGCCGCCTTTTCGGTGCTGGTTTGCTCGAAGGGTGCACCCCATGATGTCGTTGGCGCCTCCCAGGAACCTCGAGGCCCAAATTCGGTCAGCACAAACGGTTTGCTTGCGCCTCCGGCACGCAAGCGTTCGGCAATCGACGCGGCGCCGCCATAGGCGTTGATGCCATGAATATCGATCGCCGGTGAGTTCTTGTGCACGCTGTCGATACGACCACCGCCAATCTCAGCTGTTACGGTCATGGTCGGATGATGGGGATCGAGTTCCTTGGCCATTGCTGCGACGTCATTCACGGCAGCCCAGATCGCTGGATCATCGCCGGCTTCGAATCCTTCCATCTCATTACCGATGCCCCACAACAAAACGGCCGGATGATCTTTAAACTTCAAGACCATATCGCGGGCTTTCTGCAGCTGCTCCGCGACTTGCGCGTCATCTTTATAGTCGAAACCGTGACGCTCGTGTTCGAGCCAGATGCCGACCGCGACGGTCAAACCGAGACGATGTGCTTCATCCAGGAGCGGTCCAATATCGTCGCCGCCCCAGGTTCTGACGGAATTGCCGCCTGCGTCTGCGAGCTGCTGCAAGGAGTGCGAACCGCCGGCGCCACGAATGAAATAGGGCTCACCGCCGCGATACAGTTGCCAACCCTGCTCGTTCTGCTTGAGCTCCACCGATATCGCTTCGCCCATCGCATTTCCTGCAATGAGCATAAGCCCTGCGTAAAGCAGGGCTCTGGCAACAATTGATTTGCGCATCAGCTCTCCTGAAACCGTTACCCGGTATTAACTGATACTACCCCGTCAGCGTAATTCGGCGGATTCGCAGGCTGATACGAGTAGCCCCAGTCGAGCAACAAGGACAGCACGAGGATTGGGTCGCCCTCGACGAGGCGTAGGAAGCCTGTTGCATCTGTCCGGTATAAATTGTCTGCCGTCAACTCGTTCAACGGAATCGAGAACGGCACCGGTTCACCTGTAGGGCTGGCGGCAGGGCAACAGGTGAATACGGTCACTGAGCCGAAGAAATTGTCCAGCATTGAGTTGTATGCCTTGAGTGCCTGCGCCCGCGCGAGCTCATCTTTTGACAACACGTTGCTGTTCGCATCAAACAATTCATGCAAGGCCAGCGCTGTATAGAACTGATTCTCGCCAGACGGCCGTCTGGCTAACGCGGTCGCCCAGAAATAGAATCGCGCTTTGGCGCCCGTCGGACCTGCAGGGATCGAATTGAACAAGTCGAACTTGTTCTCGGCGCCAGGGTTATTAACATCAAATTCAAGAATCGTGGTGGTCGCAAACGGGTTCGCAGGATCACCAAGCACGCAGGTCTCGGGATGCACTCCGACATTCTCGCAATATAAATCCAACACAACGTCGGTCGGCAAGGCAATGGCATTAATCACCTCGCCGTCCTTATCGCTGCGCTCGCTGTTACAACCAGCGACTATCAGGCTCAGCGCGCCCAGCAACGCCATCGACAGATGCTTGATGCCAGCCGGCTGAGCCTTAGTTTGATTCAGGTTTCTCATTTTCGTATTTCCTCGGCTTTGCAATCGCTGCCCTAGAACTGATAGGTAAAGTAGACGACGGTCATGAATGTATAGTCGCCGTCGGTTTCGAAGGTCTCGTTTTCCTCGTCGATACCCCGGTACAACGCACGGATACCGAGCCGCGTCGCCCGATTCTCGTCGTCAACCGAGCCAAGCATTCCGCCGTTCCCCAGCAGAATCGAATAATCGAGCTTGAGCTGTTCGGGAAAGGTGATATTGAACTGACGATAGAAATCATACGGTCCCCAAGCATCCTTCATGTAATACCCCTCGAAAGTATGCTTGCGCTTAAACTGCGACTTCCAGTGGAATTGAGTGTAGTCGCGCGTACCGCCGGTAGGATTGCCTGAGGACTGCTCGAAACCTCGAACGAGCCGGAAGATATGTTTCTGCTGCTGGTTCGGATTCCACACAATCCGACTCGACACACCCCACACATCTTCAGCCGGCAGCCCTTGGCCGAACGATGCATTACTTCGGGTGGGCTCGAAGAAAAACAGATTGGCATCGGTGAAGGTCGGATACTCGGTGTAGGTACCGCCGATGTTAAACGCAAACTTAGCGTCCTCGCGCCAGTCATTATCCCAGTCGTAGAATTGCGTCGCGCCGGTTGGATCCCAGGTCAGGTAAACCTCGGCTGAGCGCGCCTCGCGATTGCCCAGCACGGCGAAGGGGTCACTGTCCCGGTCACGCGGATTGGTTCCCGGATTCAGGACTCCGCCGGAAATTGACGGTTCAATGAACGGATTGGCGTGCACGAGATTGTCGCGGTACATGACTCGTGGATACAGCATCAGATTGCTGCCAAATCGCAAAATCATCCCGGCCTCATATTCCTGCTTATTGCCGAGGCCCGAATAAGGCAGTCGACTGGGATCCGTAACGCCGAAGGTCTTGTGCACCTGACCGCCATCAGCAACCAGTCCGGCGTGATGCGCCGACACGTAGCTTTCCGCACCGAAGAACGGGAATGACAGCTTTGCCCTGAATCCGAGCGTATCCTCGTCGTCGATCTGATCAAGGTAGATATTCCCCGCCTCGCCGACACGATCGAAGGCATCGTCGACTTTCTCGTTTGACGACATGATGCCGCCGAACTCAAGTTTCCAGCCGTTCGAAAATTCGCGTTCCGCTGTCAGTGTCGTCTGACGCGACTGCCGCTCCGTCGCTTCCGTCGCGTTGGCGCCGTCGCCCTGACGTGCAACATCCTCGGAGTGAATGAATGTCCAGTCGAACTTGCCCAGCTTGAAGTCGTATTTAATGACGAATTTCGGGTTCGCGCCCCAGTAGATCTCAGGGCCGAAAACCAATGTGAAATTTTGCCACTTATTTTTGCCGCGAATCTCAACACCTTCCGGCGCCTTGGCATTCCAGATATCCATGCCGTAGACATCGGTCGCCTCGCGGATCAGGCCAAACTGGTCACCCTCATAACCCCAGTGGAATCTTGGCGTGTGATAGAAAGCCTCGACATCGACATTCTCGCCCTCGTAAGTCGCGTTGAAATCGTAGAGCTCGACGCGCTCTCGGTCGTTGAAGTCGATCTGTTGCTCTACAAACTCGCTATTTCCGCCGGGCAGGTCAGTCTGTTGTTCTGCCAATATAGAAAGAGGAAGCCCGCGATCGCCATACGTAAACTCGAGTGGCCGCTTATCCGCGACATTTCCGAGAATGTTAACCGTCATCTGGCCATCGATCTTGTCGTTCGGCTGGAAACCGAAGTCGAGAAATACCATTTGCCCATCGGAGAAATCGACAGAATCTTCACCGTCCTCATCGATTCCCAACTCGTTGCCTCTGAGAACCAACTCACCTTGCAGTCGGCCGCCGGTGAAATGCAGCTTCTTCTTGTCTTCTTCGATCTCCGCTTTCAGTTGACGAACGTCGCCGCGAACTTCATAGAATCCCACATCCATGTTTGCGAACATCTGGTTGATGTTTGTCTTACTAGTGGAGTAAGGATCCAGGTCGAAGATTTCAGCCATTACGTCGTAGGCCATGCGGGGGCGAGCAGTGGATACGCCGTCGGAGTTAGCAGGTCCCAGCGCCGTGATTCCGAACCACTCCTCATTCATGTTGTTCTTGCCTTCGGCCCAGTCAAACGGGTACGCCTGGTTTGACCAGGACGCGTTGTTATCCTGTATATCGAGGTTTTCAATTTGCAGGTATTTCCACCATTCATCACGCCATTCGAAGATGAACGCGCCGATCGAATTGCCCTCTTCTCCGTTGCCTGCTGCCTTGTTATACATCTCCTGCCACTGGTCCTTGAGGATCAGTGCCTGTGCAAGCTGGTCTTCACGGTAGTCTCGCGCGTTGAATGCGTCACTGCCAAACTCGAAGAAGATCACTGGCAGGTCGAGCTTCTCGTCAACGTCCGCCCATAAACCCGTGAAGCTCTTGCCGCGATACGCGTTGGTGCCCAGCATATCGAGATCCGGGCAAAGCTCGGCGATCAAATCAATGTACTGTATGTCGCCGTTAACGATTGTGAACGGATGGTTCGAGTCGATGGACTTGCCTGCTGCCACAACTTCATTCCACAGGCTGTAGAGAAACCTCGCCTTGGCCGTGTTTTGCTCGCCTTCGGGCAGGTTTTCTATCTCGAAACTGGACCAGGACAGGCCGTAATTGGACTCGTTGCCGAACGCGAACATCAGCACTCCCGGCGTATCCTTGTAGCGCTGTACGAAATCCTGCATGTCGCGTTTCAGAACTTCACGCGTGCGTGCATCGGAATAGTCAGTGAATGGAATCCACTTGCCGTCCACGTTGTAGCCGTAGCGTCCCATCAGCGGGTTGATGACCGACATGATGCCGTGCTCACGATAGACATACTCCACCCACTTCGGCGGCATCATCGTGAAACTGCGAATCGTATTCACGCCCATGGCGGCCATCAGGCCAAATTCGTAGTCGAGAATCTTGCGAATCTGATCGTCAGTCTGGCCGAACAGGTTGTAGGTGTAGTTCTGCCCACGCGGCGTGTATCCCCATACAACGCCCTTGACGTAGTAGTCCTCGCCGTCCACCTGCAGCTTCCAGCCGTTAGCATCCTTGACGGTCGTGACTTTGTTCACCTGCGCATAACTGGTATACGGCGCGAACAGGACCAGCGCGACGACCAGCAAGCTGCTGAGTTTCGTCATGCGTTTAAAGAAGCTTAATTCCGCCATAGCGACCACTCTTTTTTGAATTTGTGTTTTCTGAGGAACGTCAAATGTTTGCATAGCCCTAACCATCCCCTCAGTTGATAAAGACGGAGACATTGTCAATGTATAAATCCATCTCAGCATTCGCATTGCCGCCGGTGTTGGTTTGGAAAAACAAAGAAACGCCGCCACCAGCATCAGCACCCAGAACCGTGGTAAATGACTCCGACTGCCAATTTGGGCCTGCCGTCAAAAAGGTTGGAGGGGCGATCAGATCTTCGGTCGTCGCACCATTGTCTCCCGTTAACTCAGTCAAGAGTTGAACAATGACGACGTTATTCCCAACTATTGGCCCAACAGTAGAATCAACTGTTTGGACTGGGTTATACCAGTCGAAAGATACTGTGACCGAAGCACCGTTCGCGAGAACGCCTTCTGAAAGGCGTTCAAGTTTAAGAAGAGGAAACTGACTTGGGCCAACGGAATAGATTCGAGCCGAGTTTGCACCTGAAGACAAGGAACTGTTCGGGGCGCCAGCAGAAATTGTTCCACCCTGTCCACTGTTGCTACTGTCGAATATCACCCAACCGTTCAGACCGTCTTCAAAGTCGCCGTTGAGCACCAGTTCGCCTGTCGCCGCACCGGTACCACCACCGCTACCGCCGGTGTCACTGTAGAAATACACATTATCGACGTACACGGCAGTGCCATCCGCCGCAGGATCGAAGACCAGCTGGTTGATGTCGCTCAGGTTCGCGAGACCAGCCGCTTGCATGTCCGACAATGGGATGTCCAGGCTCACCCAGCCACCTTGAGTCAAAGCAGGCGTCGACCCGGCATCAAAGGTCAGCGGACCTTCCGAATCGTTACCGCCACCAAAGCCGTCGCCACCAAAATCGACCAGTTTTAGCAACAAACTATCAGCATCCGGCGTCCATACATCCATATGGAAGTGCGTCATGCCGGAGACATCCATCGACGGGAATTCGACACCGATAAACGAGGTGTTCAGGTGTTCTTTAACCAGTCCACCGTCAATAGTCACATCGCTGACCATATCGTTGGGCACCGACCACGGCGTCGGCCAGGTTACCGCTGCGTCCGTGTAGGCATCGCTGTACAACGACATTACATCGGCTTGCGCCTGTGCGGGCGTCGGCGCCGATGTCGTCGGCGCTGTACCACCGCCCGGGCTGTCGTTGTAGAAATACACATTATCGACGTACACGGCAGTGCCATCCGC
This sequence comes from Woeseiaceae bacterium, assembly GCA_051007995.1. Lineage (GTDB taxonomy): Bacteria > Pseudomonadota > Gammaproteobacteria > Steroidobacterales > Woeseiaceae > UBA1847. The sequence goes on along the minus strand of JBPCYB010000011.1, from coordinate 12,361 downwards.
CGCAGGATCGAAGACCAGCTGGTTGATGTCGCTCAGGTTCGCGAGACCGGCCGCTTGCATGTCGGCAAGCGGTATATCCAGACTCACCCAGCCACCCTGCGTTAACGCCGGTGTCGAACCGGCATCAAACGTCAGCGGACCTTCCGAATCGTTACCGCCACCAAAGCCGTCGCCTCCAAAGTCGACCAGTTTTAGCAGGAGACTGTCGGCATCCGGCGTCCAGACGTCCATATGGAAGTGGGTCATGCCGGAAGCATCGATCGACGCAAACTCGACACCGATAAACGACGTGTTCAGGTGCTCCTTGACCAGTCCACCGTCGATGGTCACATCGCTGACCATATCGTTGGGCACCGACCAGGGCGTTGGCCAGGTTACGGCCGGATCGGTGTAGCTGTCGCTGTAGAGCGAGATCACATCGGCCTGATTCTGTGTCGGTGTCGGTGCCGATGTTGTCGGCGCCGTTCCGCCGCCACTGCCATCGTCATAGAAATAGACGTTGTCGATGTACAGTGCCGTGCCGTCCGGCGTCGGATCAAATACGAGCTGGTTTATGTCCGTCAAATTCGCAAGCCCTGCCGCCTGGAAATCCGCTAATGGGATATCAAGGCTGACCCACATGCCCTGGGCGAGTGCCGGGGTCGTACCCGAATCGAAGGTCACATCACCCTGTGTATCGTTGCCGTTACCGAAACCGTCACCGCCGAAGTCAACCAGTCGTACCAGCAGGCTGTCGGCATCCGGGGTCCAGACGTCCACGTGCAGGTGCGTCATGCCGGAGATATCCATCGTCGGGAATTCAACACCGATAAATGAGACGTTCAGGTGTTCCTTGACGAGCTCGCCGCCTAGCATGACATCACTCGTTGTGTCATTCGGCACGGACCACGGCGTCGGCCAGGTCACGGCGGCGTCCGTGTACGAATCGCTGTACAGCGACATCACATCAGCTTGGTTTTGAGTGGGAGTCGGCGCTGACATGGCCGGCACGCCGCCACCGCCGCCCGCATTGTCGTCGTAGAAATACAAATTGTCGATGAATACAGTCGCAGCACCCGGCGGTTGTCCCACAATGATCAGTTGATTGAGATCGGTTAGACTCGCCAACCCTGCCGCCTGCAAGTCGGCCAGCGCAACATCGATGCTGATCCACTCGCCCTGGTTCAACGGCGGCGTTGATCCGGCATTGAACGACACTGGCACATTCTCAGTATCGTTGCCGCCACCAAAACCATCGCCTCCAAAATCAACAAATTTGAAAGCAAAGTCTGTCGCGTCGGGCGACCAGATATCCATGTGGATATGCGTCATACCTGATGCGTCGATCGCATTCGCGCCGACGAATTCGATGCCGGCGAAGTCGAGGCTGGAGTATTTTTTCGTGTCATTGCCGTCGACCAGCACATCTTCGAGCGTCGCGGCTGAGAATCCTGCGAGGAATGTATCAACGGTAACGTCGCCATAGGCGTTGCTGAATAGTGAAATAACGTCGCCCGGGTCTTGCATCGGCGTCGGCGCCGCTACAGTCGGCTCGTTGCCACCACCGCCGCCAGTGTCATTGTAGAAGTAAAGGTTGTCGACGAAGACCGTCGCAGCACCCGGCGGTTGCCCGATGATGATCAGTTGATTGAGGTCGGTCAGGTTCGCCAAACCAGCTGTCTGCAAGTCGGTCAGTGCAATATCGACACTGATCCAGTTGCCCTGCGTTAGCGGCGGCGTTGATCCGGCATTAATCGACACCGGCACGTTCTCGGTGTCATTGCCACCGCCAAAGCCGTCACCACCGAAATCGACAAACTTGAATGCAAAGTCAGTCGCGTCCGGCGTCCAGATATCCATGTGGACATGCGTCATACCCGACGCGTCGATCGCATTGGCACCGACAAACTCAATGCCAGCGAAGTCCAAGCTGGAGTACTTCTTGACGTTGTCGCCCGCCACCATGACGTCTTCGAGCGTCGCGGCCGAGAAGCCCGCCAGGAAGGTATCCACGGTTACATCCGTGTAGGCATCGCTGAATAGCGAGATCACGTTTGCCGGGTCCTGCATCGGCGTCGGCGCCGCTGCAGTCGGCTCGTTGCCACCACCGCCGCCAGCGTCATTGTAGAAGTAAAGGTTGTCGATGAAGACCGTCGCAGCACCCGACGGTTGCCCGATGATGACCAGCTGGTTGAGATCAGTCAGGTTCGTCAGACCGGCTGCCTGCAAGTCGGCCAACGCTACATCAACACTTACCCATGCACCCTGCGTTAGCGGAGGCGTTGAGCCGGCATTAATCGACACCGGCACGTTCTCGGTGTCGTTGCCGCCACCAAAACCATCACCACCGAAATCGACGAACTTGAATGCAAAGTCAGTCGCGTCCGGCGTCCAGATATCCATGTGGACATGCGTCATACCCGACGCGTCGATCGCATTGGCACCGACAAATTCGATGCCGGCGAAGTCGAGGCTTGAGTATTTCTTCGTCGGATTGCCAGCTACCTGGACGTCTTCGAGCGTCGCGGCCGAGAAGCCTGCAAGAAAAGTGTCGACGGTCACGTCCGTGTAGGCGTCACTGAACAATGAAATGACGTTCGCCGGGTCTTGCGTCGGTGTCGACGCGGCCACGGTCGGCTCATTGCCGCCACCGCCTCCGGGCGGAACTAACGTGATGTCGTCGAAGTAGAAGGTCCAGTCGTTGGGATTGTTGTCCGTATCGCCCAATACATTGATGTCAAAAATCACCGTGAGACCGTCAACGGTTCCTGCCAGGGCTGGCAACGAGAACGTCAACTCTTCCCAACCGGTTCCGTTATGCGTCACCTCGGTTCCTGAGCCCGGGCCCTGTGGTTCCGGCTGCAACAGGACCGGTACCGGTCGCTGCGACCAGACTTTCATAGTGAACGAGCTACCGGCAACGACGTTTGCGGGAACGTCAATGGCCAGCGTCGCGCCACCGAATGTAAGGCCACTTGTGGCAGCAAACTTCTGCATCCGCGCCACCTGGGGACTGGTATTAATTCCACTCTGATCGGGGTTTGTAATGACCGACGCCACACCGCCCTCGAAGTTGTTGAAATCGTAATTGAACGCTTCCTCTTCGAAATCAACCGGCAGCATTGTGTCGACGGCGCCAGGGCAGCTTGCGACCTGCGTGATGTCGTCGTAGAAAAATGTCCAGTTGTCCGGATCGACATCGGCAAAACCTTGTACGCCATTGTCGAAAATAAGCGTATAGGCAATAACGGTCAGGGTTGCGCCCGAAAAGTCATAGCACAGCTCTTCCCACATGCCGCTGCCGCTGTGACCCCGTACGCCTTCAACCCCCAACGTTCCGTCATTGGTTTCTTCCAGTTTGAATGTGAGCGGCACGGCACGCGTCGACCACACTTTGACTGTAAATGCCTGGCCCGTCGCAAAATCAACCGGGGCCGCCAGGTCAAAACGCGTGCCGCCGAAGAACTCGGTCGGGTTCGGAAACTTCTGGAATTGTGCGACTTTATCGCTGTCATTGATGCCGCTTGCATCCGGGTTGTCGATAATTTCGGTCACCGCACTGGCAAAGCTCGACAACATCGGCGGCGGACAGAGGATCTCAAAGTTGATCGCGTCGCAGAATCCTGGCGGAATATCCGGCAATGGTGTAGCCGGCGTTCCAGTAATCGAATCGGGACCATCGCCCTGACCGCAACCGGCCAGTGCCAGGGCTGGGATAATGAAAGTCAGTATGCGAATTCGGCGCATGATAGATTCTGCGTGCATGAGTTAGCTCTCTGCGTAAATATCTAGTTTAAGTTGGTGATCGTGAAGGTGACGTTGTCGAAGGAGGCATCGACGCCACAACCATCGACTGGTCCACAAGCGACTTTCAGTGACAGCACTACACCACCACTCACATCCCATGGACCACCAAGTGGATTAGGGACGGAACCTGTACCCGCAGTTACAGTGCCCGAATGGGTCGTCCAGGTACCGGTCGGCGTGTAGGGCGCTGCCGGACCGACAAAATTTCGGCCTCCCTCATCCTGGCCAGCACCATTCAGAAATATCACCTCAACGAACACAACACCGCCGGCCCCTGCCAGGGATCCATACAGATCGAAAGAAACGTCGATTAAATCGCCGGGAGCGACTGTGCCTGCGGCCAATCCCTCCTGGCTTATCAGGACGTCATTTGCTTGCACAGCAGATCCGGCTGCAACCAGCCTGGCCACGGTCCCTGCCCGACCACCCTGCATGCTGGCGTCGGCAGTAATGGATCCGACACCATCCGGAACCTGGGTTAGCGTCCAGCCCGCCAAGCCGCCGGTTTCGAAGTCACCGTTGACGAAGTTGCCGCTACCGCCACCACCGCCGGCATTGTTGAAGCCAATATCTGCAAGGTAAAACGTGTCGTCGACGGCATAGGCACCATCCAGCGTCTGGAAAACGATCTGGCTAAAGGTGGAAACGTCACCGTAGGCAGCCATCTGAATCACGACCTGTGACCAGCCATCACCGAGATCGGTCACGGCGACGTTAGCGGGAGGCGCTGTCAGATCAATTTGAACTGGTACCGACGTCCCGGGGAAAGGTTCTTCCAGCTTCGCCAGGATCGTGTTGTCCGCGGTGAGACCCTTGACCTTGAACACAAACTCATCATAGCCAGCCGCAAAACCCGGCGCTAATCCCGTCAGACCCAGCTGCGCAAGTGCGCCGCCGCCGTAGCCGGCACCAACCGTTACCGATACCACGTTAGAGTAGGAGTTATCTCCCCCAAAGTCGCCAACAAAGGTTGCGCCCGAACCAAACGTCTCAAAAGTTGGTGTCAGGTCAGGCGTTGAACCGTCGCGAGCACTAATTACGTCGTCCGGCGTAACGCCCGGACCGGCTGGATCCACCGGAGGCTCTTCCCCCGAATAAACCCTTACCCAGTCGACTTGCATCGTTGCCGGGAACGGTGTTGTTCCATTCGGTGATCCCGGGAAATTTCCGCCGACAGCGACGTTTAGAAGTACATGAAACGGTTGGTCAAATGGCGCGCCCGGTCCGCCGTTGTCAGCTGATGAAAACCAGGAGTTTTGCATCGCGTACAACGTATCGTCGATATACCAGCGAATTTCATCCGCATCCCACTCAATCGCATAAGTGTGGAAGTCCTCAGTGACATCGACGCTTGGCGTGTAGCGCGTTTCTGAACTGGTGTTCTGGGGAAACTCACCGCCATAGTGAATCGTGCCGAAGATTTCGTTGCCGCCCGTACCGTCTAGATTCACGGCTTCAACGACGTCGATTTCGCCGATCGCCGCCCAGACACATGGCTCCCCGTCACACAGATAATCGCTATCCTGGGACAACATCCAAAACGCAGGCCAGAGGCCCTGCCCCGACGGTAGCTTGATACTCGCCTCGATGCGGCCGTACTGGAATGCGAAACGATCTTCGGTGTTAATTCTCGCCGATGTGTAATCGAGGCCGCCGGCGGTCTCACGGCGCGCAGTAATCTCCAGAACACCGTTGACGATCATCGCGTTATCGGGCAGGTAATATTGCAACTCATTGTTGCCCCAACCGCCCGGGAGCCCAACTTCGCTGCCGTCACCGGTCGCGAAGAACCAGGTCTCGGGATCGAGCGCCGGACCGTCAAACTCGTCGCTCCAGACCATTGTCAACGTGTCACCGGGCGCTACCGAGTAGGTAGTCGGAATAGTCAACGTCGGGTTAGAGATATTCGTGTTTTGCTGGTTGTCTACATCGGCAACCGGAATTTCGATGGGATCGACCCCGGACAGCGGCGCTTCGCGGCCGTTGTCGCTACAACCGCCTATCAGAATGACGGCGGCAACAAATACCGGCGCAGAATATCCTCGCAAACGAAGCTGCATTATCTTTCCCCCTCAATGCACGGAGCAATCGGAAGGTGGTTCCTTCCTGTTCTGAGGTCAAAGTATCTAATAATGACAGCGCTGTCAACATCCCCTGTAATGCGAATGTTACAAATGCTTACAAATGGCCCTGCAAGAGCTGACTTATGCGGCCCGGCGCCGGCTTTTCAGCCAGAATCGCCCGATCAAGCCGGGCTGATCAGCCGTGGGTAGCGGCTGATCTTCCTGAATATCACCATCCTGAGTATCACGATCCTGCGTCTCCCAGACCTGCCGGAGTCGGTCGTGGGCGATCGTTGGCGCCATAGCGAAAGAGCTGATGGCCCGCATACCGCAACGGCTGAGCGTAAATGCGTTTCTACGCCGTTTGTCATCCTTCGACATTGGATCACTCACATACGAAGTGCGCTGATTGATGGTAGAAGCACATCCACGGGCTTACCCGGGCATTGCGCTTCGCCGGGACCGTGCTGAACAGGTCGTCGGCAACAGCGGGTACAGCTGCGAATGACGAGATCGTCTTCATTCCTGCCCGGCTGAAGAAGAATGGGTTGCGAGTTGATTTGCTTTGTTGGGTCATGGTCTTTCCTCCGATGGAACCATAAGTAGATCTCACCGAACCCGGTCTGGCGATTCGATGGGCGAACATTAGGTATTCCGGGGCGAGACCACAAACGAAAAGAACTCAGGCCTGAGTTGAGAAAAATTCAGGGCTAATTAGTGAAATTCTGCAATATCCAGTCGCGCAAAAGATGCACATTTGTGTCATTGGCCTTGTCTTCTCTTGTGACCAGGTAGTAGCTGACATCGGCGACGAGCTCCTTGTTGAACAGGCGAACGATACTGCCCTCGTCGAACCAGAGTTTGCCGACCGGCACAGGCACCAATGCAGCGCCAATTCCCTTCTGTGCCGCACGCACGACTGCAATCATCGAATCGAGACGAATAACTTTGCTGTCGTCCGGGATTTGAACGCCCGTCGCTTTGCTCCATTCTGTCCAGGCTTTGGGGCGCGACTCGTGCACGATGAGCGGAAATTCACTGACAATCTTTTTGTTTTTGACTGTCATGTTCTTCTTAAAGTCTGGCGATCCTGCCGGCAACATGCGCAAGGGAAACAGCAAGTTTGACGGCATGTCGGTTGGCGGAGAACGAAACAAGCGAATCGACATGTCAGCATCCGCCGGATGTTTTTCCGCGGACTCATCGCTGGTGCCAACCTGAATATCAATCTCGGGATGCTCGGCCGCGAATTCGCTCAGTCGCGGAATAAAGTATTCGCTGGCAAAGAACGGTTGTACTGATATTCGTAACGAGCTGCGGACTACCCCGTTCTTATGTCCAGCAACAACATCATCCAGCTGCTCGATCAGAGGACTAAGCTCCACATACAGAGATTCACCCAGACTGGTGAGCACGAGCTCGCGGCTGTTGCGCTCGAATAGCGACTCGCCCAGTTCATCCTCAAGACTCTTTATCTGATGACTGACTGCAGACGCAGTTACAAAAAGCTCCTCGCTCGCTTTGCGAAAGCTGCCAAGACGTGCGGCGACGCAAAACGTGCGCAACCCACGCAAGGAAGGTTTCGGCCTGGCGATCATGGGAGATTATTTGAGCACTTGTTTGGGCGTGCGATCGACATTGAACAAACCCCAGTGTTTTTCAGCGCCGAGCGGATTGTTTGGGTCACCTTTCCACGGTTCGTCAAATGCTTCGAAGAAAAACACCGTGGTATTTTTCGCTTCGGCCCAATCTCCCAGCTCTCGATAGTAACGCGTCTGGTTCGATTCGCTCGCGCGATCTTCGAATTCGATTGCGACCGTCGCCCAACCTGCCTCAAGAATCGCAATTGGTTTCTCTGGCAAGGCCGCGTGTACTCGATCAATATTTTCGATCGTGTACGCGAGCGCTTCCTCAATTTCTTTTTCTTCCCACGCGGGATAGGTGTGCACGCCCAGAAAATCGACCACGGCCGCCAGCGGTGCGCCGTCGCTAATCCACCACTCATAATTGTCAGCCACCGTTACCGGCTGATCGATCGCCGCTTGAACTTGCTCAACATAGGCGATTACGTTCTCGAGCGGCACCATGTGATCGTTCCAGTCAACCAGCGCTTCGTTGCCGACATTAACCGCGACTACGATGTCTAGGTATTCATTGGCCAGATCAATGCCACGCTTGAGTTCGGCCAGATTGCGCAACGTGTTCACAGCCAACTCTTCATCGGGTATCGGCTCATCCAGCCAAGGGCAACCTTCGTGATTGCTGAATTCAGCCTCGAGCCACATGCCAAGCAGGACCTCTACGGGTAGCTCGTTTTCGCGAATCAGGCGCAGTGTTGTCAGCGAGTTTTCGCCCGAATCATACAAACGAATCAGCTTGAAGCCGTGCGCGACCAGGATATTGAGATCTTCGAGAATTTCAGCGTCGCTGGGGTTTGCTGCCCCATCGCCACGATCGGGGTGCTGGCCTTCGCGAAAACCTGAGTAGGCAACGGCCATTGACTCGCCCGACAACAATGCATCCGGCGATTGCTCGAATTCGCTGCACCCGGTCGATGCAACAAGCAGCACTGCAACAGACACAATCGCGGTCCAGGGTTTTTTCTGCACTGTCATTTGCTCAGTCCTCAACTAACCAGAACTCGGTACGTAACTCCGATTCCGAGCTGCCGCCAATCCACACATGGAATTCGCCGGGTTCGATCGTCTTTTGCATGTCACGCCCAAAGAACGCGAGATCGTCGCTATGAAGGTCGAAGTCGACTCTGACGGTCTCACCCGGTGCAACGCGTACTCGCCGAAAACCCTTCAGCTCTTTAACCGGACGGGTAACGCTCGCCACGATATCCCGCATATAGAATTGCACGACCTCATCCGCTTCAACATCACTGTGATTGGTCAGATCTGCGCTGACTGTCACAGCCTCGCCAAACTTCAATTCGCGAGTGCTGCAGCCAATGTTCTGGTAGTCGAACGCTGCGTACGACATCCCGTGCCCGAACGCGAACAACGGCGTAAACAACGTATCCAGATGAAACGCACTCATCCCCAGAGACGTTTGCGGCGCGCGCGTGTCGATTTCATCGATGTGGGTGATGTTTTCCCAGGACGCCGGCTTGCCGGAGTTCTTTTGACTGTAGTAAATGGGAATCTGGCCCACCAGACGCGGGAATGTCGCGGGCAGCTTGCCGGACGGCGATTCAATGCCGAACAACAAGTCTGCGATCGCGGGTCCGCCCAATGTTCCCGGGTGCCAGGCAAACAGAATGGCATCAACCTGATCGACGATATTCGTAAGCGTCAGCGGCCTGCCCGCCAATATGACGGCAACGACCGGCTTGCCGGTCTCTCGTATACGGCGGACGAGCTCCGCCTGATCGCCCGGCAAATTGATGTCGGCACGCGAGTGTGCCTCGCCAGATAGGATCGACTCCTCGCCGAGGAACAGGACGACGGCGTCCGAGCTGGCCGCGACCTCGACGGCTTCGTCAAACCACTCGCTGGCCTTGCTACGCGAATTTTCCATGGCGCGCACATAGCGAACGTCGAGGTCGTGACCGACAAGGCTATGTATGGCATGCATCGGCGTTATGCTGAGCTCCAGATCACCGTCAAAAATCCATGTTCCGAGCTGTTGATACGGCGCATCCGACAATGGCCCGATCACAGCCACTGAATTCAATTGCTCTGCTGACAATGGCAATGTGGCGTGATCGTTTTTGAGCATGACAACACTTTGCAGCGCAGCCTGCCGAGCGGTTTGCATCGCCTGCTCATTCGCAATTGCAGGTAATTTGGCCGGATCTGTATACGGATTTTCGAAAACTCCGAGCCGGATTTTGGTGCGCAGAATGTTCGCGACGGCTTTGTCGACTGCAGCCATGCTGATTCGACCGTCATCGAGCAGTTCAGCAAGATGATGCGCGTAGGCGTCGCCAGCCATTTCCATGTCGACCCCGGCAGTCACAGCCTCGTACGCCGACTCTTTGTTATTCGCCGTCAATCCATGAACCTGCAACTGACGAATTGAGTCCCAGTCGCTCACGACGAATCCATCAAAACTCCATTCATCTCGCAGCACCTGCCGCAACAGAAATTCGTTCGCTGTGGCAGGCACGCCATTCAGGTCTGAGAAGGATGTCATCAGCGTCGTTACACCTGCATCCACAGCTGCTTTGAACGGTCTCAGATAGACATTGCGCAACTTTGTTTCAGGAATGTTTGTCGTCGCGTAATCGCGCCCGCTTTCCACGGCACCGTAGCCGGCAAAGTGTTTGGCGCAAGACGCAATCGCCCCGGTCGCAGCCAGGTCATCGGTCTGAAACCCCTCAACCATTGCGACTGCGAGCTCACTCGTCAGCAATACACATTCGCCAAGACTCTCGGCAATGCGTCCCCAGCGCGCATCGCGAGAAATGTCGATCATCGGCGCGAACGTCCAATTGATGCCGGCAGTTGCAGCTTCAAGTGCCGAAACTCGCGCGCCATCTCTAACCACATCAGGATTCCACGATGCTGCTTGGCCGAGCGGGATCGGCATGATGGTCTTGAACCCGTGAATCACATCACGCCCGACCAGAAGCGGGATACCAAGTCGGGACTCCTCGACAGCTAAGCGCTGCAGCTCATTTACTGCTTTGACGTCAACGACGTTTAGCACCGAACCGATCCGGCCTGCCCGCAGACCTTCTGCAAGATAGTCGGGCGCATAGCCCTGACTGGCATCGCACTGACACATCTGGCCGATTTTTTCAGCCAATGTCATTTGTTCGAGCAACGCGTTGACGCGTTGCTCGATAGTCATAGAATCGTTTGAAGAGGTTTCTAGGGAAGAGCTCATAGTTTGACTCAGCGGCACGCCGGTGACTCATAGTCCGGCGGCGCAACAAATTCGATAATCAGGCCGCAAGATTCTGGCAATGTTTGACAGCGCTGTCAATTTATTAGAGGATGCTGATAAGAAGCTGATAATAATAAGAATGCCCTACTTCGGGCCGGGGAATGGATGATATGAGTACCGATACACACCATCAGACTGCGCCTGAAGATCGCATCCCGTTTTATCAAAAACTGATATACGGCGCTGGTGCATTCGTTAACAACATTCTTGCCGCCGCAATGGGCGGAATGGTCATCGTTCTGAATCTCGGTCTTGGCATGAATCCGGCGCTGGTCGGACTTCTCGGCGCCCTGCCCCGTATCACCGATGCCATCACTGACCCTTTGATGGGCTACATATCGGATAATACCGAATCACGTTACGGACGCAGGCGCCCGTACATTTTTGTTGGCGCAATTGCTGTCGCTGTAATTTTTGCATTGCTCTGGCAACTACCGCTCGGCAAGAGTGAAGCATTCTATTTTTGGTATTTTCTCGCCGGCTCAATCATCTTCTACCTGGCGTATACGGTTTTCGCGACACCATGGGTGGCGCTCGGCTACGAGCTGACGCCCGATTACCATGAACGAACACGCTTGATGGGCGTGCAGAATTTCATAGGCCAGCTTGCCTACATAATCGCTCCGTATTTCTTGCTGATAATGCAAAGCAAAATGCTATTCGACGACATGGTCGATGGCGCGGCCGGTCTCGCGCTAATGATTGCGCTCCTGGTCGCAGTCGTTGGTTTACTCCCGGCGATTTTCCTGCGCGAACGATTTAAAGCCGTAGCCGAAGCGGAAGCCGTCGAGACAGGCGGCGAAGTTGCAAGTGCCGGCAGCGTGATGCTGAGTAACATCAAGGAATTTTTCAGCGCGTTTGCGCTTAGCCTCAAATTCAAGCCGTTCCTGAAATTGTGTGCTGCGACATTCCTCGTATTTAACGGCTTCATCATGATTGCCGCATTCCAGTCCTACGTCATTATCTATTACGTGTTTGGCGGCGATACACAAGGTGGCGCCGAGTTCGTTGGCCATGCTGGCGCGTTGGGCGGAGTTTCGGCGTTCGCGGTTATCGCGCTCGTTACCTGGCTGTGCCCGAAATTCGGTAAACGACGTGCGTTCTACGTCACAACCGGACTCTCGATGCTCGGCTACTTGCTCAAGTGGTTTTGCTACAACCCGGATAATCCCTGGCTCGTATTGCTACCGGCACCGCTGATGGCATTCGGATTGGGCGGTCTATTTACGCTGATGCCAGCGATGGTCGCCGACGTTGTCGATGCTGACGAGTTGCAAACCCATGAGCGCCGCGAGGGCATGTACGGTTCTATATTCTGGTGGGTCGTAAAACTCGGTATGGCCGCGGCATTGGCGGCCGGCGGGTTCCTGCTCAATGCGACCGGATTCGATGTTGCACTTGGCGGGGATCAATCGGAACAGACGATATTCCTGATGCGCGTGTTTGATGTATTCGTTCCTTTTGCGGCATCTGCTATCGCGATATGGGCGATCACGACATACACGATCACCGAAGAAAAAGCGTACGAAGTTCGACAGAAACTCGAAGCACGACGCGGCACTTGAGATGGAACGCTTAAGTTTCAAGGAAAAATTGGGTTACGGGCTAGGTGA
>JBPCYB010000010.1:0-13668 GCA_051007995.1 Woeseiaceae bacterium | reverse complement strand
CGGGAGTTTTTGTTCGAGTCGTTTTACTTGTTGCAACTGGAAGCGCTTGAGCAATGCAGTGAGCAAGGCGTCGCCGAAATTGCCGCGCGTGCCGTCAAAGAAATTCGCTATCACCTGCGGCACGTGTCGCAGTGGGTGGTCCGACTCGGGGATGGCACTGAAGAAAGTCATGCTCGCATGCAACAAGCCATTGATGACCACTGGCAATTTATCGGCGAGCTGTTCGCTGCCGATGACGTCGATGATGCATTCAGCGCCGCCTGCGATGGTCCCGATCTGGACGCTATTCGCGAGCAATGGCATAGCGATGTCGCTGCGGTTCTGAGCGAGGCGACGCTGAGCAAACCGGCGGACGAATGGATGGCGTCGGGCGGCAAGCAAGGTCGCCATAGCGAACATTTGGGCTATTTGCTGGCCGAAATGCAACACCTGCAACGCACGCATCCGGGTGCGACTTGGTAGCGCAAAGTGTCAGTCGCGATCAGGTGCTCGAGTGGTTGAGCGACGTACCAGATCCTGAAATACCCGTGCTGACAATTGCCGACCTTGGCATTGTTCGTGACGTAGTGGTGAATGACGAGGTCATCGTCGCCCTGACGCCAACGTATACGGGTTGCCCGGCAACCGAGGTCATTGAACAAAGCGTGTTGGATGTATTGCAGGCCCACGGCGTCGCCAATGTGGCCATCGATCGCGTTCTGTCGCCACCATGGACAACCGATTGGATTTCTGACGAGGGCAGAGAAAAGCTGCGCGAATACGGTATCGCGCCGCCAGAAGCCGGTGCGAGCAAACGTGCATTGCTACACGGTGAACGGTCGATTGCCTGCCCACGCTGCGCATCGATTAACACGAATCTGGTTAGTGAGTTTGGATCGACAGCATGTAAAGCATCTTACAAATGCACGGACTGCCTCGAACCCTTCGAATACTTCAAGTGTATCTAGATGCGCCAGTTTCACCCTTTGACGATTAAAGACGTCGCGCGCGAAACGCGTGACTCGATACGGGTCTCGCTCCAGGTGCCCGAGGAATTGCAGTCGGAGTACAAATTTCTGCCGGGACAGCATCTACCATTTCAAATTGAACTGGACGGCAAGAAACTTCGACGCACCTACAGCATCTGTTCAGCTGTTGGTCAGCCCTTAGAAATCGGAATTCGTGTGCAACCGGGCGGCCAATTCTCAGAATATGCCGCCGAAAAGCTGGCGGTCGGTGACAGCATTGATGCTATGCCTCCGTCTGGGACGTTTCATGTCGAACTGGATCCGGACAATGCCAAAGACTATGTCGGATTTGCCGCGGGCAGCGGTATTACGCCAATCCTGTCGATGATCAAGTCGATCCTGTCTACCGAACCGAAGAGCCGCTTCATCCTCTTTTATGGCAATCGCAAACAGTCGACGACGATGTTTATCGAAGACCTGTATGCGCTGAAGAATCAGTATCTCGAACGCCTGCAACTGAATTTCGTCTTTAGTCGGGAAGAACAGGAATTCGAACCAATGGCCGGGCGACTGGATGGCGACAAAGTGCGCGAGCTATACAAACACTTTGGTGCCGGTTTGCGGGCGACCGATTGTTTTGTTTGCGGGCCGGATACGATGATTCAGGACGTCCAGAGCGCGCTCATCGACCTTGGTATGGACGAAGCGCACGTGCATGTCGAGCGCTTCGGTGTTCCACGCAAGGTCGCAGCGTCGGCATCGAAAACGGCGAAGCCAACGGAAAGTGCCGAGCTCACCGAGGTCACTGTCATCATGGACGGCCACAAGAAGTCGTTCGATATGCAGCGCGACGAGGCAAATATAGTCGATGCTGCAGCCGAGCAGGGCATCGAATTGCCTTACTCGTGCAAGGGCGGCGTTTGTGCAACTTGTCGTTGCCATGTTCGTAAAGGCGAAGTCAGCATGGAAACCAACTACGGACTTGAACCCTGGGAAGTGGCGGAGGGTTATATTCTTGCCTGCCAGTCCCGCCCAGTCAGCAAGTCAGTGATCCTGGACTACGACAAGACTTAACTGGCAGCAGCATCGCGCTTTTTCACGCGCCGATATTCGTGCAACAAGGGTTCGGTATATCCATTGGGTTGGGACGTGCCCTGCAGCGCGAGTTCGCATGCGGCCTGAAACGCGATGCCATCGAATCCCGGCGCCATATTTTCATACGCATCGTCATGCGCGTTCTGCGCATCGACAACTTTCGCCATACGCTGAAACGTCTCCATGACCTGCGCTTCGGTACATATGCCGTGATACAGCCAATTCGCAATGTGTTGACTGGATATCCGTAAAGTTGCCCGATCTTCCATCAAGCCGACGTCATCAATATCAGGCACTTTTGAACAGCCAACTCCCTGGTCGATCCAACGCACCACATAGCCGAGGATGCCCTGCGCATTGTTTTCGAGTTCTTGTTGAATAGTGTCCGCTGTTAGCTCTGCAGGGTCGCCGAAAGGTGGTTGCAAGATATCGTCGAGGTTTGCGAGTTCACGACTGGTCAATTCGCGCTGTCGGGCCGCAACGTCGACATAGTGGTAATGCATGGCATGCAAAGTCGCTGCGGTTGGCGATGGCACCCAGGCACAGTTCGCACCGGATTCCGGATGCGCTTGCTTGGTGTCGACCATTTGTCGCATTTCATCGGGTTTGGGCCACATTCCCTTACCAATTTGCGCGCGCCCCGGCATGCCGCAGCGGATGCCGATATCAACATTGCGATCTTCGTACGCGTTAATCCACGCCTGAGCTTTGATTTGTTCCTTCGGCAGCATCGGACCGCCAACCATGCTGGTGTGTATCTCGTCACCCGTGCGATCGAGGAAGCCAGTGTTAATAAATACGAGCCGGTTCTTCACCGCTCGCATACACTCTTCGAGATTTATCGTCGTACGACGCTCTTCATCCATGACACCAATTTTGAGCGTGTACCGATCGAGTCCGAGCATGTCCTCGACCGCCGCAAACAACTTGTTCGCGAACGCGGCTTCGCTGGAACCATGCATCTTCGGCTTGACGATATACACACTGCCGCTGCGGCTATTCGCCACCCGACCTGCCGCGCGCAAGTCGTAGAGTGCACATGTCGATGTGATGACAGCATCGAGGATGCCTTCGAACACTTCGTTGCCGTCTCGATCGAAAACCGCATCGGTTGTCATGAGATGGCCTACGTTTCGAACAAGTAACAAGCTGCGCCCGGGCAGAGACACCGAGTCGCCGGAAATAGACGTGTATACGCGGTCGCCGTTCAATTCGCGTTTTAATGGCTTACCGGCCTTATCAAACGTAACTGACAGTGTGCCGCGCATTAGTCCAAGCCAATTACGATAGACCTCGACTTTGTCGGCAGCGTCGACTGCGGTGACAGAGTCTTCACAATCCTGAATCGTTGTAACTGCGGATTCGAGAATAACGTCACTCACGCCGGCCGCCGATGTCTTGCCGATCGGGTGCTTTCGATTGATGACAATCTCGATATGCAGGCCGTGATTCTGCAGCAGGATGCTCTGACTGCCGTCCGCCTCAGAGAACGCAATGAACTGTTCGGCAACGGCCAATGATGTAGAAGTGCCATCGCCTAGCTCGACACTAAGGGCCGCGGACGATTGGCTAGTATCGATATTGTAGGCAGTAACGTCATTGTGACTGCCGTCTTGTAGTGGCACAGCGCGGTCGAGAAAGTCGGCTGCATAGGCGATTACGGCATCGCCACGTCTGGCATTGTAGGCGCTGCCTTTTTCGCGACCATCATCTTCAGAGATGACGTCGGTTCCGTACAAGGCGTCGTACAAACTGCCCCAGCGGGCATTGGCAGCATTCAGCGCGAAGCGCGCATTGTTTACTGGTACGACCAGTTGCGGGCCGGCAATGCTCGCGATCTCAGCGTCGACATTGCTTGTCTCAATTTGAAACCGATCACCGCCAGCCTCGAGATAGTCGATTTCGCGCAAGAATTCGCGGTACTGCGCAGCATCCCAACTAGTAGCCGGGTGTTCCCGATGATAGTCATCTATCTTTTCTTGTAGCGCATCGCGCCGCGTGATCAGTTCGCGATTCTCAGGGCTCAGGCCATCGATAATTTTCTCAAGACCTCGCCAATAGTCGCCTGCATCGATGCCAAGATCCGGCAGCAGCTCTTTTTCGACGAAGTCTCGAAACTCCGCAGCGATGCTTATCTCGATTCCGCTCATGCAGTTCTCACGATTTGTACGGTTCTAGTGTGGAGACAACGCGTCCTTGCAACGGCGTAGATTCTCCACGGCTGCATCGCCGAGTGCAATGGCCAATGAGACTTGCAGTGCGTCCAGCAGCGCGAGATGCGCGAGACGTGAACTCATCGGCGTATAGACATTTGCATCTGGCAGCGCCGGGCAGGGAAAAAGAATCTCAACACTATCAGCCAGACCGGTGTCCGGGTCCGTAAGCGCCATAGTAGTGGCGCCATTATTGCGAGCCGTGCCAGCTGCATTGGACAGTTCCGGTGCCTGGCCCGTCTGCGAGGCGAACAGCAAAACGTCGCCCTCTCTAGCGATTGACGCATATTGAAGAATCGTTGGCGCGTCTGTTAATGCTGTACAGGGCAGTCCAAGGCGGAAAAATTTCTGACATGCGTCGCTGGCGACGTGGCCGGATGCGCCAAGCCCGACAAACGCAATCTGCCGAGCTGATGACATGGCTTTCACGGCCGCATCGACTGGCATGGAAGAGAGCTGCGCACGAACATCAATCAACGATCGAATTGAAGCATCGATAACTTTGCTAACGGCATCCGATGCGGTGTCGTCGGCATTTAGGTCGCGGTGAATATTGCTTACAGGTTGGCTCAATGCCTCAGTCAGGCGTCGCGTGAATTCACGAAATCCGCCCAACCCAACGCTACGACAAAATCGAATGACGGTGGGCTCACTCGTTCCACATTCTACGGCGACCCCAGTGAGCGTCGCGCTCGCCGCTTGTGGCGGGTGCTCGAGCACCCAGCGCGCGACCTGTTGTTCAGCGCGGCTCAGGTCTTCGCTTTGGCGTTCGATTTGACCTAGCATGTAGTAAAAATACAGAAAAACTCTGCATTTTTCTACAATAAAACAGATAAATAGGTAAAAAAGTAGTAAAGTTACGAATATTGGAGGCCTAAGCTATGGCACAACTCATACCGGTCGAGGAGTTCGACCTGCTCATATTCGGTGGTACCGGCGACCTTGCGATGCGCAAACTGCTGCCCGCGATGTACCACCGGCATCGGGACGGCCAGATTATCGACGACAGTCGCATCATCGCGGTTGGCCGCAGTGACCTCAGTCGCGATGCATACCTGCAGGACGTCGAGTCGGCGTTGCAATCTAACCTGGCGGATGGCGAGTTCGATGCTGGACAATGGCGTTCGTTTAGCGAACGCGTGCATTACGTTGAAGCCGACGCATTGCAGCATGACCAATGGGCTGGGCTCGTCGATCTATTGCGCGGCAGTGAGGGGCGTACGCGAGTCGCCTATCTTGCGACCGCACCAAGTCTGTTCGGACCGATTGCAAAAGGCCTGCAATCGAATCAACTGATCAACGACAATGTACGTATCGTGCTCGAGAAACCGCTCGGTCGCGATCTCGCTTCGGCATCTGAAATCAACGATCAAGTTGGCGAATGCTTTGCCGAGAATCAGATCTACCGTATTGACCACTACCTTGGCAAAGAGACCGTGCAGAATTTGCTCGCTTTGCGTTTCGCCAACTCATTATTCGAGCCGCTGTGGCGTCGCGGCGCTATCGACCATGTGCAAATTACAGTTGCCGAGGAATTGGGCGTGGGCGGACGCATAGATTTCTACGACAAGGTGGGCGCGCTACGCGACATGGTGCAGAACCACATTCTGCAGCTCGTGTGCCTGACCGCGATGGAGCCGCCATCGAGCCTGCACCACGATGCGGTGCGCGACGAAAAAATAAAAGTCCTGCGAGCATTAAGACCAATTAATGCCGACGACGTAAATGCCAGTACAGTGCGCGGCCGCTACGATGCGGGAGCTGTAGCCGGAGAGACCGTTTCCGCCTACACCGACGAACTTGGCGGCAAAGAAAGCGACACGGAGACGTTCGTCGCGCTCAAACTGGAAATCGACAACTGGCGATGGTCAAACGTGCCGTTTTACTTGCGCACTGGTAAGCGACTTAAGGGCAAGCATTCGGAAATCGTCGTGCAATTTCAGGATGTGCCGCACTCGATATTTCCTGAACAGCAATTCAATGTATCGGCCAATCGGCTGACGATTCGCCTGCAGCCGGATGAGGGCGTCAAGTTATCGCTGATGGCCAAAGAGCCTGGTCCCGGCGGCTTCGAACTGCGTCCAGTCTCGCTGGATTTGAGTTTCGAGGAAACCTTCGGTCTACGTTATCCGGATGCCTACGAGCGCTTGTTGATGGAAGTCTTGCGTGGCAATCCCGCGTTGTTCATGCGGCGTGATGAAGTCGACGCTGCCTGGGAATTTGTCGATGGCATTATCGCGGGCTGGAGCAAATCGCGACAGAAAGTAGAAAGCTACGTCGCAGGCTCCTGGGGGCCAAGTGGCTCATCGCTATTACTCGATCGCGACGGCCGCAGTTGGCATTCCGATGATTGAGAATGTCACTGAGAATTTTTTCGAGTCTCGCGAGCTCGCGTCAATTGCCGCAGCTGAACTTATTGTCGGTTCGTTGCAGGCGCGACTGAATCAAAGTGATGCAGCTTCGATTATGGTTACTGGCGGATCTTCGCCGGCCCGATGCTATGCCGAACTTGCGGCCACAGATCTCGACTGGTCGCGTGTCCACATCTTGTTGAGCGACGAGCGCTGGGTAGCCGCGTGCGATGAAGATAGCAACGAAAAACTGCTGCGCGATACCTTACTAGTGGGTGCAGCAAACGCTGCGCAACTAATGCCAGTGTATAGCGACGCTACCTCGGCCGAAGCCCGATGTGCAGAATTGGATGACGTGCTGCCGACCTTGCCCATGCCAATGGTCTGCACGCTGTTAGGCATGGGTACGGATGGACATATTGCGTCACTATTTCCGGATGCTGCGAATCTCGATGCTGGTCTCGATGTCGACAATCCACAATGGTGCATTCCGGTTAGTACAACTGCGAGTGAACACTTGCGTGTCAGCATGACGCTCGCAGCGTTATTGAAAAGTGCGCAGGTCGTACTGCTGTTCTTCGGCGAAGCCAAGCGCGACGTTTACGAGCAAGCGAAATCGTCCGTCGCCGATGTTCCCGTAGCAAAATTACTGTCACAGATGCACGTACCCGTCCAGGTCTTCTGGGCGCCTTAGAGAAACTTGAAAATGAATACAGTTATCGAGCGCGTCACCGCGCGCATTCAGAAGCGCAGTCAGGAGTCGCGCGCAGCTTACCTCGCAAGAATCCATGCGGCCGGCAACGAAGGTCCGACGCGTAGTTCTCTGTCTTGTAGCAATCTGGCGCATGGCATGGCGGCAAACAACAGGCAGGATAAGGAATCGTTGGCCGGCAGTGCGCGCGCGAACATCGCTATCGTATCTGCGTACAACGACATGTTAAGTGCGCACCAGCCATTCGCCGAGTATCCGGCCGTGATCAAGCAGGCGGCTGCCGAGCAGGGCGCCGTGGCGCAGTTTGCGGGCGGGGTACCCGCAATGTGTGATGGTGTAACTCAAGGGCAAGACGGTATGGACCTGTCTTTGTTCAGTCGTGACGTTATCGCAATGTCTACGGCGATTGCGCTGTCGCATAACATGTTCGACGCGGCTGTGTGCCTCGGCGTATGTGACAAAATCGTACCCGGACTCTTGATAGGCGCACTTTCTTTCGGGCAACTGCCTGTGGCATTTATTCCAGCCGGACCGATGGTGTCGGGATTGTCGAACAAAGAAAAAGCACGCGTTCGCGAAGAATATGCGGCAGGCAAAGTTGGTCGCGAGGAATTGCTTGCCGCTGAATCGGCGTCCTACCATTCAGCGGGTACCTGTACGTTTTACGGCACTGCCAATAGCAATCAGATGCTCATGGAGTTTATGGGTCTACAGTTGCCGGGTGGATCGTTTGTTAATCCGGGAACGGAACTGCGAGAGCAACTGACCGCAGAAGCTGTTCGAACAATTTTACGCAATACGGATTTGGGTGACAGCTACATGCCGATCGCGCAAATCGTTGACGAAAAGGCCATCGTGAATGCCATAGTCGGTTTGCTGGCTACAGGTGGATCGACGAATCACACGTTGCATCTGGTCGCGATCGCGGCAGCCGCAGGAGTCATAATCAATTGGGACGATTTTGACGAGTTGTCGAGCGCGGTTCCGTTGCTGGCGCGTGTCTACCCGAATGGTCTGGCCGATGTAAATCATTTTCATGCGGCTGGTGGTCTGGCGTACATGATCGGCGAGCTTCTCGATGCCGGGTTATTGCACGAAGACGTTAATACGATTTTGGGGGCCGGTTTGGACAAATTCCGCCAGGAGCCCAATGTCGTTGACGGTGTGCTCGGTTGGCAATCGGCGCAATCCAAATCATTGAACGAAGAAGTGCTGCGGCCAGCCTCCAATCCGTTCGATCGCGAAGGCGGACTGCGGGTGGTCGATGGCAATCTGGGCCGCGCGATCGTCAAAGTGTCCGCCGTGGAGGAAAAGTACTATCGCATCAGCGCACCGGCACGCGTGTTTCATTCACAGCAGGCTTTCGTTGATGCGTTCAATGCGGGCGATCTTGAGCGCGACTTCGTTGCGGTCTTGCCGTATCAGGGTGCCAGCGCAAACGGCATGCCGGAATTGCACAAGTTGACGCCATATCTCGGCGTTTTGCAGAATCGTGGTTTCCGGGTAGCGCTGCTTACAGACGGCCGTATGTCCGGGGCTTCCGGCAAAGTGCTGGCAGCCATTCAGGTTTCACCCGAAGCGGTCAGTGGCGGCATGATTGGCAAGATTCGGGACGACGATTTGATCGATATTGACGCGATTGACGGCAGCCTCTCGGTTACTGCAGATGACGATCTGGCCAAACGCTCTATCGATGGTGGCGATATCTCGGCGGGCCATTCGGGTATGGGGCGCGAGCTTTTCGCAGCGTTTCGCAACCACGTCAGCAGTGCCGAGACCGGCGCGTCAGTTCTTTGGGATAAAGAGGCTGTGCCCGAGCCATAGCGATTGGCGCATATTCGAAAGCTTCGGGATTGATCGGGCGCTAGAATCGTCTGTATCTATGAATCCACCAATCGCAAAAGCAGTCGCAATGAGCGCCGAACGGCAGAATTCCTTTAACTACGACGAACTCATGCAATGTTCGATGGGCGAGATGTTTGGCCCGTCGAATGGCAAGTTGCCCAAGCCACCAATGCTGATGACGGACCGGATCCCACTGATCACGGACGTGGGTGGCAAGTACGGCAAGGGCGAGATCATGGCAGAGCTCGATATACATCCGGGTCTGTGGTTCTTCGATTGCCATTTCGAAGGTGACCCTGTCATGCCCGGTTGCCTGGGTCTTGATGCTATGTGGCAGTTAGTCGGTTTTTACCTTGTCTGGCTTGGACTGGAAGGTCGCGGCCGGGCACTGGGTGTCGGTAAGGTCAAATTCTCGGGGCAGGTACTGCCCAAGGCCAAGTTGGTAACCTTCCAACTCGACATTAAGCGCGTGATTTCGCGTAAGCTGAACATGGCAATCGCGGACGCCACGATGTCGGTCGATGGCCGCGAAATCTACACAGCAGAAGACCTGCGTGTCGGTCTGTTTACGTCCACCGAAGACTTTTAGGAAAAAATCATGCGGCGTGTTGTCGTCACCGGCCTGGGGGCTGTTTCCTGCATAGGTAACAACCAGGCGGAAATTCTTGATTCACTTAAAAACGGCCGCTCAGGCATCGTTGCCAATGAGTCGTTTGCTGAAATGGGCCTTCGCAGCCAGGTTTCGGGCACCTGCAACATTGAGCTCAAGGAACATATCGATCGCAAGATTTGGCGATTCATGGGTGATTCGGCGGGTTATTCCTATCTATCCATGCAACAGGCGATCGAGGATTCCGGTCTTGATGACAGCGATGTGTCAAACGTGCGCACCGGGCTGATCGCTTCCTCAGGTGGAGCCTCCAGTCGCGAAATCGTCCGCGCGGCAGACGTCTTACGTGATCGTGGTGTGCGCAAAGTCGGTCCGTATGCTGTGACCAAAACGATGAGCAGTTCGATTTCTGCTTGTCTTGCGACGCCTTTTAAGATTAAGGGCCTCAATTATTCGCTGACCTCGGCTTGTGCGACGAGTGCGCACTGCATTGGCGTAGGTGCCGAGCAAATTCAGTTTGGCAAACAAGACATTATTTTTGCAGGTGGCGGTGAAGAGCTCGATTGGTCACTGGCTTGCCTGTTCGATGGCATGGGTGCGTTATCGTCCAAATACAATGACGCCCCGGCGACGGCATCGCGGCCGTATGATGCGACGCGCGACGGTTTTGTTATCGCTGGCGGTGGTGGCATGGTCGTTCTCGAAGAACTCGAACATGCGAAGGCGCGTGGCGCCAAAATTTATGCGGAATTGGTTGGTTTCGGCTCTACCTCGGATGGCTACGACATGGTTGCGCCATCCGGTGAAGGCGCGCAGCGCTGCATGGAAATGGCCAAGTCGACCGTTGATCTTCCGATCGACTACATCAATACGCACGGTACGAGTACGCCAGTCGGCGACGTCAAGGAACTCGAGGGAATGCGCGCTGTGTTTGGCGACAACATTCCGCGTTTCGGGTCGTCAAAGTCCCTGTGTGGCCATTCTCTAGGCGCTACCGGGGTACAAGAGGCTATCCATTGCATATTGATGCTCGAACACGATTTCATTGCCCCATCGATCAATGTCAATGAGCCGGATCCCGCCGTAGAGGGTATGCCACTCGTGACTGAGTGCGTCGAGAACGCTGGTATCAAGACCGCAATGTCGAATAGTTTCGGTTTCGGCGGCACCAACGGCACGCTTGTATTTCAGAAAGACTGATCGACGGGCATAATGCCCGGCATGAACATTGAAACGATCAGTGAAACCAGCTGCTTCGGCGGTCAACAGGGTTTCTATCGCCACGCCTCCCAGGTCAACAACTGCAATATGCAGTTCTCCGTGTTCGTTCCGCCGCAGGCGGCTAACGGCAAGGTGCCCGTCGTTACATTTCTATCGGGACTGACCTGTACTGAAGAAAATTTCATGATAAAGAGTGGCGCGCAGCGTGTTGCCGCCGAACTTGGCATCATGCTGGTGTCACCTGATACCAGCCCGCGCGGCGATGACGTTGTCGATGATCCTGATGGCGACTATGACTTTGGTCTCGGCGCAGGGTTTTACTGCAATGCGACCCAAGAACCCTGGTCGCAGCATTACCAAATGTATGACTACATCACGACCGAATTTCAGGACACCATATTTCCAAATTTTCCGGGTGATGCCTCGAGACACGGTTTGACCGGGCACTCGATGGGTGGCCACGGAGCATTGACGATTGGCCTGAGAAATCCACGCCTGTTCAATTCAATTTCCGCATTCGCGCCGATCTGCACGACGCTGCACAGCCCATGGGGTCAGAAAGCGCTCGGCTACTACCTCGGCGATGATACTTCGACGTGGCTGGAATACGACGCGGCCGAAGTGGCACGCAATGTGGTGGATGCAGCGTCATTCAGCAAAATTCTCATCGACCAGGGCCTTGGTGATACCTGGTTAGAGGATCAGCTCAAGCCCGAGTTGTTTGAAGCAGCTGCGGCCGAAAGCGGCTTATCAATCGAGCTGCGACGTCACCCTGGCTACGATCACGGTTATTACTTCATCTCGACATTTATCGAAGAACACTTGCGCTTTCACGCCGACTTGCTCGGCAGCTGATTCGGCACCGGCGAGTGGAAGAATGGCTCATACTCGCCGCTGCCGTATTGGCAACCGGCTGTGTTGCCGGTGTTCTGGCCGGACTGTTTGGGATTGGCGGCGGCATCGTTATCGTTCCGGTTCTCGAGGGCATGCTGGCTTTCATTGGTGTCGACGCCGCGATTCGCATGCATATCGCGGTGGCCACATCACTTGCTACAATAATTCCAACATCAATCGCGTCGGCGCGCGCGCATCATAAGCGCGGCGCTGTCGACGTCGACATCGTCAGGCGTTGGGCGATATTCGTCCTCGCTGGCGCATTGTTAGGAACCTGGATCGCTTCGCAAATGCACAGTCAAATGCTCGCAATATTTTTTGCTGTCCTCGCGTTCTCTGTTGCTCTGAAAATGATCTTTTTCCCTGATGAACGGAATCTGACGAGCGGCATTCCGCGCGGTCCTGTGGTTTATACGATTCCTGTTTTTATCGGATGTGCGTCCAGCATGATGGGAATTGGCGGTGGGACTTTTTCCGTTTCAACGCTGACAATATTCAACCAACCTATCCACCGTGCTGTTGGCACGGCGTCTCTAATTGGCCTGGTCATCGCTTTGCCAGGAACAATCGGATACATGATCTCGGGCTACGGTGATCCGCGGTTGCCGGCCGGCAGCATCGGATTTGTCAATTTGATTGGATTGGCCTTGATCGCACCGGTCACGATTCTTACCGCTCCGCTCGGCGCCAGAATCGCGCATGGATTCTCGGCGCGACGACTCAGTTTGTTGTTCGGTCTGTTTCTGCTGCTCGCTGGCGGCCGCCTAGCGTTTTCGGCCGAGGTGCCCGAACCCGAGATACAACAACCCAGCGCAGCGACGCAACGCCTCCTGGAACGAAATCGCATGTTCGAGCCACGTATCATTGAGGTGGCTGACAATGTCTTTGTCTCAGTTGGCTATCAGGTATCGACCAATTCGATGATCGTCGGCGACGACGGTGTGATCATCGTAGATCCCGGCATCGCACCGCCGATGGCCGAGAAGATGCTCGCTGCATTCAGAGAAATTACCGACAAACCGGTGAAGGCGATCATCTATACGCATGGTCACGGTGATCATACGAATGCGGCCAGTGTCTTCTATACCGATGGGGTCGAAGTCTGGGCACGCAGCAATTACGGCAGCGAACCGACACGCGTGCGAAAAAACGGCTACGTCGGCGGTGTCAGGTCGTCCAATACGCAGGGATTTGATCTTCCGTTTGAGCAGCGCATCGGCGTCGGTATCGGAATTCCGCCACGAACGAGGCCTGCGCTAGGCAATACATTGATGGCTGACGGTGCTGCGCCTGCGGCTCCGCAGCCACGACCGGTCAACATTGCACCGACGCATACGTTTGATGGCGAGCGGCAACACCTGGAAATTTCGGGCGTACGCCTTGAGCTGGTCAAAGCTCCGGGGGAAACCGCCGACCAGTTGTATGTCTGGTACCCGGATAAGAAGGTTGTTTTTACGGGTGACAACTTTTACCAATCCTGGCCGAATACGTATCCTTTGCGCGGCACGGCGCGACGTTCCGTACGAGACTGGATCGAAAGCCTTACTTCGATGATCCTCGAGCAGCCCGAGATTGTCGTCCCTGGGCACACTGCACCAATGCAAGATGCGACTGTGGTGCTGACAAATTACCGCGATGCTCTGAATTGTGTTCTGGACAGAACCGTCGAGGGCGCACGAGCAAAACGGAAGCCCGATGAGCTTATCGAATACACGCGGCTTTCCGAACATCTCGCCGAAGTGGACTACCGGCAGGATTATTACGGCAGTCGCTGGGGAAC
>JBPCYB010000009.1:0-134198 GCA_051007995.1 Woeseiaceae bacterium | reverse complement strand
CTCGATGAAGCCGAAGCCCTTCGAATCGTTAAACCATTTAACCGTTCCGGTTGTCGTAGACATAATAATTACCTATTTAAACATGAGTATTTCAGGCCTCAACATGAGACCAATATCGCTAGAAGTGACGCTATTACTTATGAAAAACAGGTCGTGCTACTAAAAAGGAACATCGAGACGAGTACATAAATATCAGCCGATCGTTCAAGCTGGCAGCAGTATAACCAGAAAGTCCCGGTAGTCAACGACTTAGGGCATGAAAATCCGCTAGTATTAGGCTCGTTTCAGGAGGAGAAAGAGTGATCAATCGTAGAGAATTCCTAGGGTTTTCAGGGGCTACAGCGCTGGCAAGCGCGATACCGGCGCTCGCGCTCGAATCCGACAAAATCGTCCCAAGACTGATCCCCGGCACCGACGAAGCGCTACCGATAATAGGTCTTGGCAACTCGTCCTCATTCCGGGAATCGGATCTGACGGCCGCCGCAGACCTGCTCGATATCTTTCTGGAGCACGGCGGAGGCTACGTTGACGTCGGCGGTGTGAGCCGAATGTCAGTCGGTACAATTGCTCAAAGTCGCGATGCGCAGGACAAGATATTTTTCGGCAATTACATTGATCCGAAAGGCCATGGCGCGATGCGCAGCGAGATCGCGAACGTAGCGGCAGGCCAGGGCAAACCTGCCCTCGATCTTGTGCATACGCGCAACCTCAACGGCTATCGTGAGAATCATGACTTTTACTTGAAACTCAAGGAAGAAGGGCTTGTCCGATACATTGGTATCGCTCGATCCGGGGCGCAGAATTTCGATGCTATTGGGCGCCTTGTTAAAGACGGCCTGGTCGACTTCATACAGGTGAATTATTCACTTGTGGAACCCGAAGCCGCCGAACGGCTTTTGCCATTTGCTGCGGACAATGGTGTTGCGGTCAATATCAACCGACCTTTCATCAATGGGCGCTATTTCGGAATGATTCGGGGCATGCAACTACCTGCGTGGGCCGCCGAATTCGATTGCAACAGTTGGGCGCAATTCTCTCTCAAATTCATCGTTGCTAACCCGGCCGTGAATTGCGTCCTGACCGAGACTGCGGATCCGGCGCACGCGATTGACAACCTTGGTGCAGGTTTTGGCAGCTTGCCGGATTTAGCAACTCAAAAGAAGATGCTCGCACTGATTCAGGATATTTGATGCGAAGAACAGGGACAGTTGACTCAATGCAGTTTTTGTTGGTGGTGCTGTTACTTGTTGCGGTGCCTGCATCGGCCGACACTCCGCCTGAGCTTGGTACAGTGACGACGGAATTCGCTTTGCTTAATCGTGATGGGGACATCGTGCATCTCAGCGAATTCCTCGGCCAGAATGTGTTGGTCACATTCGGATTCACCAATTGTGCGCATATTTGTCCCATGATCGCCGCGAACATGGCCAGTGCGATCCGCGCAAGCGACAAGGACGCAATGGGGATATTTATCAGCGTCGATACCGAACGTGACTCACCGCAGATTACGGATGACTATGCCCGTAAGTTCAGCAACTGGATGTTTGGGTTTAGCGGCAGTCATCAACAGGTTTCCGAGGCGGCGATAAATTTCAATGTCACTTTTGTGGTTACGAAGTCACAGGACAATTACACGGTCCAGCATACGCCGAGCATTTTTCTGGTCGGCCCGGACGGGCAACTCATCGATACATTTGCCATGAACACGCCTCCCGACGATATTGCGGCTGCGATGCAGTAACTCCATGAATACTGCGACTAAAGTGAATTACTCGCGAGTCGGCATCGTGATGCTGGTAAGCCTGCTCATTGCATCAGCCTGGTTGGTATTTCCTTACCTGATCCAGGGTCGGCAAATGATGAGCGACGTTGGTGACTCAGCGCGTATGACCAAGGGCGGCCGGGTTTCGATGTATCTGACGCGATTCCTCGTCGATCATCCAGATCTCGAATTGTCGGCGACCTTTGCGACCGACGAGTTTTTCCAGTACGTCGACAGAACCAGCGCGATCAGTAATCTCCGACCAGATCGAAATTTTATTTTCTTCGTGAGTGAGAACATTCACGAAGGTCAGCTCGCATTCGACCTACCGGAAGTCGAATTGCGTCTCGGTGACAACGTGTACAAGCCCGAACATTCGATAGGGCCAAATCTCGCCGAACATCATCGCATCACGGTCTACAGTATTCCGCGACGGGCGCCGGATGGTGCTGCCATCGATATCAACCAATACGACAGTGTTCGCTTGTATGTATCCAACCAGTACCTTGGCAGTGAGGAGAAGCTGACATTTATAGGCCGTTGGGACGCGCCCTATGAGCTCCCGGAAGAGCTAACGTCGCGTGCCGATATTACGCCCGTGGCCATGCTCGCACTTGGTGCAGGTCTGCTGTCTTCGGTGCTGACGCCCTGTCTGTTGCAACTCGTCGTCATTTTTGGATCGATTATTGGTTCATTTGCGACTGTCCCGGGGGAGGCGGGATTCAGCGCCGGTCAATTGACCCCGCACATCCGCAAGAAGGTCATGCAAATCGCATTGGCGTTTGTGGCTGGTTTTACACTCTTGTACACACTGGCTGGCGCCGTGATCGGTAGTGTCGGTCACACCGCGCAACTTTTGTTCTCGGAATACAGCCGTACCGTGGCAATTGTCTCGGGTGTTGTCGTAATTCTGATGGGTATCTGGATTGGTGTGCGCGGCACGCAGAATATGGCGTGTCGAATTCCGGACCGGCGAGCGATGTCTGTAACAAACAAGCGCGATGTCGCAAGTTCATTGATCGTCTCAATGGGTTACGCGCTCGGTTGTACGGCCTGTTTTGGTGGCGCGATTGTTGCGACGTTGATCATTTACGTCGGGGCAATTGGTAGCGCCGCTATCGGTGCAGGCGTTATGGCAACGTTCTCAATAGGCGTCGCCATACCATTCTTGTTGTCGGCCTGGTACATCTCGCGCATGGACAGTGTGCTGGTCTTTCTGGCCAGCAAGGCTCGTGCTATCAGCCTGGTTAGCATGGTGCTGATCATTATTTTTGGCTTGATATTGATCACGGATAATTTTCACGTCGTTAGCGACGCGATCTACCCACATCTCGGATTGAACTAGGCATCCGATGCGCTTTGTCTTGGCATTATTGCTATTCTCGGGTTTCGCGCATGCGGCGGATATCAGCGACCCAACACAATTCATGTTTGTTGGTGATCGAAAAGAAAATGTGATTGACGTGATCTCACTAAAGAGCGCGGACGTGGTGCACCAAATCGAAACCAGTATTCGCCCAGATCACATTATCGCGACACCTTTCGCGCCGATACTGATGTATGCAGACATCGAGGCGCACAAGATCGTTTTCTACAACCTCGATGAGCAGAAGGAGTGGAACACGGTCGAGCTACCGATTGCTCCTCGGCACGCTGTGCTCGACACAACTGGCGCGAAGATTGCTTTGAGCGATGATGTTGACGGCGGTTTCGTGTTGATTCATGCGTACAAGCGCGATATCGAATTCGCGTTGACAGATTTTCCTGCAACAGCTGATGTCTTGTTCGACCCGAACGATGTCGATATCTATTACAGCAACGATGCGACCGGCTCGCTTGGACTGCTCGATATGAATACGCAGCGAACCTACGAGATGCCATTAGGCGAGGAGGGCGCAATGCATCTTTCGCCACCGAGCCGTAGTCTGGATGCGCGGTACGTTTATGTTTCGAATATCGCCTCAGGCGAAGTGTATAGCCTGAATGCGTATTCGCAGGTGATATTCAATACGTTCGATATCGGCGGGAAACCTGCGCGACCTTACACGACCCCACAAGGTGCGTTCCTGTATTTGATGGACGAGGAAAGTGGCAATTTCATTAGCATTGTCCAAAACCAATTTGCCGAGTACGCAACTGCCGAGTTTGACAAAGGTGTCGATCTGGTGACGGTTGGAGAATTTGATCGAATGAATCTCTTCCTAAGCACGCAGCACAAGCACTGGTACATCTTCGATAATGTTCGCAAAGAAGTTGTGAAGAGAGGTGAGTTCAAAGGCCAGCCGATCGGCGCTTTAGGCGCTGCGGATGGCAAGACCGCCTACGTCGCATTCAGCGACGCACCGGAAATAGCCATTGTTGACCTGGGTTCAGGCGAGGTTGATCTCGCGCCAGCAACCAGTAATGGCAGTCGCTCCTTCACAATCGGGCTGAGCAACAACGTTTGTCACTAGCGTCTAGCCAGGCCGTGTAATGTTCCAGACAGTTTCGATTTTGGTGCCGGCGGCGGCGATCATTTTCGAAATTGGGCAGTACATCGCGAGTTCTTTGGCCAGTAATTCCATCTCTTCGTCGCTCGCGTCGGTTTCGACATCGATCGTCAGGATCATGTCCTCGAACGGCACGTCAACTTCTTCAGCAAGCATGACGCCAAGGCGATTGAAACCTGCGTCGACTTTGATTTTGTAAGACATCAGGTTGACGCCGTTTTTCTTGGCAACTTTGTGCGAAATCACGTTGGTGCACGCAACCAGCGAAGCTTCAAAAAATTGTGTTGGTGACATTCCTTCGTTGGTGCCGCCGCGTTCAAACGGTTCGTCCGAAACATCGACCAGGTCACCTGCTTTGAGTAAGGTCACGCTGTGAGTTTCAGCTTCGCCAGTCACAACCTGCCGTACATACTTTTTCATTTTTATCGTCATATTATCGATCCAATCCACTGGCGCGTGCTTGTTCACGTGCCATAACTGCCCAATCTAGGTCGCCTTCACCCCGTTCAATGGCGCGGATCAGGTAGTCACGCCATACGTGTGTACTTGGTAGCGGTACTTCAGCAACTTCTGCCGCTTCCAGAGCTAGGTCTGCATCTTTGAGTCCGATGACTGCTGTCGCGCCATGCGAGTCCCAATTCTGGTCAACGATCATCTTGCCGTAGACGTCGTAGGCGGGTGCCGCGAATAGTCCTTGCGTCATCACTTCAAAGAACAACTTCGGATCGACACCAAGTTTTTCTACCAAGGATAGTGCTTCGCCCATAGTTTCGATGGCACAACCGAGCACGAAGTTGTTCGCAATTTTTACTGCAGCCGATGCCTGCTGTTGCTCGCCGACGCGGAATGTCTGTTGACCAATCACCTCCAGCAACGGAAGTACCTTTTCGACTGCTGCAGCGGGGCCGCCCGGACAGACTTTTAGCAGTCCTTGTGCGGCGAGATCGGGTCGGCCGAGTACCGGCGACGCGACGAACGTCTGACCCGCGTCTGCATGTGCAGCAGCAGCGGTGTTTATTGCTTTCACCCCATGCGTGCCCATCGCCATATGGATACACGACGATTCCATGCCGTCGATAAGGCCATTCTCTTCGTTGAGCACAATATCGAGCACCTTGTCGCTAGGTAGCATCGAGATAACCACGTCGCGGTCAACAGTCGCTGCCGCCGGAGAGGGAACCGCAACGGCGCCGGCTTCCTCAAGGCTTGTGGTTTGTCCGGGCACCGGGTCGGATACCAATAGATCGTGGCCGGCGTTTAGAACTCGGCCCGCCATGCCTTGACCCATACGGCCCAAGCCAATAAATCCAACTTTCATGTTGATTCCCTGGAGTATTACTCGAAACGACCGCTGGCGAGCAGAATTTCCGATGTGACGGTGTAATGCTTTCGCAACAGTTCGACGGCTTTGTCAGCGTCTCGACTTAAGACTGCATCCTGCAACTCTCGGTGCTCTTCGAGTTCATGCCGGTCGCGATATTCGACGACTTCTGCGAGATTTCGGTAACGAAATGAGCGTTGATGCAATTCGGAGCAGAATCCAATGAGAATGTCGGAATCACACGCGGAAATTAACGCGAGGTGAAACTCGCGATGGTGTTCTTCCCACTCCGGCGAAGTGTACTTCGCGGCCTCTTCGGTGCTGCGAGCGGCCCGCGCCAGCCAGTGGTAGGCCAACACA
Source organism: Woeseiaceae bacterium (assembly GCA_051007995.1). Lineage (GTDB taxonomy): Bacteria > Pseudomonadota > Gammaproteobacteria > Steroidobacterales > Woeseiaceae > UBA1847. The sequence continues at coordinate 128,266 of JBPCYB010000009.1, read as the reverse complement.
ATGCGTTCTTCCCAGTCGGCGTCGCCATTGGCAATCGACTCGCGAAGTGCGATCTCTTCGAGCCAGCAACGGGTTCGGGTGATCTCGGCGAGTTTCTTGTTGCTGGCTGACGGCACACGAAATCCACGGTTTTCTTCGCGAACGACCATGCCGTTGGCGGATAACCGGTTCAATGCCTCGCGCAATGGGCTATTGCCCGTATCGTATTGCTCGATCAGGTCTTTAAGACGTAACTTGAGCCCTGGTGCGAGCTTGCCGGTGAGGATATCGGCTTGCAGGCGATCGTACACGGACGAGGCCTGCGTTGAGATACGACCATTTTGATTTGCCGCTGCTGTCTCTGTATTGGTAGTAGGCATGAAACGTCTATTTGGCATTATTCTCGATTTATTGGGCAACTATAGCACTTTAATCGATATTATTTGTACTCATGGACCCAGCCCGGTTAGTATCCCTGCTGGCCTAAAAATATCGAATATATGCCTATGCGTCCCTTGAACGCCTTGCTGGCAGCCGTTTTGATGGCTGCCGCAATGATTCCTGTCAGCGCTCAGGAAAAAGAGCCTGAGATTATTCCCATGATTGCCGTGGATTCGTACGCGACCACCGCATTGTGGACGTTGGTCTTCGTGGAGTACTTCATTCCCGAGGTGGACCGTCGGCTCGCGGAAACGGGCAACTACAAGATTCGCTGGAATAAGGCGTTCGGTGGCACGATCGCCAAGACTCGCGGCGTGCTCGATTCGATGGAACATGATCTCGCAGATATCGGCATCATCACCACGCCGTATCATCCGGACAAAGTCCCGTTTCATAACCTGCCGTACGCGACGCCGTTGGTAACGTCCGATATCGGTCTCGTTGCGCGCACGATGTCTGATCTCATCAAGAAGTACCCGATGCTTTCCGAGGCTTGGGCAAAACACCGGCTCGTATTCCTGACGACGGCGGGTTCGATCGATACCTATCAGGTCTACACCAACTACGAGGTCAAAACGCTCGCTGATTTTGAAGGCCGCAAAATCGCCGGGGTAGGATTGAATTTGCGCTTATTGACGGGACTGGATGCTGCGCCGGTCAATAGTGGTATCAGCGATTGGTACAACAATCTCGCGACCGGTTTGGTCGATGGCGTTATTGGCTGGATTGAAGGCAGCATTGCCTATCGCTTGTATGAAGTCGCACCCTACATGGTTGACGTAAGGCTCGGGGCTGTCGCGACGAAAGCCATCGTTGTAAACGAACGAACCTGGGCAGATTTGCCGGACGAAGTTCAAACTGTACTCAGGGAAGCGGCCGAAGATTACCGCGATGAATTGGCTCGCGAAACGGATCGTCGCGCATCGCATAGCCGCGAACTGTATCTCGAATACGGCGGCAAAATTCTCACGTTAACGGATGAACAACGACGGCAGTGGGCGACGGGTTTGCCGAACCTCGCTGACGATTGGGTTCAGGATATGGAGGAGCGAGGATATCCGGGTCGTGAAATTCTCGAGGACTACATGGACGTTATGCGCGCCAATGATCAACCAATCATGCGCCAGTGGGACAGGGAGTAACTGTGGCAGAAGAAGGCAATATCCTAAGTCGCGGGTTCTCAAAGTTTGTAGCCGCACTAAACAGTGCCGGAAGCGCACTGATTCTCGCCATCGTGGTCATGATTAATATTGACGTGTTCTCGCGTTTCCTGTTTAACAAACCAATTGACGGTGTTACCGAACTGGTTGAGTTGTCGATTGTTGCAATTGTGTTTCTGCAGCTCGGCGACGCGGTTCGTCATGGGCGATTGACGCGTTCAGCCGGCTTATACAACAAACTCTGCGAGAAGAAGCCGCGTCTCGGCCACATGATGGGCGCATTTTTTGATCTCGCTGGAGCGGCATTTTTTATCACAATCATTGCGGGTTCCATTCCGCGCTTTATCGATGCTTGGGAACGCGGCTACTACTCGGGAAATAAGGGAATTTTCGTGGTGCCGGTTTGGCCAGTGCGGCTGATCCTCGTAATCGGCGCTATTACTGTGGTCCTGGTATTTCTGGGTCTCGTGATGAAACACATAAAGGCATTGCGAGATATGCCTGCGGGTGGCGAACAATGACCGGCATTGAGGTAGGTCTGCTTTCGATCGTCGCGATACTTATTCTGATCTACGCGGGCATGTACATACCGGTTGCACTAGGTCTGACGTCGTTTGCAGCAGTTTGGTATTTGCGTGGCGGTCTTGAAGCGCCAACGTATCTCGTAACGCTGGCTGCGTCGAACAGCCTTGAAGACTATGTATTCGGCGTAGTGCCATTGTTCGTAGTGATGGGGCTTGTTGTTAGTCACGCTGGTATGGGACGCGACATTTATCAGGTGGCTAACCAGCTGTTCCGTGCGATTCGCGGTGGGCTTGGCGTCGCTACTGTTGCAGCGAATGCAGCATTCGCGGCGATAACTGGTGTCAGCATCGCGTCAGCATCCGTTTTCACACGCGTCGCGGTTCCAGAGATGATGCGCTTTGGTTATACACCGCGCTTCGCGGTCGGTGTCGTCGCGGGTAGCTCAGTACTAGGCATGTTAATTCCACCCAGCGTCATGTTGATTATTTACGCGATCATCACTGAGCAGTCGGTCGCGGCACTTTTCAAGGCCGGCATCATCCCGGGAATCATGCTGGCACTCGCCTACATCATTGCAATTGTAGCGATGGCGACATTTTTTCCGAAGTATGTCGGCGGACAAACCAAGGTTGATATCGACAAGGCTGCATTGGAACGTTTTTCGAAGCGGCAATTATTAGGAAAGGCCGGGCCGCTGGTGCTGCTGGTCTTACTTGTGCTCGGTGGAATCTACGGCGGCGTGTTCACGCCGACAGAAGCGGGCGCCGTCGGTGCACTTGGTGCGCTGATCATTGCGTATGCCAAGAAGAAACTCGACCGCACGGTGTTGTGGGATGTTTTGGTCGAAGCAGGGCATATCGTTGCATCGATTCTGATGTTGATCGTGGCCGCGACGATGTATAGCCGCATGCTCGGTATCTCCGGCTTGCCCAACGAACTCGGTGAGATGATCGCCGGCGCAAACATCGGCTTGTACGGCATCCTGACGATTTACGTCATTTTGCTAATCATCTTGGGAACGATCCTCGACACAACCTCAATCATCCTGATTATGGTGCCGTTGTTCTTACCCGTCATGGCGCCATTCAATATCGACCTGGTTTGGTTCGGCATCATCACGATTGTCGGTGCTGAGATTGGGTTGCTGACGCCGCCGCTTGGCATATCGTGTTACGTCATCAAATCGACATTGCACGACGACCGAATAAGTCTCTACGACATTTTCGCAGGCGCATTCCCGTTTGCGGTCATTATGTTGCTGGTGTTGATCTTGTTGATCATCTTCCCGCAACTGAGTTTGGTGTTGGTCTGATGTTTTCTTGCCGGCCCTGATGGCACCTACTTCGAGGTTACCGAAAATGAATAGCAGTAAACAACAACGAGCCATGATGCCCACAATTGCGATGATCGCATTGCTAACTTGCGGCTGTGCGACAGACTCCGCTGCAGATGCTTCTGCAGCTTCCCAACCAGAAGTGCAGACTCAGAAATGGGTATCAGCCATGACGATTTCGTCCGACTGCGGTGTCGAAAACAAGCCGCGAACATCGGGTGGAGGTGGCGGGCCGCCTCGTTTAGAACGTGAACCTGTGGAAACCGATTGGGAGCGGGTTCAACCGGGATATGTATTGCTTGAGCCGACCGCAGTCAAAGAGTCGCTTCTGCTTGGAGTGGATAAGAAAATCGCAGGATCCTATTCTGGCGACTATTACCCCAAGTACACCCAGCTACTGCCAAATGGCCATAGAATATATTCAAGCAAAGCGACGCCAGTCGGCCTGACGAACGGTGGCGGTAGTTCCACCGGATGCGTCGAGGAATATGACGCAAACGGCGAGCTCGTTTGGCGTGTGAGTTTGAACAGCGACTACATATTAAGCCATCACGCCGTTCGCAAGTTAGATAACGGCAATGTGCTGGCCCAGTTTTGGCAGAGAGCCTCAGCTGCGGAGGCAATCAGCCAGGGCCGCAATCCGGAATTCGTCGCGGAGGACGGCGACTTCTGGTTCGACGGCATTATCGAAGTCAATCCGATGACAATGGAGGTCGTCTGGGAGTGGAATGTAAAGCATCACTTGATTCAGGATTTTGACGACCAAAAATCCAATTATGGTGTGGTGTCTGATCATCCGGAGCTGATGGACATAAATCGATTTGACTACGACGATGACGGCTCCATACACCCGGACTGGATTCACGCCAATGCCATCGACTACAACCCTGATCTGGATCAGATCATCGTTTCTTTCAGATCATTAAATGAAGTACTGGTCATCGATCACAGCACGACACCTCGCGAGGCGTCAGGCCATAGCGGTGGCCGTTACGGCAAGGGCGGCGACTTCCTGTATCGATATGGCAACCCGGAAACATACGGCCGTGGCACGGCCGAGGATCGAAAGTTATTCAATCAGCACGACGTGCAGTGGATCCGCGAGGGGCTGCCAGGCGCGGGCAATTTGTTGATCTTCAACAACGGTCACGTTGACTTCCGTCCGTACACGACGATCGTGGAGATTTCTCCAGAGAGAAATCCGGATGGCAGCTACGTATTGGAAGATGGGCAAGCATATGGCCCGGAAGAGATGGTGTGGGAGTACAATCCGGTGCCGGAAGAACGATTCTTCTCAAGCTACATATCCGGCGTTCAGCGCATGCCTAACGGCAACACATTTATTAATGCCGGAGCAATCGGCAGACAACTTGAAGTCACTCCGTCCGGTGATATTGTTTGGGAATACCAGTTTGAAAATGAAATGGACGTTCGTCACAGCATGTTTCGTGCCGAAAAACATCCGCCCGACTACCCTGGTCTGAAAGGTCTGATTTCGGAATAAGTTGCGTCGGGTTTGATGCTGAAAAAAAACCGCCGATAAGTCGGCGGTCTCTTTTTTGATGGCACTCTTGATTTAGAACAAATTACGGGCCGCCAGCCAGAATTTCCGCCAAAGGAACCGCTTCCGGGCAGGATGAGTTTGAGCACGGCGGGAATACGGTAAGCGTCACATTTCTGATGTTGGGGACCCCTTCAGCCGTTTCCGTCAGATCTACAATCCAAGAGCCGTCGTCCGGCACCTCATGCCTGTCGATGACTAACCACACGAGTGCCTTGTGGCCGTTACCACGCCACAGTGCATGCTGACCGCCGTGCAGGACAAAGAGGCCCTCAGGCAGCCGGCCAGACTCGACCGCGAAGTCCGCGTTGAATACGCCGCCGCCGGCACCGTCGCCACTGGCAGGTGCAATGAGTCCTGTCCCGTTAAAGATCGTAGTCCGGGTTTCGGGTCGGAGAGGGTCGTCATTCGGGCCTAACAGGCACAAGAAATCCAGACAGGCGTCCGGATTATTGACCACAATAATCCAGAGCGTATATGGCAAACCGGCATCCGGCACGAAGGACATAATCCTGCCGCTAATTTTGTTTCGTTCCCGAACCAGGGTCGCGGCGCCGGAATTGCCGCCAAGCCCGAAAAGGCCTGCAACGTTGGCAGTTTGATAAAGGTCCTTTGAGTACCAGCCCCAGAAACTATTAGGTGCGGCCCGATCAGAACCCTTTTCGCCGGCCGCAATCGTAGGCGTTAACGACATACACAGGAAGACGGTTCCGATGAAACACAGGATTTTCTTGTTCATTAGTAGATTCCCCTTTGTGTGCGCTTCGCTATCGACGATACGAAGCTATGTACTAAGTCTAGTAGAGGAAAATTGAATTTCTATGCGACGGCAGGACGCGGAAGCAAAAGGGCTCCACCGCCGCTTGCAGGCGGGAAATTTGTCTCTTTGGCACAGACCATTGAAACTGACTACTTACCGCAGTGTGGGCAATCTCCTTTTAGCGCCTTGAGGATGTAGTTCACCCACAGCCATAACAAAGCGACATTGCCCAGGAACAACGCGGTATAGAGTACTGAAGCGCCCATTAGAGCCTCCGTATTCACGAACCCAAGCTTACGCATCTATTATGCGAGGCCGGACCGAGGAGGAATGTCGGCCAGTTCACAGATTTAACTAAATCTGGCGATCCTGGCGAGATAGCAGCCCCGAGCCGCGGTGTGGAGATGCAGATAAGCAGCCGATGAATCGCCCAGCATCCGCTCGATAACTGCCTCGAGTTCCGAGCCCTCGCACACCTCGGCGTTGACCATCATGCCTGCGGCATCAAACGATCGAATACTGAGCGAACGGAGCCGCAGTTGCTCTGGTATCTCATTCTCGTAAGTAATGCCTTCAGTCGCATTCTCGCGTACAAAAATCGCATGCGACGATCGGTAGGGCGATGCGGCGGATTGGTGCTCGTAATTGAGTAGTAGCACCGACTCTCCGACCTCGGCATCTTCCAGTGTTACACGACAGGGAAAGCCCGGTTTATCCGTAACGGTCATCCGCACGACGTTCAGGCCACTAAGCGCCTGATCATCCAGGCTGAATAAATGACTGAACTCGTCAGAGCTTAGAGATGAAATTTGATAGTCCATGAGAGTATCCGATTTGAAACCATCGCTGAATTGTAGCCCCGCGAAATCGTGGGACTGGCCAGTTTCGGACGCCAAGTTCGAGACTATTACTGTCGTATATTAGTCTTCGGCGAGCATGAATTCGCGAATGGCAAAGAACGGCGGTGAGCCGGCGCCGACAAGACGTTCGTTGAACTCCTTGTAGCTAAACGCGTCGCCCTTGGCTTGTTTGTACTCATCCAGAATCTCCAGGATGGCGTGATGCCCGGCGAAATAGCTCGTTAATTGCACATAGCCCATTTTTGCCCGGTTCAGCTTGCCGTCCGCCTCACCTTGTTCCTGAAACCCCTGCTCGACCATCATCCTGACCGCGTCTTCTTCTGACCAGTCTGAGTTATGCAGCCGGATATCGATGATGGCGTTGATGATGGCACGCAGAATCAACTTCCGATCCGTCATTTGCTGCAATTCGTAGCCGTACGGCTTGTCGGGATATATCGTGAAACCTTCTTCGACGAGCTGAGTCGCGATGTAGGAGGCCCAGCCTTCAATCATCGGGCCGTTGCCGTACACCTTCGGCACAATGCGTTCGAATCTGTTCGAGTACTCGAGCTGCACGAAATGCCCGGGTACGCCTTCGTGGATATACACGAGGGCGAGAGCAGGGCGGTTGTACTCCTTGAGAAAGTCATCAGCCCCGGACAGCATCTCGAGGTCCCAAAACCAGACGGACTCAAGTTCAGGTTCGAACGGCGGCGCCGTCGTGATTTGTGCAACCGCATAGCCCTGTAAGTGTGGCGGTATATCTTCGATCCGCAGTTTCGACGTCGGCGGCAAATCCAGCAGGTTCTTTTCCTGAACGAAACTAACGATAGCGTCTGCCAACGCATAGCTATCTTCGATCAATGTCTCCGACGTTGAATGATCTTTAGAAATCTCAGCGAATACGTTTCTTACGACGTCGCCATCGGCGAGTCCCTCTGAGGGTTTTACGGTTCCGGCGCTGATCTGGTCGGCCAAATAGCCGTCGTGAATTGACCGGGCCGTCGCCACTAATTCCGCACCAGTCCTGGCCAGTGCTTTTTCAGCTTCGGCCAGTAACTCGGTTGGCGACAACGGGTAGTCCATGTAAAGCGCATAGGCTTGTTCATAGAGCTCGGTGCCAATCCGCCATTCGCCATCGGGCCTGGGCACGACTGTTTCATCAAACCAGGTCGTGAAATTTTCGATCTGCGTCACTGCTGCCGCACAATCTTCCTGAATGTCTGTTGCCTCGTCATCGCTCAGGCTCGATTCACGAATCATTTCAGTAAGCACGTTCTTGAATAAGCCGTTCTCACCCACTGTTCCGCGCAGGCGACCGATTGCCGACTGCTTTTGCATCGCCGTTGGCTGGACGTCGTCTGGCGTCATGGCCATGCGAGCATTTTCGAGATAGGTGCCGACTTCGTTGCAACGTGATCCGAAACTCCGCAGGCGCTGATCCGCAGGTGCATAGTCACGCAAGACCAGACCGCTAAATGGGCTAGCAACACCTGACACATAAGTCAGCGGATTCGTGCTCAGGCCCAAGGTGTTCTGTCGCAGCAATGCGTACTTGACTCTATTCAGCAGAATGTGGCGGTCGATTTGGTCGGCGCGCGTTAGAGTTGTCGCATCGATTGCGGCCAATCGATCGCGAAACGCCCGGTTCGTCGCATTACGAGCTCCCCAGCCTGAGGGCGATACGTCGGCCAAGTGATCATCGTACGCGCTCGGATTGTCCGGAGTGCCGTGTATACCCAACGCTCCGCCGGTTGGTGGATCGATCTGAATTCCGATGTCCAGGTACAAGCGAGCCAACGCATTGATGTCCGACTCGGATTGAATGCTATCCACCCATGCGTCGACATCTACATCGGCACTTGCAATCTGCGCATGCCAACAAAGTCCGATGGCGACGGCCATTGCCAAACTGATTCGAATTCGATTCACAGAGGGTTCCTTTTGGTTGTCTATTTTGCGAACTGACTTTCGCCGACTGTCGATGCCAAAAAGGCATCCAGCTCGACGAACAGTGTTTGCCGATTTTCCTGCACAGAAAAGTAGTGGTCATCATTGTCGACTTCCAGGTAGTCCACAGGAATTTCACTTTTCTTGAGTGCACTTTTCATTTTTTGAAAATGATCAAAATGTACGTTGAGGTCTTGCTCGGCGTGAGCGAGAAATAATGGCACCTGAAGCTCCTCGGCCCGTCGAACTGGCGAGTTATCCTTCATGGCGTTCTTGTCTTCAAAGCCGCTCTTGATAAATTTATTGGCCCTGGTTTCTCCAAAGCGGACTTTTCTGACATCGTTTACAAGATTCTGCAGGTCCGTCACTCCGGCGATCGATACAGCGCAGGCATACAGCTCGGGATTCTTGATGGCACCCATTAATGCTGTGTAGCCACCGTACGACCAACCGACGATGCAGGTGCGCTCCGGATCAGCGATGCCCTCGCTCAACGCCCACCGCGTCGCGTCTTCGACATCCTCCTGCATTAGCACCCAGTTGTTTCGTCCTGCTTCCTCGTATTCCTCACCGTAACCCGCAGAACCACGAAAATTCATCTGTAGTACGACGAATCCGCGGGTGGCGAAAAATTGTGCAAAGTAGTCAAAGCGCTTATAGGACCGAGAGTATGGGCCGCCATGCGGCAGAATAATCGTCGGTATGTTTCTTGCCGCTTCCAAACTATCGATCGACGGCGGCAGGGTCACATACGCCGGAATGCTAACTCCATCTTTTGCCGCGTACCTAATGGCATGAACCGAGCCCATTTCAGCCGCAGCCAACTTGCTGCGATTGTACGAAATTCGAAATACTCTGTTGTTCGCACTGTCTGAAAGCAATAGCGATCCAGGATCGCTGGAATTCGAGATTCGGAAGATCAGGCGGCTGCCGTCATTGGATTGATCTATGAAGCCGATATTGAAATCGGGAAAACTCTGTCGCATACGTTGCATATGCGTGTCGTGTTGGCCGAACAGTTCAGCGTGCGGTTCGTCTGCGATGTAACGTGCGCCAATGATCTCGCCATTTGAGTTTCTTATCAGGCCGGTTGCGTCGTACTCGTTATGGTGAAAAAGTCGGCGACCGATTTCCTTCTTGGCAAGATCGTAAACGTAAATGCCCATCGTATCTTTGTCGGCATTGTGCCCAATCAATAATTCATCGGGGTTCTCATTGAATCCGATAATCTTTGTGTCGGCTGCCAGGCCGGGAAAATCGTCAGCCGATCGCCATTTGTCGTCGCCGTTCTCGCGAATAACGAGCCGCCAAGTAAAATCATCGCCGTCCTTATCCAATCGACCTTGCCCAACTCGTGGCTCGCCGCGTTGATCGGTGTACCAGGATTGGATCCCGGCGAGACCACGCTTGAGGCGTCGTGATCGGCCCGTAGCGACATTGACACGTTGTATGTCATTGACGAACTGATCGACATCAGAGAATGACATCAATATGTGATCTGGATCGTCGTCCAGAAAATCAATAACGTCGGCGTTGTCTTGTCGACGCAGGTTCTTCGGTTTGACCAGAATATCGCCCACCATCGTGTTTGCGTCCATCGTGTAAATGAACGAAATCCAGGATGCGCGACCTCGGTAACGTTGGAATTGAAACAGGCCGACCAGGACACGATCGTTGTTCACCCAGCGAATCCAGGTAGGTTTCACATTCTCGGGAAGTCCGATCGCCCGAATAGGTTCGTCCGGCTCGTCGACCTTGAGAACACGGACAGCAAATGTGCCTTTGGCATTGACGATGATGGCAATTTGGCGCGCATCCGGGGAAATGGCGGCGTCGCGAATATCGGGTAGCGTACCGAAGGATTCGGCGCTGGGTGCGGCCAATGCGGTGGCGGATAGGAACAGACCTAGCAGTAAGGCAATCCACGTTGTTCGCATAATCGACAGTCGGCAGCGGCGGGCCACAGATTATAGGACAAAGGCCGCGACATGTGACCGCGATGGCCAGGCTGACACACATACCGCAATATGGTACATTTTGGCCCGCATTACGGTACATAAAAATAACTACAATCAGCACCTGGCCATGGGAAGCATAAGATGAATACGGGAATTCTGATCGCGGTTCTGTTCTACGAAGTCGTCATCATCCTCGGCGTCGGCTTGTGGATTGCGAGGCGAGAAGCGTCGCATCCACCTAGAGAGGGCGATTTTGCGTTAGCTGGGCGCCATCTACCGATGCCCGTTATAGCGATCACCCTTGCGCTAACTGTATTGGGCACCGCGCACATTCTCGGCATCTTCGAAATATCTTGGTTTCTGGGGGCGGCAGCCGTCTGGTTCAGTATTGCGCATGTGATTTTGTTGGTGCTCGTGTGTCTGACGACGGGTCTTTGGGTGCGGCGCCTGGGGCTGACTACGGTCCCGGAAATCCTCGAGATGCTCTACGGTCGCACCACGAGGCTCTTGGTGTCGTGCACGATGGCCGGCGTAATTTTCGGCATCCTTACAATCGAAACACAAGGCATCGGTATCATTATTTCTTCGATGACGGGCTGGTCAATTCGAAACGGTGCCATCGTCGGTGCCATTCTCGGCATTTTCTACGTCGTGCTCGCCGGAATGAAGGAAGTTGGCTGGCTGAATCTGGTTAACGCCGTAGTCATGTATGTCGGGCTTATTCTTGCGACAATATTTATTGCCTTCAAATTGCCCGGTGGCAACTACAATTCGGTCGCCGAGTTTTATACTTCAGCCGGCAGTGACTACATGCTAAGCATCTACGGCACGAAGCAAATTTTCTTTACGTTTGCACTCGGTATTACTGTAGCCGTGGTTTTTAGTCAAAGTATTAATCAAATGCTGATGCAGCCGTGTATGTCGGCGGAAAGCGAAAAGACGGTGCGTAAGGCACTTTGGATTGCGGCGCCGTTAAACGGCCTGTTCGGTGTTTTTGCGGTTGTTATTGGTTTGACTGCGAAGACAGTTCCTGAGTTTGCGGCACTGGGCCCGAAGGTGGCTGCAACTGCGATGCTCGTGAATTACCTGCCGGCATGGCTCGCTGCGCTCTTGCTGGCGTCTTTCCTCGCGGCAATTCTCTCTACATTCGCCATGACGGCGCTGGCGCCCGCAACGATATTCACGGTCGACATATACAAGAATTTGTTTCGGCCGAACGCAACAGAGAAAGACATGGCACGCACTATGCGTATAACAATTGTTGTACTTGCAGTGATAGCAATGACGGTTGCGGCCTTTTTGCCACCGATATTGGCGGCAATGAGCTGGTTATTTTCGTGGCTGGTTCCGGTGTTTTGGGTGGTCTTGTTTGGATTGTTCTGGAAACGCAGCGGTGCCGCTGCCGTTGCGACGCTAATCGCGGCCTGGATCGCAAATTCGGCGTGGTCGTTTACTAGCTTGCCGCTAGTGCTAAATATGGAAGCAATACCTAATGCGTATATCACGCTTCTGGTGACATTGGTCGTGGGTGTTGTCGGCAATCTAGTGGCCGGTGATGGCGCCCAAGGTCCTTACTTTAAGTCAACTCAATATCGAGCGCGCTTGGAAAGCGCGGCTAACGCGTAAGCTAAACTGGAGAGCGTCTTATGTTCTGGAGTATTTTTCTAAATAGCCTGGCACTGATACTCGCAATACTTGCTGTCGGGTGGCTTGCCGCAATGTTGTCGCAGCGTCTGAAAGGAGATGAGAACGATGGATGAAATTGTTGTAACTCGACTTTGGATGGCAGGCGTTGTAGCGATGATGCTTGTGTTCGGTATCACGGCAATGATCGGGATTGCCCGTCAGAAAAAAAACGATACTGATACCGGGGACTAGTTGTTGAAGCTGCATATTCTCTTATACGGCGTTGCTTTGGCGATCCGGTACACGGCGTGGCGTAACGAAAAGTTTCGTCAGCGTCTCAAAGAGAACGACCTCGTCGTTCAGATCAAGCTGCAAAACAACAAGGTAGGTCGCTATTACGAGCTCAAGAACGGTCGACTAAGTACAAAATCGGCAATCCACCCGCAACCCGATGTAACGGTATTCTTCAAGAATCGTCGTGTCGCCGAGCGCGTTCTAACACCACCGACCGACTATGGTGAAGTTGTCCATGCCGGCAAGAACTTTCAGATGGGAGCGACCGGCGAGGACAGATTGGTCGTCTGGTGGCTGCAGACGTTGAACCAGATAATGTCGTCAACCTGGAAAATCGGCACGGATGCAGGCAACGGTGAAACACGATTGGTCACCAACACCAACGGTGGTCCCGTTTATGTGTACGTAAAAGACGGCAAAATCGTACGAACCACGCCAATTGATTTTGACGACCGGGACGCGCCGTCCTGGACGATTGAGGCTCGTGGTAAGGAATTTACGCCGCCACGACGCGCGACAGTCCCGGCCTACTCGTTGTCGTGGAAGTCGATGATCAATTCGAAAGAACGCAATCTGTATCCGATGAAACGCGTCGACTTTGATCCGAACGGTGAACGGAACCCACAGAACCGGGGCATATCAGGTTACGAACGAATTAGCTGGGATGAAGCGCTTGATCTCGTCGCCGGCGAAATAAAGATGGTCAAGCGTGACCACGGTCCCGGTGCAATCGCCGTTAGCCATGGTTCGCATCACAACTGGGGCAATATCGGTTACTACCTTAGTGCAATGATGCGCTTCTTCAACGCGGTCGGTTTCACACGAGTAGTGCATAACCCTGACAGTTGGGAAGGCTGGTACTGGGGCAGTGTTCATCATTACGGTCACAGCATGCGGCTCGGCAGTCCCGAACCTTTCGGCCAGGTTGAAGATTGCCTGAAGAACGCCGAGATGGTGGTTTTCTGGTCGAGCGATCCGGAGGCGACCAATGGTTTGTACGCCGGTTATGAAGGAACCGTTCGCCGCCAGTGGGCGAAAGAGTTAGGCATTAAGTTCGTACACATTGACCCACATTGGAATCAAACGGCGGGTCACTTCGGTGGCAAGTGGATAGCGCCACGACCTGGAACTGACCCCGCACTCGCACAAGCGCTGTGCCACGTCTGGATAAGCGAAGACCTGTACGACAAGGAGTTTGTTGCAGCTCGCACGACGGGTTTCGACGAATGGGCCGAGTACATCATGGGCACGAAAGACGGTACGCCAAAGTCGCCGAAGTGGGCGGAGAAAGAGACCGGCGTTGCAGCAAGAGAAATTCGTGCACTGGCTCGCGAATGGGGTAAAAAGAAAACCTACCTCGGTGCTGGTGGCATGGGCGGTGGATTCGGCGGTGCTTGTCGTACGGCGACGGGCGCGCAATGGGCGCGCATGATGGTATTGCTCATGGCCATGCAAGGCCTGGGTAAACCGGGTGTCAATTTCGGCAACATGCAACAAGGTGCGCCGCACGATTACACGTTTTGGTTTCCCGGTTACGCCGAAGGTGGAATATCGGGCGACCTGACGTTCACGGGTGCTGCACTTTCGACGTACCCACGCATGCCGCATGTGATGAGCATGAATACAGTCAAGCAGATGATTCCGCGATTGCAGTTGCCCGATGCAATTCTTCATGGCAAAGCGGAAGGCTATCTGACCGACCCGTCCTCAATGACCGGGCAATTCCTGAATTTCAAGTATCCAGCGCCGGGGCACTCGCAGATTCAAATCCTGTACAAATACGGCGGTGCGAGCATCGGTACGATGAACAACAGCAACCGTTGGGTGGAAATGTATCGCTCAAAGAATCTTCCGTTTGTTGTGAGTCAATCAATCTGGTTTGAAGGCGAAACCAAATTTGCTGATGTGATTCTCCCGGCTTGCACCAACTTCGAGCGCTGGGATATTGGTGAGTGGGCGTCGGCAGGCGGCTACGGACATCAGTTCTACAACCAGGTCAATCATCGCACGGTGACCTTGCAGGCCAAATGTCAGGAGCCGGCTGGCGAGTCGAAGTCTGACTATCAGATTTTTCAGGACCTCGGCGAGAGGCTTGGTCTCGGCCTCTATTTCACGGAAGGTTGTTCCGAACTGGACTGGGCGAATCGAATGTTCGAGGCGTCCGACGTGTCGGAACACATCTCGTGGAAGGAGTTTTGCCGTAAAGGCTATTTTGTTGTGCCGACGGACGACCCTGAATCCCGTGCGCCGACCGCGTTCCGTTGGTTCAACGAGGGGCGAAAGAAAGACGTACCTGAGCCGCACCCTTTACCTGCTGACTACAGCGAAGAATTTCTCGAAGGACTGCAGACGCAATCCGGCAAGATCGAATTCATTCCAGAAACGCTGAAGAAATTTGAAGATCCAGAGCGTCCCGCTCTGAACAAGTACATGCCAAGTTGGGAAGGCACTCAGACAACCGAATTATTCGAAAAATATCCAATTCAACTGGTCTCTTCGCACGCACGTTATAGTTTTCATACGCTCGGTGATGGTAAGGACAGCGTCATCAATGATATCGAAGACCACCGTATGCTCATTGGCGGCTATTACTATTGGATCGCCCGTATCAACACCGCTGACGCAAACGCGCGCGGTATCAAGCACGGCCAGTTAGTGCGACTGTTCAACGATCGAGGTTCGGTTATCTGTGCGGCCTATGTCACTGAGCGACTTCGTCCTGGCGTGCTGCAGGCGTATGAATCGTCTGCCAAGTACGACCCGATCGGCGAGCCCGGCAAGTCGGCGGATCGTGGCGGCTGCGTTAACAACCTGACCAATCATCGCTCGCAATCGAAGAAATCTTCATCGATGGCGCCGAATGCCTGTTTGATAGAAATCGAAGCTTTTGTTGGCGAGCTACCGACAACCGAGGTCGTGGCATGAAAAAGTGGAACATGATCGTCGACGTCGCTCGTTGTCACAATTGCTACAACTGTTTTGTCGCGACGAAAGATGAGTATGTCGATAACGAGCACGAAGGGTATGCGGCAGCTCAGCCTTTGCACGGCCACTCGTGGGTGAAGATGGAGTACAGGGAGTCCGGGCAGTGGCCGATGGTCGAAACGAATTTTCGGCCTGCGATGTGCAACCACTGCGACGACGCTCCCTGTTTGAAAGTCGCGAAGGACGGCGCGATCAAGAAGCGTGACGATGGCATAGTCATCATCGATCCAAAAAAGGCCAAGGGCCAGAAGCAAATTGTCGATGCATGTCCGTATGGTGCAATCTACTGGAACGAGGAATCACAATTACCGCAAGCCTGGCCATTCGATGCGCACCTTCTCGATCGTGGCTGGAAAAAAACCAAACTCGAGACCGTTTGTCCGACAGATGTATTTCGCTCGCTAAAGGTCAGCGATGCTGAGATGCAGAAGATTGCAGCGGAAGAAGATCTTGTCACATTGGACTCCGATACCGAGGCCAAGCCACGCGTGTACTACAAGAACAATCACTTGTTCACGACATGCTTTGTTGGCGGCACAGTAGTAACTCGCCAGGATGATGTCGAAGATTGCGTCGAAGGTGCGACCGTGTCGGCAATGCAGGGCGAGAATCAACTAGGCATTGCAACAACTGATGCGTTCGGTGAATTCACGATAGACCGAATCGCGCGTGGAATCGGCGCGATCATTCTCAAGGTGGAAGTCCAGGGTAGAGTACTCAGGACTATCGATGTCGAGTTGCAGGACAGTGTCTACGTCGGCTGCATAGAGGTCTAAACTGATCATGGCAAAATCATCGAGAAAAGACGGTGATGGGGCAGGGTCACGCCAGGGAATTCAAGTAATTGCCAGGGCCGCCGCAATTTTGCGAGCGCTCGAAAATGAAAGCGAAGGACTTAGCCTTGGCAAGATCGCTAAACGCGTAGATTTGCCGCGCTCAACTGTGCAACGCATCGTCAGTGCCTTGGCGGCTGAACAATTGCTCATAGCGGCAACGCCGAATGCCAGGGTGATGCTCGGCCCCGCGATTGTTCGCATGGCGGAGAACACGCATTTCGAATTTGAATTATTCGTGCGTCCGCATTTAGAGGAGTTGGCCAAACAAACCGAAGAAACGGTCGATCTCTCAATTCAGCGTGGCGACAAGATGGTATTTGTTGATCAGATCAAATCCAGCCATCGCCTGAGCGCTGTATCGGCTGTGGGTGAATCGTTCCCGACATTCAGTTCGGCGAATGGCAAGGCGGCATTGTCGCTGATGAGTAACGATGAAATATCCGCGCTACTCAAAGACGGACTGTTTGAAGAAACCTCTCACACAATCACGAGATTGAGCGAGTTGATTTCTGAGATCGAGCAGGTTCGAAAGGACAATTTTGCGATAGATAATGAGGAACATACCGAAGGCATTTGTGCGCTGGGAACAGCGTTTCACGATCCATTCGGGCGAATCGTCGCAGTGTCGGTACCTGTGCCGACAACACGTTTCAATCGGTCCAGGGATTCGATCACCAAGGCTCTGCTTGATTTTCGCGAAGCCGTCATCGCTGCAATACACGACTAACGCCAATTGGTCTCCCATTCGGAAATCATTTCTGCAAGCATTTCAGGGTGTTGCGACGCTATATTCAAATGTTCCCCAGGATCGTCGACGAGATTATATAAGCGCCAATCTGTAGTGCCTCGCTGGCCAGGCGCCGACGTATTGATGAGTTTGTAGTCACCACGAATCAGAGCGCCACCGCCGCCGCCGACCCAGCCGACTGAATAGTTTTCGTCATGCACGACGTCGACAGTGCCGGTCAGATGAGGCCACACCGAGCGTCCCAGTATGTCGTTGATCTCGCGCCCGTTGAACATGCCGGCGCCCGGATGTTTGGTGCCTGCTATTTCCATGAAAGTAGGTAGCACATCCATCATCGTCATGTAGGTATGCGTAACACCGCCCGCAGCAATTTCGGCGGGATAGTAGACAAAGCCGGCAGCGCGGAGTCCGCCCTCGGTCAGAGAACCTTTGTGGTACTTGAACGGAGCTGACGCAGATTCGGCGAAACCTCGGCCGTGGTCGATAAATGAGTTAATGCGACCGAAGTTCTCAAGACTATTGTCGGTATGATCCGGCACAGTCGGCCCTCTACCTTTCACTACGCGACCCGTGTTAACCCCATGTTCGCCGTCGGACGCGCCGTGGTCGGACGTGAATACAATGACCGTGTTTTTTAATTGACCGCTTTCTTCAAGGAAGCTGATGACTCGAGCAATACTCATGTCCAGGTGTTCGATCATGCCGGCGTAGATTTCCTGCGCACGGGCATACTTGCGCTGTTCTTCCGCGCTCAGGTCATCCCAGGGTTCCACTAGCGGATCAAATTCCTCGAGACTGGAGTTGGCCGGAACTACGCCCAGTTCCATTGCGCGTGCAAATCGCTGTTCACGTAGCTCGTCGTAGCCTAATGCATATTTTCCAGCGTATTTGTCGAGCCAGTCATCAGGGAGTTGCAATGGCCAATGCGGAGCCGTGTACGGCATATAGGCGAACCAGGGCTTGCCTTCTTCTGCTTCACCTAGGTACTCGAGCATCTTGTTGGTGTAGTGATCGGTAACGTAAAAATCGTCGCCTAAATCCTCAAGTGTCATCTGTACGCCATCGTCTCTAAAACCCAGATCGTGCGGGATCAGAAAAAACTCCGGAAAGAAACTTGCGGATCCGTTGAGCTGAACAAAGGAGCGATCGAACCCACGTGTGGCCGGGTTAAAGCCCTCATCCCAACCGAGATCCCATTTGCCCGTCATGAACGTGGCATAGCCGGCGTCTTGTAACAGTTCTGGAATAATCGCCCAGTCGCGACTCAGCAAATTGTTGCGCTGCCCACCCTCAAAAGCAGGGCGCACCTCAATCGGTCTTGCGTGACCGGTGCTAGCCATCAACATCGTGCGTGTTTGCTGGCAGGCCTGTCCCGCATGCAGGTTGGCGATTCGCAATCCCCCGAATGCGAGCTCATCCAGTGTTGGTGTGGAGATCTCGCTGCCAAAAGAGCCGAGGTCAGTGAATCCCAGGTCGTCCGCGACGATAAACAGAATATTCGGGCGCGTATTCGTACTTGGAGATTCGACAGCCTCTTGTACGTTTCTTGAACAGGCGGTCGCGACAATCAATACGATCGCGAACATGCCAGCTCTAGTCCATGTTGACGATCGCACTATGCGAGCTCACGTTCGAACAATGCCAGCAAACGACTCCACGCACGTTCTGCTTGGACTTCGTTATAAACGCGCGAGTCGGGTGGACACCAACCGTGCAGCGTGTCTTCATAAACTTCGATCTCTGCACTGACGCCCGCATCGTCAAACGCTTCGCGAAGCATGCCTTTGGCATTTGGTTCTTTCTCATCGTCGTTGGCCGCTATGGCGATCAGGAAGCCAGCTTTCATCTTTGGTGCTAACAGATGTGGACTGTCGTCCCTGTCGGTTGCCAGGCCACCGCCATGAAACGATCCGCCCGCACCGATCCGGTCTGGCATCGCAGCGGCGAGTCGCATCGTGTACGAACCGGTCATGCAATAACCGGTGGTTCCGATCTTACGATCAGTGTCGACCGACGCTCGCGCATCGAGATATTCGACGAATGCCTTGCCATCGCTGACACAGGTTTCTGGAGATAACGAACGTGCGTGTGGCATCAGCCGTTCACGCACCTCTGGTTGACCGAAAGACTCGCCGTCCGCAATAACCGGGCCCTTGGCTGTTCTGTAATAAGGATTGACGACCAGTGTTGAGTATCCGGATTCCGCGAGGCGTTTGCCCATCATGCGAAACGATGTGCGGATGCCCATGATGTCGGGCCAGACAATGACAGCCGCGTGCGCGCCTTTCGCCGGATGTACGAAATAGCAGTCGGCCATGCCGTCCGGCGTTTCGATCTGGACCTCTTCTTCGACGACGTCCAACGCGTTAGCCACGGACGGTAGCATCAGGCTCATCGCAAAAGCGAGGCTACCCTTGCCAAAGTCGCGCCGCGACAATCCATGTTTTCGGAAAAACGCTTCGTTGTCATTCTCAGTAATTTCATCACACATAGTCGCGTCCTCGTTTTAATTAGTTGAACTCAAAGCCATCTACATAGCCCCAGCTATCGCCTTACCAAGACTCTGGGTGCTCCCTTTGCCGCCCATGTCGGGTGTCAGGTCGCCACCGTCGCGTAACGTATTTTCAATTGCTGACATGATCGTGTCGTGTGCATCCGCATGACCAAGATGTTGCAGCATCATCGCGCCGGCCCAGATCATGCCGATCGGATTTGCGATGTTTTGGCCGAAGATGTCAGGTGCCGAGCCATGCACGGGTTCGAACATCGATGGGTTTTCACCCGATGCATTCAGGTTTGCCGACGGCGCAATCGCGATCGTTCCGGTGCAAGCCGGACCAAGGTCCGAAAGTATGTCGCCGAACAAGTTGCTGCCCACTACGACGTCGAAGCGATCTGGCATGCGCACGAAATTCGCCGTCAAGATATCGATGTGATACTGGTCGACATCAACGTCGGGGAATTGCTTCGCCATTTCGGCGACGCGCGAATCCCAATAAGGCATTGAGTGCACAATGCCGTTTGATTTAGTCGCTGACGTTAGGTGTTTCGCTTCGCGACTTTGCGCGAGTTCGAAAGCGTACTTCAAAACACGATCAGTACCGCGTCGTGTGAATACGCTTTGCTGCACTACGATCTCGTTTTCAGTGCCCGCGTAATGGACACCGCCTATTTGCGAATATTCGCCTTCGACGTTTTCACGGACCACGTAAAAGTCGATATCACCGGGTTCACGTCCCGCGAGCGGGCAGGGCACGCCTTCGAAAAGACGTACTGGACGCAAGTTGATGTTCTGATCGAACTCACGACGAATGGGAATCAGTAGCCCCCACAGCGAAATGTGATCCGGTACGGTTGGGAAGCCGGCAGCGCCCAAGTACACAGCGTCGAACGCGCGTAATTGTTCGATGCCGTCCTCGGGCATCATGCGGCCGGTCTTAAGAAACATTTCGCACGACCAGTCGAATTCCTGCCAGTCGAACGCGATGCCGTGTTTGGCACCGGCAGCTTCAAGACAACGCATGCCTTCCGGCATCACTTCCTTACCAATGCCGTCGCCAGGAATAACGGCTACTTTGATTGTGCTCATGTCGTTTCTATGTCCATAAAAAATGGCCCCCGCGAGGGCCCTTTAGTACTTGAGTCGTAGTCTAGTAACTCATTCCGCAGCCGGTGATGCGATCGGTCGGGAACTTAGTGATAACTTCGATGCCTGTGTCGGTGACGACGACTTCGTCTTCCAGTCGAACACCGTCCGATCCGTCTTCGTTGCCCGCATAGGTTTCCAGTGCGAATACCATACCCGGTTCAATTTCGACCGGATGCTCGATGCTGTAAGCGCGAGAAATAATTGGAAATTCCCACAAGCCAACACCGATTCCATGGCCATATTGCAGACCGAAGATCTCGTGCTCATTAAGAGCGCCCATCTGGCGATAATCCGGCCAGCGAGTAACAACGTCAGCGGTAGTGCAGCCCGGTTTGACCGCATCGATTCCGCCAAGCTGGATCTCGAGACAGCGCGCATGCGTATCAATCTGTTTTTGCGACGGCGCGCCAACGGTGAAGCAGCGATACACGCAGGTGTGATAGCCGTTATACAAGCACACGATATCCATAAAGATGATATCGCCTGGCTGTAACAGGCGATCCGAACTCAGGTGTGGGTGCGGATTGGTGCGGTTACCCGACGTTACTTGAATGTTGTGAATCCACTGCGCACCGAGTCGATGCATCTCGTGCGCCGCAACTGCCTGCAAATCGTTCTCTTTCGCACCCGGACGAATCTCCATTGCTATGCGATGGAATGCAGCGTCGACAATTGCTGCGCCGTGTTTTAACAATGCGATTTCATCTTCGTTCTTAATCGAGCGTGCGTATTGCATGACACCCTGGCCATCGGCGATCGTGTAGCCGTTGGCCTGCATCGCCAACAGGATTTGCGATTCGATAACGTCGACACCGATACGGATCTTGCTTTTGTCCAATTTGAAATTGCCAAGCACCATATCGAGGTCTTTGAGAAAACCTGCAGAGCAACCCCAGGCTTCGGGTAGTGCGCCGAACATCGTGCCGTGTGCCGGGAATGTATAGTCGGCGACCCACGGGCAATTCAATTTCTCGCTGGCAACTTCGGAACCAAAGCCGAAAATATGCGGCGGTCCGTTGCGCGGGATAATGGCGTAGCGGCCCATATTGTCGATTTCCGGCGAGCACACGGCCGTCGACGTCGAATAGCGCTTGTTGCCGGTATCAAAAAGCAACAGGCAATCAATGTCGAACTTATCCATGTAAGTCTTGATACGGCCGACACGATATTCGCGCATGCGATCAAAATTGATGCGCTCTTCATAGTCCACCTGCATCATGCCTTGCGTGCCTTTACGATACGCCACTACTTTTCTCCTAATTTCAGTTGCTTGGAACCAGTCCAGATTTGTTATTGTTTCGCCTCGGGATCGAGAACGGCCGGGGGCTGTCGAGGATTATATCGTCAATTTACTCGTTTTTGTCTAATTTTCGATTATTTTAATCTATAATTCGGAAAATCCATTTCTGGCCCCTTGGGCCCTATCGAGATCACTCTAATGAAAAAGACCCTAACTGGCCTGTTTATCGCTGCATTAGTAGCGTTTCCCGTATTCGCCGCATTCCCGAAACTCGAGGCGGGAAGCACTGCACCTAAATTCGAGGCGCGCGCGTCCCTGGCAGGTGAAGAATTCGACTATTCGCTCGGAGATGAATTAGAGAATGGTCCCGTGGTTGTTTACTTTTATCCTTCGGCCTACACCCGAGGCTGCAATATTCAGGCGCATGAATTTGCCGTGAACATGGACAAATTCAAGGCTGCTGGAGCTAGCGTCATCGGTGTCTCACTAGATAGCATCGAGAGGCTCAATGATTTTTCGGCGGATCCCGAGTATTGCGCCGGTGAACTATCTGTTGCGTCTGACGAGACTGGCGACATCGCCAAATCGTTTGGCCTCGAAGTAAGAGGTCCGCGCGACGGCATGAAAGATACCCGCGGAGTCGAGGTGAATCATGGCTTTGCAGAACGCACGACGTTTATCGTGAAGTCAGATGGCGATGTTTCTGAGGTCATTGGTGGCATCTCACCGATGGAGAATGTGCAGAAATCGCTTGAAGCAGTACAAAACCTGAAATAGCCCTCGATGTCGCGGCATCTCGCCATCGGCGACATTCACGGTTGCATTACAGCACTTCGGACGCTTGTTGATTTCGTCGGTTTGCACGCCGATGACACGATTGTTCCCCTGGGTGACTACGTTGACCGAGGACCGGATTCGGCGGCCGTAATAGACTTCGTGATCGATCTAGGAACGAAGCACAATGTTGTGCCGCTGCGTGGCAATCACGAAATCATGATGCTCGAGGCGCGGGAGAAGGAAAGTTGGTTGGCGCCATGGTTGGGTTATGGCGGCAGAGAAACACTTCAATCGTATGCGTCGTCAGACGCGGAAGCTGGGACATTTTCCGATGTGCCGGATGCACATTTCGACTTCATTGAGAACAAACTCCAGGATTACTACGAGTGCGAGACGCACTTCTTTGTGCATGCGAACGCGGATCCGAAAATTCCGTTGGACAAACAAAAAGAACCGGCCCTGTTCTGGCAGAAATACAAAGACCCGGCCGAGCATTGTTCAGGCAAAATCATGGTGTGTGGTCACACGGCGCAGATAACGGGTGTGCCTGCAAGCAACGCGAATTCCATTTGCATCGACACCTGGGCGTATGGCGAAGGGTGGCTGACCTGCCTGGACGTCGAATCTGGAACGATCTGGCAAGCGAATGAGTCGGGTGAAACCCGTGTTATGGCTGCTTAGAACTGATCGACAAAATTTACAGCGCGTTTCACGTCGCTGCTGTTATGGCTTTCCTGCCAGAGAATTTTTCCAGCGCCCTGTGCGGATTCGCTAACGTCGATTGCCAACAGACTGCCGTTAGAGATCAAGACGTCTTCACCGGTTAGCCACAGGACCAGAATACTCGTGCAGGACTGGTGACTGCTGACGATGACGTCGCCGCCGTCGAAGTCCATTTCATTCATAAAGCTAACGATTTCATTGAGTCGCGAACCGGTCGTCAGGTATTGCGACTCAATGATCGGACCGTCAAAGTTCAGGATCCGCGTGGCGATATCCAGGGTCTGTGTCACGCGCTTCATCGGGCTTGAATACATGCGCGCGACGTCAGCGAGCTCGTCACGTTTGAGCTGCACGATCTTCTCAACCTCGATGACGCCTTCGGCGCTGAGTTCACGATCCGCGTCGGTATCCGACTCCGCAGTCATGCCGTGTCGAAGTATGAAAAGCTTCATTCAGACTTTTTCGGGTTTTCCGCTATCAGCAGAGTTGACGATCGCTTCGGTGACTGCCGCACCATGCACAATTTCGGACGGCGAAATCATGAACGGGTCGCCTCCGGCTGCAGATTGAGCAAAGGCGTCAAGTGCTGCACGCGCGACATCAAATTTGGTCGCTTGCCAGGTTTCGGCAGGTCCTTTGATCGGCTTGTAGGTGCAATTACCGAACAATTGGAAGCGGCGTTCTTCTGAAGGCGCGCCTGCAACGTGGGTCATGCCTTCAAGCTTGACGAAGCCTTTTGATCCATAGATCTGGAAATTGAAACCGCCGCCGGTTGCAGTCATCGTTGCAAGGTAGCCGGACATGCCGTCTTTCATACGAAACAAAATCGAGGTTGTGTCGTCGGAATCGACCTCGACGATGCGGCGAAAGCTCTGTGCATAGACTTCGTCGATCTCGCCACACAAATCGATAAAACCGTCGATCGCATGCACACCCATCGGCGTCAACCCACCGCAGGGTGTTTCATCTTTACTGGCACGCCATGCGCCGGGTTTAAGGAATAGACCGTTCGGAAAGGTCATGGTGGCTTCGCAATGCAGAATCGTGCCGAGATCGCCGGAGTTAATCATGTCGCGAAGCTTTGTGATTTCGGGGTGAAAGCGTCGGTTGTAGCCTACCGCCATCGTGACGCCAGCTTTTTCGCAGGCGTCTGCAGCCGCTTGCGCATCGGCTTCCGTCAAAGCGAACGGCTTTTCGCAAAAGACGTGCTTGCCTTTCGCTGCCGCAGCGATTGTCTGAGCGGCGTGTACCGAGTTCGGTGTTACGAGTACAACGGCGTCAATATTCGGGTCGTCCAGTATGTCTTCATAGGAGTCACGCAGTTCCATGTCATGCTCTTTGCAAAAGGCTTTGGCCTCGTCTGAAAGAGAGCGGGTGGTCGCGGCTACAAATTTGATATCGTCGCTAACGCCTGACACGGCTTCTACGAGAGTCTGTCCCCACCAGCCGAGGCCGACAATTGCTGCATTAATCATTGTTCATTCTCACCTTATATATGCGCTTGAATTGCGAAAATTCGCAGTGGCGAGAGTATATCGCTAAAATCACCAATTCGGACATTTAATCGATATAAAAGTAGGACGAACGTCATGCCGACACTACTGGATGCACCCACGGCTGCTTGGATACTGCTATTTGCCAGACTATCGATCGCGTTGGTCTTCGTCGTTAGCGCAGTGCATAAGGCAATTTGGTACCAAAAAGCCGTCGAAGAATTTACAGATGATGGTGTGCCGCTAATCGGCATTTCCTTGCCTGGCACCATCTTGCTGCATTTTGTCGGCGCTATTTGTCTGATTCTGGGCATCTATACGGAGCCTGCTGGGTTACTGCTCGCAATCCACACATTGGCGGCAACCTACATGGTGCACGGGTTTTGGCGATTCGAGGGCATTGATCGCCTGATTCGAAGCCGCGTTTTTCTTGCTAACCTCGGTGTCGTCGGTGGACTCTTGTATATAGCAGTCCTCGGACCGGGGCCGCTGGCGCTCAGCTGATTTGGAGCGAGCAGTAGAGCTACCATAAAATCGATAAATACCGTAATATTCGCCAACTATCGATAAATTATAAAAGAGACACTCCATTGAACGACACGACTGGGCTGCTTAACGCGGCCGTTCAGAACGCCTCCGCGCCGGATACCGACACCCGCCTGGAGCTCTATCGCACCATGCAGGCCTGCCGGATGATGGAACAGCGCGCTTACGATTTGTTTATGCAGAATCTGGTGAAAGGCACCTCGCATCTGGCTTTGGGCCAGGAGGCCGTGGCGGCGGGGTTCGGCGTCGCGATGCGTGCGGACGATTACACCTTTTGCACGTACCGTGGCCACAACCACACCCTGGTTCGCGGCGTATCGATGACCGCAATTCTTGGCGAACTGATGGGCCGCGAAATCGGCCTGCTGAGTGGCAAGGGCGGTTCGATGCATCTGATGGATGTCGAGAAAGGAGCGATGGGTTCATACGCGATCATTGGGGCGCACATGCCGATCGCTGCTGGTGCGGCCTGGTCGGCACAATATCGTGAGTCGGGTCAGGTCTCCGTGTGTTTCTTCGGTGACGGCACAACGAATATCGGTGCGTTTCACGAAGCTCTGAACTTTGCCGCGATCTGGAATCTTCCCGTTGTCTATGTGTGCGAAAACAACCTGTATATGGAATACACACCGATTGGTGATGTTACGGCCGTTGAAAACCCGGGGGCCGATCGAGCTTCGGCTTACGGTCTTGAGAAAGTCATTGTCGACGGTAATGACGCTGACG
Organism: Woeseiaceae bacterium; assembly: GCA_051007995.1. Lineage (GTDB taxonomy): Bacteria > Pseudomonadota > Gammaproteobacteria > Steroidobacterales > Woeseiaceae > UBA1847. The sequence goes on along the minus strand of JBPCYB010000009.1, from coordinate 102,114 downwards.
TCATGTTTGCGGTTGCCAGTGCGGCGCTCGACAAAGCACGAACGGGCGGCGGACCAAGCCTCATAGAGGTTCAGACTTACCGGCACGGCGGTCACTCGCGAGCCGATCCAGGTAAATATCGTCCCGACGAGGAAGTCGCGGCCTGGAAGGCACGGGACCCGATTCCGACTTACCGCCAGCGATTGCTCGATGCGGGCATTGACGAGGCAACACTTGCCGCAATTGACAAAGAACAAAGCGACCGCGTTGACGCGGCCGATGCTGCAGCTCAAGCAAGCGGCCCACCTCCGTTGGAAATAGCCGACACAGATGTCTGGGCTGATGGGGGTTCGTCATGGCGCAACTAAGTTATCGTGAAGCTGTTGGCGCAGCTATCGCGCAGGAAATGCGTCGCGACGACAGTGTCGTATTCCTGGGCGAAGATATTGCCGCGGCTGGCGGTGTGTTCAAGACGACGGGCGGTTTACTGAAAGAATTCGGACCGCTACGAGTACGCGATACTCCGATTGCCGAACAAGCTATTCTCGGCGCCGCTGCTGGTGCAGCGATGACCGGCCTTAAACCAATCGCGGAAATCATGTTTTCCGATTTCTTCGCCGTCTGCTGGGACATCGTAGTCAACCAGATTGCGAAAACGCGATTTATGTCGGACGGACAGTGTTCGTTTCCGCTTGTCATTCGTTCCGCTAATGGCGGTGGCGCGCGTTTCGGTGCGCAGCACTCGCAAAGCGTCGAGAACTGGGCGATGGCCGTTCCTGGTCTGAAAGTCGTAGCGCCTTCAAGCCCGGCAGATATCAAAGGTCTGCTTGCCGCGTCGATTCAGGATCCTGATCCCGTGTTGTTCTTCGAGCAAAAGTCGCTGTACGGCACGAAAGGCGAGGTTCCCGATGGCGATTTCGTCGATCAACTCGGCAAAGCCAAAGTGCTGCGCGAAGGCACGGATGTCACAATCGTCGCGTTGGCGGCAATGGTGCCGCGCGCAATGAAAGCGGCGGAAACGCTTGCGAATGAGCACAGCATCTCGGCTGAAGTCGTTGATGTACGTTCATTGGTACCGCTTGATGTATCAACGATTTTCGAATCGGTCTCGAAGACAAACAGATTGGTCACCGTTGAAGAAAACCCGAGATTGTGTGGCTGGGGCGCCGAGGTGTCGTCGCTCGTTGCCGAAGAGCTCTTCTGGGACCTCGAAGGTCCGATTGTTCGAGTGACAACACCGCACATACCATTACCGTCCGCAGACATACTTGAAGACGCTGTTATGCCAAGTGCGCAACGCATCGTCGACAATGTGCTCAAACTTGCTGATTAAGGATTAAGAAATGAATGTTTTGATGCCGCAGTTGGGCGAGACCGTCGCCGAAGGCACGATTGCCGCATGGCACAAGAAGGCAGGTGATACCGTTGCGAAGGGCGACATGCTGCTCGACGTTGAGACGGACAAAGTCGCGACCGAGATCACGGCGCCGGAGTCTGGCGTTATCAGCAGCATCGCCGTCCCCGAAGGCGAGACTGTGGATGTGGGCACCGTGTTGGCAGTTATTGCAGTCGACGGTGAAGTCGTAGAAGAAGCGGCGGCACCTGCCGCGGCCGCGGCGTCGGCATCGACTGCTGCCGCCTCGAAACCAGCAAGCGGTGGACTTGGCGCAAAGTCTTCTGGCGAGAGATTATCACCAGCCGTGCGACGCTTGTTAAAGCAACACAAGTTGGATGTATCAGCGATCACTGGTACGGGAAGAGACGGTCGTGTGACTCGTCAGGACGTAGTGAATCACATTGAGGGCGGCACGGCCGCGGCTAAACCCGCTCCGGCTCGCGTTGTCGCATCGGGCGAATCACAAACCATTCCGTTTGATCGGGTTCGTAAGGTGACGGCTGCGCACATGGTGCGTTCGAAGGCGACATCACCGCATGTACTACAGGCGATCGATGCGGAATTTTCGGCCGTTGACGCGGTGCGCCTCGCGAAGAAAGATGCCTGGAAAAGTGAGAAAGGCTATTCGCTGACCTATCTGCCTTTCGTTGCTCGTGCTGTTGCGTTGACGATTGCTGAATTTCCAAAGGTAAATTCGAGCGTTGGCGACAATGAATTACACGTGCACGGTGATCTCAATCTGGCGATTGCCATTGATTTGAATCATGAAGGCCTGGTAGCACCCGTTGTACGGAACGCTGGCACATTGTCGGTGTCCAAACTTGCAGAGAGCTTTAATGACCTGGCAACGCGCGCGAAATCGAACAAATTGACAGCGGATGATCTGCAGGGTGGCACCTACACATTGTCGAACCCGGGGCCATTTGGAACCTTGTTCACGGCGCCAATTATTAATCAGCCACAAGTTGGCATCTTGTCGATGGATGCTGTGAAAAAGCGTGCACATGTTGTGGAAAGCCCTGCGGGTGATTCGATCGCGATTCGACCCGTCGGAATTCTGGCGCACTCGTTTGATCATCGCGCTATCGACGGTGCGTACTCCGCAGCATATTTGCAGAAACTGAAAACTATTATCGAAACGACGGATTGGAATAGCGAGTTTTAAATGCTGAAGAAAATTTGCACGCTTGTAGTATCGATTGCGCTTGCCGCACTTGCTGTTCCAGCAAACGCCCAGATTAGCCTCGATGCGATGATCGAGCGCGGCGAAAAACTCTACAATGCGCCGGCGTCGTGCGCTGTATGCCATAAGGCTACGGGCGAAGGACTGATCGGCCCTGACATTCGTTACGGACCTACGCCTGCACAGATACTCGACCAATTACAGAACAATCCACAGATGGCCATTATCATGCAGGAGTTCAATCCTGATGATCAGTCTCTGATGGATGTTGCGTTGTATATCCGAACGTTGGGCGGTCTCGAGATCAACGAAAAAGTCACTGACGCGCATCGCAAACAGCTCGCAGAGCAACGCGCGAAGACTGAGACCGATCTGATATTTCCGAAGACGGAGCGCGACGTCGCAGTCGAGTCGATCCAAACCTGGGATTCGGTCATTGCTGACTGGCAGCGGCGCTCTAACGAAGGGCCGTTGCGAGCTGAATATACGGCGCGCGTCACCAAAGAGTTTGAACCGGGCAAGCCCAAGTTCAAACCGGAGAAAGGCAAAACCTATTTCTACGAGAATGTCGGTAACTCAGCCAACCTGTCAGTCTTGATGGCAGGCGAGAAGAATGCCGATTCAACGCAAGTCGTGGTCGGTGATGCGGAAACGCACGAAGTCATTGCGAGTTACGAATTGCCAGTGAGTTTGCGCGCCGCCGTTCACACGACGGTTGTGTCTCCCGATGGCAAGTATGTGTATATCGTCGGTTCGAAACCGGAAACGGAACCAACGAATCAAATTCTGGCACTGGATGCCCCGGCGACTTTGCTAAAAGTTGATGCGGTAACGCTACAGCCCGTTAAACAAATGACCATGGGTGGGCGTTTACACCATGGATTCATTTTCCAGGACAAAGTCGTGCTCGATACGTTTTCGCGTGATCCAGACGGACTTGACGTGATGATACTGGATCCGGAAACCGATGAGATCATTGGTGGCGTTCGTGATGAGGATCTCGGTGGTTCTTCCTATACCGCGTTCAGCGACGACGAATATATCTACATACTGATGGAGCCTGTTGGCTATGCCTCGCACCGTTCGACCGGCATGGCCGGTGCACAGCAGTTGTATCGAGGTCAGATCACGACAATGAAGCCGTTTTGGGTCGCGAAACTCGATCCTGAAACCTGGGAAGTGGTGCAGGAGTATCCGTATCCCGGATTCCGCGGTGACTGGATTGTTTTTGACGCTAAGAAAGAGTTCATGTACATCACGGCCGGCGGCAATTCAAACATCAGCAAGATCAATATTGAAACAGGTGACGTTGTTTGGGCGACCGGTACTGGTATCAGCCCGTATGGCGCGAGCCTGACGGCCGACGAGTCGGAGGTCTGGGTGGCGAACAAGGGCGAGCATACGGGCCACCTCGGACGTACAGTTTCGGTGATCGATGCCAACGCGGGCCGCAAAGTCGCGACGCTTTTTTCCGGCTATGAGGTTGACCACATCTTATTGGCACCGAATGGCAAGGAAATGTGGGCAACCAGCAATGGCGAAGGCAAAATCTATGTTTTCGATGTAGCGACACGCGAACAACTAGCGGTAATCGATATGCCGCAGAACGGCGATCCACATGGTTTGGTTTGGGTTCACTATGACGATGAAGGCAATTCTATGGTCGTCAGAGACCAGAATTCATTTCGTGGCGGTGTGAACCCTGCTCTCGGCATGGCGTTGGACTATTAAGATGTACAAGTCAGCTTTGATCAGTCTCACGCTGTCTGCATTCCTGGCCGGTCCAGCATCAAGCGAAGAAGCATTAGACAAAGTTCGGACGCTTGAGCCTGAAACAGTCGTCAAGCCATACAAGAACCGATTCAGTCACGGCAAGCTCGTACCCGCAAATGCCGAATGGCTCTACACCGCCGGTCAAACGGGCGTCGATCTCGATGGCAAAGTCGGTGACGGAATCGAAGCGCAAGCCGATCTTGCGATGCGAAACTTGCACAACGTCCTGATCGACGCGGGCATGAATAGTGAGGATGTCATCAAGATGACCATCTATTACGTAGATCCGGCCGATCTACCGGTCATCGTTGCAGCGCGCAACAAATATTTTGGCGAGGATTTTCGACCCGCAAGTACGGCTGTCGGCGTCAGTGCACTGGCAAGACCAGGCTACCTTGTCGAAGTTGAGCTAGTTGCCGCACGTGTTCCCGCTGACTAATTCTTAGCCCAGTACTCGTCATTCTGTTTGCTTGAGGTCGCCGCGGAGGCGTCTTCAAAGCCAGGTGCCATTGAGGCCGCCGTGCCAGCCATGAAGCTGTGATGCTGAATATTTAATGTACGCAGCCAACGTTGTTGGCCCATAGTTAATGCGACGAAGAATCCGAGCTCAACGATTTCAGGTTCACTAAAGTTCTCATGCAGTCGCGCCCACAGCGCATCATCGGCGGCAATATCCCAGGTAATCGACTCGGTATAGGCGAGCGCTGCTTTTTGACGCGCGTCAAAGTTTTCGGATTTCTCGAAATTGAGCAGGTCCATGTAGTCGTCTTCGACCAGGCCTTCCTTGCGACCCTTCTCTGAACGCTGATTACCGCAGTATTCGCACTTGACCGATCGTGATACGTACACGCGGCAAAGTTCCTTCAATGCATGTTCGACGATGCCATCATGAAAGGAGTCATTCCAGACGGTTGCGAATGCTTTCATGATTGGCGGACGATGTGCGCGAATGGCCTGGCTTTCAGGCCTTGGTGTACCGAATTTAGCGCAGCGTTCCAACTCTGCGATCATTTCCGGATCGTTGATAACATCTTCTGCTACGAAACTGACGCGTTGTTCAGTCATATCAATCTCCTGCTTTCCCGGAGAATCGGGACAAGCCTATGTAAATCACCGTTAGCACAACACCCGTTATTGCCATCGACGACCACACTGCGGTTGGATTCGCTGGATCGATAAATGGTTGGACGAGAATGGGTGCGCAGAACTGCCCCGCGAACATTGCGGTTGTCACAAGTCCGACACCGAAGCCGCGGCGCTTTGGCGAGACTATCGATAAAATCCAGCTACTCTGGTTCGGCGCGTAGAGACCAAAACCTATGCCGGCAACCACCATCCCGGCGAGTGCGGCCGAATAGCTTGTCGCTGCAGCGACGACGAAATAACCCAATGCCATCGACAAGTAAACGACCGCATAAATTGCGACAAAATTCATGTTCTGTTTGAAACGTGCATATGCCAGTGAACTGAGCGCACCGATGGTATTGCCCAGCGCGATGGCCGCACCCATTTGGAATGGTGTGGCTGCGAACGTGTCGCGTAAGTAAAACGGTAGTTGTACCGGTGTAATAAAGAACATGGCCGATGCAAAAAAAGCAGAAATGAACACAAACGACGCCGATCCAACAGGAATAGCCGGCAAGTTGGAAGGCGCGTCCTTTTTGACAGGGTCAACTTTGGGCAGACTCTCAGCCAGCGCGATGAAACCGCTTGGAATGATGATAAATGCAATCAAGTAGCCGAGAAACGGTGCTTGCCAGCTAACGTTCGCCAAGAAACCGCCAAGCAGCATAAAAATCACGCCGCCAAACTTCATTGCAGAGCCTTGCCAGCCGACAACTTTGTTGCGCGCCGGACCTTCGTAATAGTCGCCGACCATTGCGACGGTTGCTGTCTTTATGCCAGCAATTGACAATCCCAGGATCGCACGGCCGACGAACATGAAGAAAAAGCTGTCTGCAAAATACCCTGATGCGCCGCTGATTCCGAAAATGAGCAAGGACACGTTCAACAATGTCTTGCGACCCATGTTGTCGCTCAGCCAACCAACGACTGGCGCGCCGAGAATGATGAACAGGGCCGGGATCGACAACAGGATGAATTTGGTCAGGAACATCACTGTCGGATCGCCCGGCAGAATGTCGATCGCCGCGAGAATGGCACGAGCAAATGGTTCGTTTTGGACGTTGTCGGCGAAGACCCGCGCTATTTCAGGCATAGCGGGTGAGGCAAGCGGCGTTGCCAGCAGGGCGATAGCAGTAGCCGCCAAAATGACGAACAAACCATGTGCGCTCAACGCTGGCGGGGCGCTGCTATCGGCCAAATCTGATGCCATTTCGGGAGTCCGGTGCAATCGTTTGCATAGTGTGCCGGAGCAGTGCATTCTGGTCAATCAGGAGGAGGGAATGGCCCAATGACTAGCAAACTGAATGACCCCCTAATTGTCGCGCCTGAGGATATCGATCCAGGCCACGACTGGTCGCGCGCCTTACGTTCGCCGGGCTCAATGAATGTCGACTTTGAAGAACGAATAAACTTTCGTCGTCTGCACGATTATCGATTGGGTCGCTCACGCATCGCGCTGCAGCAGTCCGATCTCGGCTCCCTTCTGACCTTCGATAACAACAACATTCGCTATATCACGAGCACGGCCATCGGCGAATGGGCACGCGACAAGATGTGTCGTTTTGCTCTGTTACCCGGTGATGGCGATCCGCACTTGTGGGATTTTGGTTCAGCAGCCGCGCACCACCGAATCTATGCACCGTGGCTAAAACCGTCGTGCTGTCACGCCGGGATGGTTGGATTACGCGGTACAGTGTCACCGGAATCCGGACTGATGGCGCGGGCAGCGCAAGAGATCAAGGACGTACTGGTTCAAAATGGCGTTGCTGATCAACCGGTCGGTGTTGATCTTTGCGAACCGGCAATGCTTTTCGAACTGCAAAAAGTCGGTTTGACCATTGTCGATGGCCAACAGACGATGCTCGATGCGCGTGAAATTAAGTGTATGGATGAAATCATGTTGTTGAACACGGCAGCCTCCATGGTCGACGGTGTGTACGACATGATCTTCGAAAAACTACGTCCCGGCGTCAAAGAATCATCCATCGTTGCTGATTCGAACAAGATGCTCTACGACCTGGGTTCCGACGATGTCGAGGCAATCAACGCAGTCGCTGGCGAACGTTGCAGTCCGCATCCGCACAATTTCACTGATCGAATCATTCGACCAGGCGACCAGGCATTCTTCGACATCATTCAGGCCTATATGGGTTATCGCACCTGCTACTACCGAACATTCAATGTAGGCAGGGCGACCGATTCGCAACGCGATGCCTACAAGAAAGCACGCGCATGGATGGATGCCGCGCTAGCGTTAGTGAGGCCTGGCGTTGGTACAGACCAAATTGCGGCTGTATTTCCGAAAGCCGAAGACTTTGGTTTCTCGAGTGAAATGGAAGCCTTCGCGCTGCAGTTCTGTCATGGTCTTGGCGTTGCGTTGCACGAACGACCGATTGTGAGCCGTTTGGTGTCTTTCGATAATCCGCAGGAAATCAAGGAAGGCATGGTGTTTGCGCTTGAGACGTATTGTCCCGCGTCGGACGGTTTTTCTGCAGCTCGTATTGAAGAAGAAGTCGTTGTGACGAATGACGGTTGTCGAGTAATTACATTGTTCCCGGCCGAAGAACTGCCAGTTGCGAATCCGTACTAGGTAGGCGGCGGCGCAGTAGATTCGCGTACGATCAGTTCGGGATCCAAACGCACAGTTTGCCGTGCGGCATCTGGGTTGCGAATTTCTTCAAGCAATAGGGCGGCGGCACGCACGCCCAGCTCGTCGTGCTGAATATGTACCGAGGTCAACGGCGGGGACAAGCGGTCGACGAATCGCATATCGTTGAATCCCGTGACCGATACATCACCCGGACAACTCAATCCAGCGCTCGCCAGTGCGTCGTAGCAACCCAGTGCCAACAGATCATTTGCGGCAACAACGGCTGTGAATCGCTTGCCGCTCTGCAATATCCTCTGCATACCGATGGCACCGGCTGCTTCGGTGAATGCGTTACAACTAACGAGAAGATCCATATCCAATACAAATTGACCGGCGTTGCCGAGATGCTCGAATGCGCGGCGGCGATCGCGACCGGTCGTCGTATCTTCGGGACCTCCCAGAAAAGCGATGTCGTGATGCCCAAGTTCAACAAGATGCTCTATAGCTAACTCGATGCCCATTTCGTCATTATTGATGACTTCAGTGACATCGTGGGCAGCGACTGTGCGATTCACAAGGACAAGCGGCATTTGCGCGTCTACGCATGCCATCACTACGGGATCCTCGGTATGTGCGGTCGCCAGAATCAAGCCATCGATGCTGCGCGCGCGCAGCGAATCGAAAATAGCGCGCTCACTTTGTGGACTGTTGTCCGAATCGGCAAGAAGTGCGATGTATCCCGCCGCGCTAAGCGCGCGCTCAATACCTCGTACGACGGGCGGAAAGACCGGGTTGCTCAAATCGGGGATAATCACTCCGACTGTGTATGATCTTCCGGTACGCAAACCTGAGGCGATCGCGCTGCGCGCGTAACCCAGGTCACTCGCAATATTCAATACCCGTTGCGCGACGTCCTCAGACACCATTGATCGCGTCGACGGGTTCAAGACTCGCGACACAGTCGACGGGTGCACATTCGCAGCTGCCGCAACCTCTTTGATGGTGACTTTGTTCTTACTCATAAGACATCAGCGATTAATTTAATTTCCATTAAAAAGAAAATCACGAGCAATATTTTGTTGAACGTTTCGATGGAGATCTTATCGGCGAGACCGATTCCGACACGGGTAAAAATCAATGTCGGCACTAGGGCTATCAGGCTGAGTTGTAAGCGCTCCGTCGTAATCAATTCATTCGTTAGTGCGCCGGTCATCTGCGCGGCGGAAAACACCATGAACGTGAACGCGACAATAAACGCATACTGCGACGCTTGCAGTGCACGGCCGTGGTAGTAGGGTGCGATGATCTGGGCCGAGATTCCAGTGGCTCCCTGCGTTGTGCCGGCGATTAACCCAATCAAGTAAGCCAGTGGACCGCGACCGTGAAACAGCTGCTGACCCTTGTTGCCGGCAAAGTATTGCAGCAAGTAGACAGCAAGCCAGGTCGCTAACAGGATTTTGAGTGCACGATCGCTAATAGCACTCAAAAGCGCCGTGCCAAGCAGACCGCCAATGAATCCCGCGACAAGGAATCGATAGTGCTGACGAATCTGCTGGTGGTGCTGACGGCGGCTGTAAACCACCCAAAGGTTTGCGCCGATGCCCGGAATGATCATGAGAATGACAGCGTTCTCGACCGACGTGAGCATCGCCATGGCGGGGACGGCGAATAGCGGCAGACCCAGTCCGGTCATGCCCTTGAACAACGCACCCAGCGAGATCGCGGCGAGAATTGCCAGCAAAAGTCCCGCATTGTCTGGAATCAGCTCCATCAGCGTCCTATACTCCCCATAGCTCTGCAAACGATTGCATTAGCGTATTACAACACATCCAAACAGCAAGCGGAGATTCAAAACACGTCATGTCACAAATCAACTCAAACGACACAATCGGTTGGATAGGCGCGGGCCGCATGGGCTACGCGATGGCAGAAAGACTGCTGCAGGCGGGTTGCGATGTCGCCGTTTATAACCGGACTCGCGCGAAAGCAGAACCCTTGCAGGAGTTAGGCGCCTCGATCGTTGATAGCCCCGCGGACCTGGGCTCGCGCGACATCATTTTTACAATGGTGTCAGGCCCGGCCGATCTCAAGCAGGTCATTTGTGGCGAAGAAGGGGTCCTGAGCAGAGGCGAGACGCCCAAGATGTTCGTCGATTGCTCCAGTGTTTCAGAAGAGGGATCCAACGAAGTCCGAGAGATTCTCGCGGACCGTGGTGCAACGATGCTATCGGCACCCGTTAGCGGCAACGCAAAAGTGGTTGCGGCTGGGCGCTTGACGCTCGTCGCCTCGGGTCCGGAAGCTACGTTTGAAAAAGCCGCACCCTATCTGGAAGCATTAGGCGAAGGGGTTACCTACGTCGGCGACGGCGAGCTCGCGCGCATGGTGAAAATTTGTCACAACGTTTTGCTGGGTGTCGTCACTCAAAGCCTTGCTGAAATCACAGTGCTGGCTGAAAAAGGCGGTGTGCCAAGGCATGCATTGCTCGATTTCATTAATCACAGCGTGATGGGTTCACTGTTTTCGCAATACAAATCACCGGCGTTCGTAAACCTGGATTGGACGCCAACATTCACGCCGATGTTGTTACGCAAAGATATGGACCTGGGTTTGGCAGCAGGCGAAAAACTTGGCGTACCGATGCACGTTGCCCAAACGACCCGAGACCTTGTACAAAGCAGTATCGACGCGGGCCATACGGATTGTGATTTCGGCATACTGCTCGAAGAACAGGCAAAGGCATCGGGTTTGCAACTCGAATCGGAGAATCGAAAAGTCGATGACGGTTTGCATTAAGAATTGCACAACAAAGGGGCGACCAGAATGAAGCGCAGAAAATTCATACAGCAAGCCGCATCCGTTGCGGGCGTGTCTTTCGTCGGTTGCGGGCTGGGTGCTATCAGTGGCTGTGCCGAAGAGTCGCATGGCAGTGCGCGTAGCCCGATTGTTTTGAACGGCAAGAAGATGCGGACCATTGATATTCATGCTCACAGTTACGTTCACGACGTTTGGCCGCTTGTCGAAGGACACGATGACTTGAGTTACCTGATGTCAGTCGTGAATACACCGCCATTGCAGAACAAGCTGGACATTAATAACGTCGACTTCCGTCTACAGCAGATGGACGAACAAGGCATCGACATCCAGGCCGTCAGCCTGCATGTCGGTCAGTATCATCACTGGGCCGACCGCGATCTCGCGACCGAAATTGTCGATATCCAGAACAACAAGATCGCCGAATTGTGCGCGGCGCACCCGGATCGATTCGTTGGACTGGGCGCTGTGGCATTGCAGCACCCAGACCTCGCGGTAGAACAAATGAAACACGCAATCAAAAACCTCGACATGCGCGGTTTCATGATCACCGGTTCAGTTAATGACGAAGAATTGTCCGATCCGAAGTTTCATCCATTTTGGGCTGCAGCCGAAGAACTCGGAACGGTTATCTTCATTCACCCGCGCAATTTTACGGCCGGGCAGTCGCGACTGGAGGGCAACGGTGAGCTCGGTAATGTCATCGGCAACCCGCTGGAAACAACGGTGGCGTTGTCACACCTGATTTTCGAAGGGACGCTGGACAAATACCCCGGCGTGAAAATTTGCGCAGCGCATGGCGGCGGCTATCTGCCGTCCTACATCGGGCGTTCGGACCATTGTGTTGAGAATTGGCCGGGCGTTTGCAAGCCGGGTGAGCAACTGCCCAGTGAATACTTGCACCAACTGTATTTCGACACGCTCGTTTACTCGACCGAGAATTTGCGCCATCTGATCGCGACGGTAGGTGCAGATCGGCTTGTGATCGGCACCGATTTTCCGTTCAATATGAGCAAGAAAGACGCGGTCGACCACTTACTATCGGTCGCGGATGTTAGTGCGGCCGATCAGGAAGCGATGCTAAGCGGAACCGCCGCGCAGTTACTGGGAATTTCATGAGCTAGAAAATGCCAATCGAATTCACGCTCAACGGCAACAAAGTCAGCGTCGACGTCGACGAACAGACGCCGTTACTTGAAGTCTTGCGCAATGACATTGCGCTTAATAGTCCCAAATTCGGTTGCGGGCTGGCGCAATGTGGCGCCTGCGCGGTGCAGTTGGATGGTGTCCCTATTCGATCCTGTGTAACGCCGGTTGCTGCAGCTGCGCACAAATCCGTGACGACGCTTGAGGGGCTCGGCTCGGCGGAAAAACCGCACGCATTACAAACTGCTTTCATCGAAGAGCAAGCTATTCAATGCGGTTATTGTGCAAGCGGAGTCATAGTTACGGCTGCAGCGCTTCTCGAACAGAATCCCTCGCCAACTGATACACAAGTCAAGAAGGCGCTGGCGAGCCATTTGTGCCGCTGCGGCGCGCAACCGCGAATGCTTAAAGCGATCGCACGCGTCGCCAATACCTCGTCGGGCGATGATTCGCCATGAGTACGCGGCGCGAGTTTTTGCAATCGACGGGCGCGCTGACGATCTGTTTCGCTTTGCCTGCCTGTGTCAACGGCGAAAGCGATTCCAGGACTGGTGCTTTAATCGCAGGCAATCGACTGCGCGTCGGCGGCAACGGCACCATCGATTTAATGCTCGGGAAAGTTGAACTAGGACAAGGTATTGGTACTGCCCTGGCGCAGTTCGCGGCTGAAGAACTCGATGTCGCTCTTGAGCGGGTCCGGATATCGACCGTGGATACCGACTACTCGCCCGATGAGTCGTACACGTTTAGCAGTATCTCGATTCAGCAAAGCGGACCGCCGACACGCAAGGCAGCGGCGGCGGCGCGCGCCAATCTTTTGCGTCGTGCAGCAGCTCAAATCGACGCACCGGTCAGCGAATTGACGGTTATCGACGGCGTCATTCACCGCAATGGTGCTGCGTCAGGTGTCGATTACTGGAACTTGCTTGGCGATGAAGAAATGCTATTGGAGTTGCCCGAAGAACAAACGCTTAAGTCGCCGCAAGATTTCTCGATCGTTGGCACATCGGCAGAGCGCATCGATCTACCAGGCAAAGTTTTTGGTGATGCGAGTTTTATTCAGGATCTCAGACTTCCCGAAATGGTACATGCACGCATCGTCAGGCCGCCTGCCGAACGCGCATCAATCGCGAGTTTCGATGCAGATTCCACAGAGGCGTTGCCGGGCGTACTTAAGGTCGTACGTGACGGCAACTTCGTTGGTGTAATTGCAGAGCGAGAAAGCCAGGCACGGGCAGCGGCCGCTGAGCTTTCGAAATCAACCAAGTGGGATTTGCCCGCTGATATGCCTGATGAGCGCAGAATCTACGGTTGGTTGAAGAATGCAGAGTCCAGGTCTGAGCTGATACTTCAAAAATCGACGCCGACATTCGCAGCCGTTGAGACCGAAGCGGTAACGTCGACTTATCAACGCCCGTATATGGCGCATGCATCGATATCTCCGTCCGCAGCTATCGCGCACTTCGACGGCGAAAACATGTTGTTGTATAGCCACGCGCAAGGCATGTATCCACTGCGTTCGGCTGTGGCGCATGTGCTAGGGCTATCACCTGACAAGCTTCGATGCGTGCATGTGGAGGCGTCCGGGTGCTATGGCCATAACGGCGGTGACGACGCGTCGCTGGACGCTGCGGCACTTGCAATGCATTTCCCGGGCAAGCCAGTTCGCCTGCAGTGGGAGCGGGCCGATGAGATGAGTTGGGAGCCCTACGGATCCGCAATGCATATTGAAATAGATGCAGCGATCGACTCGGCTGGTGATGTGCATTCCTGGAACTACAGACTCTGGAGTTGTCCACATTCGAGCCGGCCACGTAGCCCGGAAACAGCGGGCAACATGATCTACGCGTTGCACAAGGAAGATCCGCTTGATTTACCGCCAGCGCAGTCCATTCCGCAGCCGAATGGTGGCGCTGATCGCAATGCATTGCCGCTGTATGAATTTCCCAATGTCCAGGTGCAAAAGAACCTCGTGACTGACGTGCCGATTCGGGTCTCTGCGCTGCGCGGTCTGGGCGCGTACGCAAATGTCTTCGCAATAGAATCATTCATGGATGAATTGGCTGTACGAGCCGGCCGTGACCCATTCGAATACAGGCTCAAGCACCTGGAAGACGAACGAGCTATCGCGCTGCTGCTGCAATTGCGGGACAGCAGCGGCTGGGAGAATCGTCCAGCAGCCGGTACGGGCGAGGGCTGGGGGCTGGGATTTGCGCGCTTTAAGAATCGGTCTAGCTGGGTGGGGGTCGTGATGCGCCTGAAATTGAGCGATTCCGGCGACATATCCCTGCAGAAGGCGAGCGCTGTTTGCGATGCCGGACTGATCGTAAATCCAGACGGCACTCGGGCACAGATAGAAGGCAGTATTGTCCAGTCAGCGAGCTGGACCCTTAAGGAACAGGTGCATTTCAGCGAGTCAGAGAAGACCAGCACAGACTGGTCCAGTTATCCGATTCTGCGCTTCGACGAGGTGCCCGATATCGAGGTCGAATTGATGGCCAGGGACGATATGCCAGCGCTGGGCGTTGGCGAATCAGCACAGGGCCCGACCGCGGCAGCGATCGGAAACGCGCTATTTCACGCGACCGGACACCGAGCACGTAGGCTACCGCTAAATTAGGCAAACGAAATTGGCATTTGCTGCATCTAAGTTTTTGAACTTTATGCGAAAGCACCTATCTATTCTGGTGTAACCTTAGCCACTTCGAAAACAAGCGATACCCCTGTATGTCCCTGATTGCTGAACTTCGACGACGCAATGTTTTTCGCGTTGCTGCAGCCTATCTGGTTGTCGGCTGGCTGCTGACCGAAGTATTGACCACAATTTTGCCGACGCTCGGCGCCCCAGGGTGGGTGTCACGGGCTGTCATTCTGATATTTGCGTTCGGCTTTATTCCGGCCGTGGTGCTGTCGTGGGTTTATGAGCTCACGCCGGAGGGCATCAAGCGTGAGCATGAGGTCGTACGCGACGAGTCCATTACCACGCACACGGCCAAGAAACTCGACTACGTCACGATCACGGCGGTGGTCGTCGGCATCATTTTTGTAGCAACCTTTAGCGCCAAGCAAACTGACGATGAAGCCGGAAGCAGACCACAAGCGCTGGTTGGCGAAGTTCTCATCGACGATGCGTCAGTGGCAGTGTTGCCGTTCGTCAATATGTCGAATGACGAGGACAACGAATACTTTTCGGACGGTCTGACGGAAACTTTGCTGCATATGCTCGCACAAATTCCCGACCTCAAAGTTGCAGCGCGTACATCCAGTTTTGCATTTCGCGACCAGGGCAAGACGATAAAAGAAGTTGCGGCCGCATTGCAGGTCGCGCACGTCTTGGAAGGGAGCGTGCAGCGAGTTGGCGATAGAGTTCGCATTACTGCACAGCTGATTCGCGCCGATGACGGATTTCATGTCTGGTCGGAAAATTATGACCGGACGCTGGACGATATCTTCAGCATACAAGACGAAATCGCAGAAAAAGTCGGTGGAGAGCTTTCAGCATCTTTGCTGGGTACGCCGGTTGACGGGGCGATCGACGGAGTCAATACCGCCGATACCGACGCGTTTGATCTTTACTTGCAGGCGCTCAACGAGCGTGACACTTTTTCCTACGGAGGGTTGGCTGCCGCTGAACGATTGCTAAAAGGCGCGTTGACCATCGATTCTGAATTTCTCGATGCGCAAACTGAGTTGGCTTATAACTATTTGCAGCAAATCAATACCGGCCTGATGACCGGTGACGATGGCTATCCATTGATTATGGCAGTCACCGATCAAGTCCTGTCAGTCACACCGGACGACGTGGGTGCCAGGGCAATACAAACCTTCACGCAGGCACAAATATTGGGACAGGAAGGTGATTTGGAAGCAGGTCTAGATGCGAGAGATGAACTGAAGAAACTAGTCGGCGAAGATCCAACACAACTAGAGCCACGTATTTTCCTGATTCGGTTGTCGCGCAACAATGAGCAGATCGAGGAGGCGCTCGTATACATGTTGCAGGCAGCGGCGCATGATCCATTCAATCCACGCATTCACTACGAATTAGGTAATTTGTATTCTGGTTTGCAACAGTGGGACGAAGCACGCTCGGCAATTGAGAGATCATTGGAACTGGAGCCGGCGCAGCCGAATGCGTGGGTTAATTTGGCGAGAGTGAGTCAGCAAGCTGGCGACGGCATCGAGTATCTTCGACTTTCGCTGAAGGCGGTCGAGGTTGATCCGGTAGATCACGAACTGCCCGCCTTGATTGCCGGATTCCTGTACCGCCTTGAGCTCATTGAGGAAGGTGATGATTTTCGAAAGCGCGTCATGGCAATCGCACCGACGAGCGAAGTTTCTTATCGGCTCGAGTTGGAACGAGCAATGGCGATCGGCGATATCGACGCCAGTGTAGCGAGTGCGCGGCGCGCTATTGAAGACAATGTCGAGGATCGTCGCTTTGCATATGGTGGCGCAGCGCAGCATCTTCTGAGAGTAGCTGCAGCCAGAGGCACAGTGGCGGAGGAATCCGCTTTTCTCGAACGTCACGCGCCTGGCATTCTTGATATTGAGGGCGACTCGGTGCCCGCCAAGTATCGCGGCGTGCAACTCACCGCATTTGACGCTTGGTATACGACGATGAGTCAGGAAGAAATCAATCGACGTATCGATTACATGCGCGGGATTGCGGAAACATTTGGTGTCGATCTAAGCGATAACCACGACGTACAATTTGGAACGCTCGCTTTGCAAGGAAGGTCCGAGCAAGCCACTGATATTGCGTTGGAGCACTTGTTCACAGAGCCGGTTGTTTTGAACCTGGGATGGGAAGAAACCTTAAAACAAGCACAATATGCGGAAATTGTAGAAGACCCGCGTGTCCAGGTCGCGATGAAAAAATGGCAAGAGGAAGAGAATAGGTTGCGCGAACAAGTCAGGCACTGGTTGGCTGACCTGCACGCTGCGATATAAAAAAAGCCCCGCATCAACGATGCGGGGCGGAGGCGTAAGGCCCTGGACGGGCGCCTACATTGGGGGTTCCGGTTCCTTAAGGAAGACGCCAATCTTGTAAGCTGCAAATAGGTTCGTATCGACATCGAACTTGCCGCGAGCGTACATCGAACGCGCTGTCGTCGAGCCATCGAGACTTAAAGTCAGGTCCGCGATAAAGTCGTCGAAATCTGAGTACAACCTTAGGCTGTCCCGAGACTTGATCGAAAACAACATGCGGCCTGTCTCACGCGGCACTATTGTCGTGTTCGTACCCAGAGTTAGCAGATCGATAAGCACCGGTCCTTGTTTGACGTGGTGACGTATACCGATGTCACCGTTGTCCAGTGCCAGTACGATGCCGTCTGACCCGCTGCTTGCGAAAGGCGATATCGTTCCCGCGCTGCCCCAGGCGATACCCAGCGTGCTGCGCACATCGGTGTAGTCAATCACTGTCCGGCCCATGAAGTCCGGCGGTGCTGCACCAAATGCGTTCGGGAAGCCGTAAGCAACAATCGGTCGGCCGGTCGCAAAGTTGGCCAACGTCAGAGCGCCTGTCGCGATCTCATAATTGTCCGGATCTGCGTCAAGATCTGCCGATTGTCCTGTGCCTGTGAAGTCGAACACTTGTGAGCGGCGGCGATCAATCGAGTACAAAGTGATGTCCGTCTGACCCGGCATAACGGTATTGACGATTCCCGAGAGATGCGTAACGTGCATGCGCACCGCACCTTCGGTTGCATCAAACAAGATCTGGGGTGCCAAAGCGTCGGTCGTCGGTGTCGGTTGATTGCCCCGGATCGTGACCCGTTGACCAATCGACAAATCGCGAATGCTCAGATCGGATATCCGGTCGCCATCTTTGAAGACTTTTGTATTCGGTCCAACTTCTACAACAACATCGTCGTGGAAGTGAGTGCGACGATCGATAGCAGTGGCACGTGGAATAATCGTTGCACCACGAACGGTTAAGAAATTGCCGTCTCGCTTGATGATGTTACCGACAATCGCATCACGATCATTGCCGGGAACGCTGGATCCGGCGAGCACCAGGTCTGCCGTATATGTCCGGTCGGCTACCGTCAGTGTGCCTTTGGATATTGTCGGTGTACCAACTCCTGCAACGTCCAGTGCGCGTAAGCCGTCCGCGCCGACATACATGTCGCCGTTGACCTCAAACTCGGTCTGGTCAGTCACATTTACGGTGAATTTGCCGAAATCGCCAACCCGATCGTGAAATGGCCGAATAGCAACGACGTAGTTCATGTCGTTCTGATTGACTTCGACTAGCGGGCCGCGAACGCGAATGTCCTTCTCGTCAACCGGATGGACCTCGGCCACAATAAAGAGCTCGGTCGCTGCCGTGGCGGGAAACGGAACGATATCGACTTCATGCGAGGCTTCGAGGTCGAAATCGAGTTGCAGTAATGCTGCACGACGCTTCACGACGGTTAGCTGATCGCGATTCGAAAGCACGATCTTGAGGTCGACTTGTTCTAATTCGACACCGTCGAGGTCAGTAACAACGGCTCGTTTGCTTTGCTCACCCGCTTCTACATAAACCTCAGAATCGACGTAATCAAGACTGATTGTTCCCGAAACATAGGTTGCAGGAGGTACTGTCGCTGCGGTGACGAGCTCGGTCAGATCAACGTAGTCGGTGAAATTGATACGCGTCTCGTTCGGCAAGACCTCTACGGTGCGTCCATTCGCCGTTTCAAGTGTCAATTTGGAAACATTGACGGTGTAATTGAGAAAGTCGCCATCCGCGTCGGTAAAGCCGATAAGTACGGTGCCACATTCATCAAATGTGGCCGGATCGGCTGGATCGCAGGTGGCTGTTGGATCTTGGTTGGCTGTCGTGCTTGCACCGCCGCCACAGGCTGAAATAAACAAAGCGGTGAGCAGAAGTGCCACCTTTGGTACGTTTGCGAAGGTCATGCGTCTCTCCTTGTGCGCGTGTATGCAGATTTAACGGCCCTACTCGGCATCGGTTGACAGGAGAGACGGTCTTGCTTCAGAACCCAAAAAAAACAGTAAGTTATCTTGAATTCCTGCGGTTTCGTGTCAAACTACTTCCCCGTAAAACGCAATGGTTTGCGTGCGGGATTATGTCTCTTGAGCGTACCGCCAGACACTACTGATACATCCGGAATTCGGCATCGCAGACCGCGGGCCGGTGAGCGCACGCGCGGCGCTGCGGATGCGTTACAGACCAAGATCGCCGTAGGTGTTCAAAACCTCGATCCGGCGAAATACAAGCAACAATTACAAGACATCATCGCTGAGATGCCTGATGCGGCGGGCTGTGACGCTGCGTTCATCGCGTTGATCTCGGATGATGGTGCGGCATTTGAGACAGTACTTTCCGCGACCGCGGGTTTCGCCCAATGCACGCCAGAGGTCATCGGCGGCGAGGCTCTGGAAAACTGGCCGTGGCTGCGAAAGCGTCTTGGCCATCTCAAAATTATTGAAGTTGCCGATACGCTAAATGGTTCCAAGGTTGCGACCGCCGAGTTGCAACGCCTGTCCGAGCTGCATATCGGCTCGTTATTGATGATCGGGTTTTCCGTCCACAACGAAATCGCAGGCTTCCTGGCGTTGTCGAACGAACGTGCAGTGGATGGCTGGGACGCGAATCTGCATTTGCTCCTGAAGCTAATCGGCGCGTCGCTGACATCGGGGCTGGAGCGCATTAATGACTTCCATGTGCTTGATGAGTTGCAACAGCGCAACGAGTTGATTGCTGCGACTGCCAATGATGGCATTTGGGATTTCGACGGCGAGTCGAAGCGCATCAATCTCTCGCGCCGCTGGAAGGCGATGCTCGGATACGACATCGAGCAGGAAGACGTCATGCTCGATTGGTACAACCTTGTGCACCCCAATGATATGGCTCGCGTGCAATCCAAGATGCGCGATCATCTCGAGAACAAGTCGCAATTCTTTGAGTCCGTGCACCGAATGAAACACCAAAATGGCGATTGGCGCTGGATGAGCAGTCGTGCCAAAGCAGTTCTCGATCCCAACGGTCGATTAATCCGCTTGCTCGGTGTTGAAGTTGATATCACTGAAAGAAAACTCTACGAAGAAGCGTTGTTTCGCGAGAAAGAAAGCGCGCAGATTACCTTGCAATCGATTGGTGATGGCGTCATCACGACAGATGCAGATTGCAACGTCGAGTACATCAATCCGGTTGCCGAAGACCTGACAGGCTGGCGCGTTGATGACGGCAGCGGCCGGCCTATCGACGAAATCTTTCGTGGCTTCCATGAAGAGACATGCGAACCGCTGGAAAACCCGTTATCTGTATCTATTCGCCGCAATCGTGCAATCAAGTCTGTTCGTCCTACTTTACTGATTCGACGCGATGGCAATGAGTTGTATATCGAAAGCACCGCATCGCCGATCCGGGATGGTAAAGGCAATGTGACAGGCGGAGTGCTCGTGTTCCACGACGTCAGTGAATCGAGAGAGCTCAATCGACGTCTGAGTTATCACGCGAGTCACGATATTCTGACGGGTCTGGTGAATCGTCGTGAATTTGAAAATCGTTTGGAGCGGGCCCTCAAGAGTGCCAAAGCTCGCGAAACGTCTTATGCGCTTTGTTATCTTGATCTCGACCAGTTCAAGATCGTCAACGATTCCTGCGGTCACAGCGCCGGTGACGCGTTACTCGGCCAGCTAGGCGCGCTGTTGAAATCAAAAATTCGCTGGCGAGATACGCTCGCGCGACTGGGTGGCGATGAATTCGGCGTACTTCTGGAAAGTTGCTCGCTCGAAGAGGCAATGCAGACAGCCGAGGCTTTGCGACTCGCGATCGGCGAATACAAGTTCATGTGGGACGATCGTAGCTTCAGACTTGGCGTCAGCATCGGCGTCGTGCCGATTGCTGCGGACAACGAAGACGTGGCCGCCTTGCTGAGTGCGGCGGACAGTGCCTGCGCTGCGGCTAAGGAAGCGGGTCGGAATCGCATTCACAGTTTCCAGGAAAACGATATTGATCTGATGCGCCGGCGTCGCGAGATGCAATGGGCAGCGCGAATTAACAATGCGCTCGAAGAAAATCGCTTCGAGTTGTTTCGCCAAACGATTCAACCGTTGCAAGTCGAGGAGCAGGGCGCGCACTACGAAATCCTGCTGCGCATGCGGGATGAAAACGGCGGCATCATATCGCCGGGGCTGTTTATTGAGGCGGCGGAACGATACGGCATTACGCCGAACATCGATCGTTGGGTGATACGCAGTGCATTTCGTTGGCTGGTGTCCGAAGCAGACGAACGGGAGCGCCTTGCGCTGTGTTCGATCAATCTGTCAGGTCAAAGCCTCGGTGATGAGAAGTTCTTGCCGTTTGTCGTTGATCAATTTCAGATGAGCGGTCTCGACGCGACCAAAATCTGTTTCGAAATCACCGAAACAGCAGCAATCGCCAGTTACTCGCAGGCCAACCGGTTCATCAATGCGCTTAAAGAACTCGGCTGTAAGTTTGCGCTGGATGACTTTGGCACAGGATTGTCATCGTTCGGCTATCTCAAGCACTTCCCGGTCGATTTTCTCAAGATTGACGGCAGCTTTGTGAAAGAAATTCTGCACGATCCGATCGATCGCGAGATGGTGCGTTCGATTAATGAGATTGGCCACCTGACAGGCAAACAGACGATCGCTGAATTTGCTGAGAACGAAGAGATCATCACGATGTTGCGTGGTATGGGCATTGATTATGCGCAGGGCTACGGCGTGTCTGAACCTAAACGCGTGACACGCGCTGTCGCCTAACGAAAAAACCCGGCACGAGCCGGGTTTTTCGCGATTACTGTCAGGTTCTCTAGATAATAAATCCGCCGTGGCCGAATCCGACCATGCTCATGAGCATCGGGATCGACAACAACGTATTGGTGCGGGATGCGAGGAACGCGACGCGGCGCGCCTTGGCGATCTCGTCAGCGCTGGCTTCCACCATGCCAAGAATCTTCTTCTGGTTTGGCCAGATCAAAACCCAGACATTGAACAACATGATCGTGCCGAAACAGGCTCCGACACCGATGATCATCGCCTGTGAATTCATGCTTTCGCCACCCATACCGAGCATGAATGCACTGCCAAACATCTTGATGTGGGCCAGGTAGGAAGCACCAGACAACCAGGTCAGCAACGCACCCCAACGAAACCACCACAGAGCACGCGGTGCTACGTACTTGGTAATGCCCGCTCCGCCAGGGCCACCATCGTCGCTGGCTGCGTCGCCGAGCGCAGGTACCTGCACAAAATTAAAGTAATACAACAGGCCAATCCAGGTAACGCCGGCCATGACGTGTATCCAAAGAATGAAGCTACCGGTATTGAACGCGATGCCCATGGTGCTTGCGCCGATGACGACGGCCAGAACGATGCCGGCCAATATGGTGCCGCGTACGCTATCTAAAGGGTTCATGCTGTGTTCTCCGAGATTGTATTTATTCGATTTTTCGGGATTCGAGGTTAAACGCGCCGCAGCGCAGGGGCCATTATAGGGTAAAATCGCGGCTGTAGACGGAGGAAGTTAATGCGAATCCTTGTAATTCTGATATGCGGTATCACATTGTCGGCATGTTCCGGACTGATGATGTCCGGTGGTACGGGCGGTAGTACCAAGGTAGAGAAAGATCGGCCGGCACAGCCGCAGGCAAGCAATTCAGCGGTCAGCAGCGCGGTAATGGCAAAATATGCGGCAGACCCGCTGGTCAGTAAGCTCGGGGTCGATGTCAGCGCATCCGGCGGCATGGTGACGCTGTCCGGTACAGTGCCGACCTATGCCGCACGTGAAACGGCTGAGAAATTGGCAATGGCGACCGAAGGCGTTAAAGCGGTCGATAATCGAATTAATGTTGAATATCAGAAGTAGAGGAAACAAGGCGTGGATGTAACAAATCGAATTGAAGAACAACTGAATGCACATGATGTCCTGTTGTACATGAAAGGAACGCCCGACTTTCCACAGTGCGGCTTTTCTGGCCAGACAGTCGCTGCGCTGAACGCAATCGGCAAACCGTTCGCTTTTGTGAATATTTTTGAAGACCAGGAAATTCGAGAAGGCCTGAAAACCTATTCGAATTGGCCGACTTTTCCGCAACTCTATGTGAAAGGCGAGTTAATCGGCGGTTCCGATATCGTCGTTGAGATGTACCATTCGGGCGAATTGCAAACCCTGCTGGACGAAGCTACGACTTAGAATCGTAGACCGGCTGAAAGCGGTTGACGATTTCGCAAAACAGGTCCGCAGTCATTTCAGCGTCGTAAGCCGCCGAATGTGCCGAAGTCTCGTCCCATTCGAATCCTGCTGCTGCAACCGCCCGAGCCAATACTGTTTGTCCGAATGCAACGCCACAGAGCGTTGCAGTATCGAAGCAACTGAACGGGTGAAACGGATTGCGTTTGATATCGCTGCGCACGATCGCTTCGTTGATAAATCCCAAATCGAAAGACGCGTTGTGACCAACTAATATCGCGCGACTACAGCCATTATCACGCACGGCTTTCCTGATTTCGCGAAACAGTCGCTGCAGCGCGTCGCGCTCGTCGATTGCCGGTCGCAAAGGGTGATCAGGATCAATGCCGTTGACTGCTAACGATGCAGGCTCCATGTTGGCGCCTTCAAACGGTTTAATATGGTAACGAATCGTCTGACCGCGCGTTAAGATCCCGCCGTCGCCGAAGTCGACCAAAACAGCGGCCACTTCGAGCAGTGCGTCCGTCTTACTATTGAAACCGCCCGTCTCAACGTCGACTACGACGGGCAGGAAACCGCGAAAGCGATCCGCCATTGAGGCGTCGTGAGCCAACTTATTGATCCTGCAAGAGTTGTTCATCCAGCAACAGACTCATTGTGAATCGGACACCGAATCCGGTGACTTCGGTCGGGATGTGGCCCAAACCGCCTTTGTGATTGCTGGCTGCCAGATCGACGTGTACCCACGGCGTATCGTGTTCGATAAATTCGGCTAAGAAACTGCCGGCGAGTATGTGGTCGGCCGCGCCGCTTACCGAGCATTGCATGATGTCGGCAACCTCACTCTTAAGGTCGGTCAAAAATTCTTTGCCGATTGGAAACGGCCAGACACGCTCGCCACAACTCTGCCCCGTGCGTTTGAGACGCGGATGCCAGGCGGCGCGATTCGTGAACACACCGCTGTATGTCGTTGTGATTGCGTTAACGACGGCCCCGGTTAGGGTCGCGTAGTCAATGATCAGTTTAGGTTTGTCTCGGCTCGCGAGGGTTAACGCGTCCGCAAGCACCATCCGCCCTTCGGCATCTGTGTGAATGGTTTGAATCGTCATGCCGTTGGCAGCGGTGACAATATCTTGCGACTTGTAGGCACTTGGGCCGGTTCGATTTTCGGTGATAGCCAGCCAACAATCGACATTGATTGGTAGTTTCATGCTCGATATTGTCAGAAATGTGCCAAGTGCCACGGCGCTACCCTGCATGTCACCGTGCATATCGAGCATTGAATTGAAGGGTTTCAAATTCGTGCCGCCAGTATCAAAAATTATGCCCTTACCGACCAGGCTCAATTCCGGGCTGGCTGTTTTTGTGCCAGGCCGGTAGCGCAATCGCACAATCGATGCACTGTCGTCTTCGTTGCCCTGGGCAACTGCCAGAAATGCGCCGGCGCCGCTCTTGGCGAGTTCTTTGGTTGAGTAACGTTTGTATTGCCATTGATTGTTTTTCGCCAGATCTTTGATCATGTCGGCATAATTCGCAGCATTGAGCTTGTTTGGTGGCAACGTTGTTAGCCACCGAGCCAGATTGTTGCCGCGGGCCTCGGCAACGACCCTGTTGAGATCGACTTGCTGCTTGAGGCCGAGCAAGCGAATGCTGCGAATGTTCGCAGGATCTTTTTTACGTTTGAAGCTGGGCAAATTGAATCCAGCGGCAAGTGCGGCTGCACAGGCCGCGTAACAGATACTCTCCTGTTGCTCGGCGTTGAAGCCGGCGACATAGATCCCTAAAGTGCCGGCTTTCTCCGCTGTCGCCGCTGCAATCAATTTGCGCGAAATCGTCAGCAACTCAAACTCACTGGTATCGGTTGTAACTGTTGCGGCAACGACGAGTGTTTGACGACTATTGGTCAGACGGCTGTGCAGCGCAGGAATATCACCGCTGACGCGTTTGGTCATCGCCTTTTTTAATCGACTGCCTTGCGGAATACCGCGCCAAAGCTCGGGTTTCGGGCGGTTTGGTAATATCAGGACGAGTTGATCGATGCCGTCCAGTGTCTTCGCCTCGACGCGACCGGTCTTTTGAGTAATGCGAATATCCGACGCGCTCGGTAATAGTTCGTGCATATCCATGAATTCCTTGATGATTGCTTGACCGACAACGCACAAACACCGAATATTACGGCCCCCGAGCCGATACTCCAGCTTGCCGCAAAGCGGTGAGCGTATTGTGGATGATTTATGAGCAAGTTCAATCCCTTCGACGATATTGATCCCATTGAAACGAGCGAGTGGGTCGAGTCGATCGATTCTGTACTCAGCCAACACGGTCCTGAGCGCGCACACTTTCTACTAAATCAGATGATTGACTTCGCGCGTCGATCCGGCGCTTATCTACCATATAGCCCGAACACCGCTTACCTGAATACGATCTCAACCGGCCGGCAACCCGAGTACCCTGGTGACCGAACGATTGAGCGCCGACTCGAAGCCTTCCTGCGCTGGAATGCAATGGCGATGGTTGTGCAGGCAAACCGCGTTAGCTCCGAATACGGCGGCCACATATCAAGTTACGCGTCATCGGCGACGCTGTACGAAGTCGGTTTCAATCATTTTTGGCGGGCACCCACGCCAGAGCAGCAAGGCGACATGGTGTTTTTCCAGGGGCATTCATCACCCGGCGTCTACGCGCGCGCCTACCTCGAAGGGCGCATGAACGAAAACGATTTGAGCCGTTTCCGGCGTGAAGTAGGTGGCGGTGGATTGTCATCCTATCCTCATCCCTGGTTGATGCCGGACTTCTGGCAGTTCCCGACGGTGTCTATGGGCCTTGGCCCGATGATGGCGATCTATCAGGCGCGTTTCATGCGATACATGGAAAACCGTGGCATGACACCGCCGTCAGATCGCAAAGTGTGGTGTTTTCTTGGCGACGGCGAGATGGACGAACCTGAGTCAATGGGCGCTATTACGGTACCGGTGCGTGGCGGACTCGATAACCTGGTATTTGTCGTCAACTGCAATTTGCAAAGACTCGACGGGCCAGTACGCGGCAACGGCAAGATTATTCAGGAACTCGAGGCGGCATTTGGCGGCGCCGGTTGGAATGTCATTAAGGTTGTCTGGGGCGGTCGTTGGGATCCGTTGATCGCAAAAGATCAGAACGGTCATCTCCGCAAGATCATGGAAGAAACGGTTGATGGTGAGTACCAGACAATCAAATCGAAAGACGGTGCCTATGTTCGAGAGAACTTCTTCGGCAAGCACCCCGACGCTGCGGCAATGGTTGCCAACATGTCCGATGACGAAATCTGGCATTTGAATCGCGGTGGTCACGATCCGCTCAAAGTTCATGCAGCTTATGATGCAGCCATGCGGCACAAGGGACAGCCGACAATCATTCTCGCGAAGACAGTAAAAGGTTATGGCATGGGTTCGGCTGGTGAAGGGCAGAATACAGCGCACCAGCAGAAGAAACTTGATCTCGAAGCGCTTAAGGAGATGCGTGACCGCTTTAATATTCCCGTCTCTGATAAAGATATCGACGAAGTACCGTATTACAAACCGCCTGCCGACAGTATCGAACTCGAGTACCTGATGGAACGACGGCGGGCATTAGGTGGCTCATTGCCGCAGCGCCGCAAAAAAGCGGCGAAGTTGCCAATACCGTCGCTTGAAGCATTCAAGACGCAGTTAGACGGAACCGGCGAGCGTGAAGCATCGACAACGATGGCTTTTGTCCGGATCTTGTCGTCGTTAATTAAAGACAAACAGATCGGCAAGCACGTTGTTCCGATCGTGCCCGACGAAGCGCGCACTTTTGGTATGGAGGGCATGTTCCGTCAGGTCGGTATTTACGCTGTCAAAGGGCAGTTGTATACGCCGCAGGATGCCGGCGAACTCATGTATTACCGAGAAGACAAGAAAGGCCAGATCCTAGAAGAGGGCATTAATGAAGGCGGCGCGTTTTGTTCGTGGTTGGCCGCGGGCACATCGTATTCGAATCACAACACGCAGATGGTGCCGTTCTATATCTATTACTCGATGTTCGGCTTCCAACGCATTGGCGATTTCATCTGGGCGGGCGGAGATTTGCAGTCGCGCGGATTCCTGATTGGCGGAACGGCAGGCCGCACAACGCTTGCCGGTGAAGGCTTGCAGCACCAGGATGGTCATAGCCTTGTGCTGTCATCGACGGTGCCGAATTGTGTGTCGTACGATCCGACTTACGCCTACGAACTTGCGGTGATAGTTCAGGACGGCATGCGCCGCATGATCGGTGAGCAGGAGAATGTCTTCTATTACATCACCGTCATGAACGAAAACTATGTGCATCCGCCAATGCCTACTGGTGTGGAAGACGGGATTCTCAAAGGTATGTATCTCTTGCAGGTCGGTAGTCAGGGCAAGATTAGGGCCCAGCTCATGGGTTCCGGCACGATTCTCCGTGAAGTGCTCGGTGCAGCCGAGTTACTAATGCAGGACTTTGGAATTCCGACCGACGTCTGGTCAGTCACGAGCTTTAACGAACTGCGGCGCGACGCGCTCGAAGTGGAGCGCTGGAATCAACTGCATCCCGAGTCGGCGCCGCGCAAATGTTACGTCGAAGAATGCCTTGGCGATCGCAGAGGGCCATACATAGCCGCAACCGACTATATGAAGATCGTCCCTGATCAGATTCAACGTTGGGTGCCGGGGCGTTTCATCTCGTTGGGTACCGACGGTTATGGTCGCAGCGACGGGCGCGACGCATTGCGCCAGCACTTCGAGGTCGATAAACGTTATATCGCTGTCTCAGCGCTCAAAGCGCTCGCGGACGATGGTGTGCTTGATCAGAAGACTGTCGGGCAAGCTATTGAAAAGTATGGCATTGATCCGGATCGCGCTGATCCGGTGACACTTTAGGCAATCGGTCGGATACGGACGTGGCACAAACCATAGACATAGTTGTTCCCGATCTCGGCGATTTCGAGAATGTCGAGGTCATTGAAGTCCTGGTGTCGGCCGGCGAATCGGTTGAGCGCGAGTCCGGACTGATCACGGTCGAAACAGACAAAGCGGCAATGGATATTCCATCGCCCGAGAATGGCGTTGTTGAGGAAATCAGCATTGCGGTTGGCGACACAGTGTCAACGGGCGACGTTATCGGCAAGCTGTCGATAGCCGTTAGCGATACCGTGGTCATTGCGCCATCGTTGAAGCATGAACCGACAGGCGACACGACGGTACTCGCATCACCGGCCAAACCGGCAGGCGAAGCGCAGAAACCCGGCGGTGTGCAGACATTGGTCGTGCCCGATCTTGGCGATTTCGATGATGTCGAAGTTATCGAAGTGCATATTTCGAACGGCGACGAAGTCGATGTTGAAGATTCGTTGGTAACGCTTGAAACAGATAAGGCAGCGATGGACGTCCCGGCAATTGTCGGTGGCCGCATCGAGTCGGTTCTCGTTAAGGTTGGCGACAAGGTGTCGGAAGGATCGTCGCTTGCGATTATTGAGGCGCGCGCGGAGTTAGCCCCAGCTGATGCGGGAACTGTCGCGGAAAAGGTCATTCCAGAACCGGCTGCGCAGCCGGCACCGGCGGCGCCTGCCGCAAGCAAGCCACCTGTGGCTCAAGCTTCACCAGGGACACTGCCAACGATCAATGAAGCAGGGTTTTCCCGAGCGCACGCGAGCCCCTCTGTACGTAAGCTGGCGCGCGAATTGGGTGTTGACCTGGTTCAGGTCAAGGGTTCAGGTGCGAAGAATCGTATTCTGCATGACGACGTTAAAGCGTTTGTTAAAGCGATTCTCACGGGCAAAGCAGGTGCGCCGGCCGGTAGCGCATTGCCAAAAACTCCGGTTATCGATTTTGCGAAATTTGGCGAGATCGAGCTGCAGCCACTAACAAGAATTCAGAAAATTTCCGGTCCACGTCTGCAGGCGAGCTGGGTCAATCTGCCGCATGTTACGCAACACGATTTGGCAGACACAACGGAGCTAGAAGCAAAACGGCAAGAGCTCAAAGGGCCCGCACGTGAGCGCGGAATTTCATTGACGCCACTGGCATTCGTACTCAAGGCTTGCGTCGCTGCGCTGCAGGAATTTCCGAAGGTCAATTCATCGCTGTCTGAAGATGGCAAGAGCCTCGTGCACAAGAAGTACTGTCATCTTGGATTCGCTGCCGATACCGACCAGGGCTTGATGGTTCCGGTCATCCGGGACGCGGATAAGAAAAATGTTTACGAACTAGCTCAGGAACTGGGCGTCCTGTCGCTTGCGGCCCGTGAGGGCAAACTCAAAGCGGATCAACTGCAAGGCGCAACATTCACGATCTCGAGCCTGGGTGGCATCGGTGGCACTGCGTTTACGCCGATCGTTAACGCGCCCGAGGTTGCGATTCTTGGTGTGTCACGGTCTTCGATGCAACCGGTCTGGAATGGCTCGGAGTTCCAGCCGCGTCTGATGCTGCCTTTGTCCCTGTCTTATGACCATCGCGTCATCGATGGTGCAGCAGCCGTACGATTCACGACATTTCTGGGACAGGTGCTTGGCGATGTTGATGGCCTCCTGGAGGGCAGCAACGCGTGACCCACAAGGCGCA
Source organism: Woeseiaceae bacterium (assembly GCA_051007995.1). GTDB lineage: Bacteria > Pseudomonadota > Gammaproteobacteria > Steroidobacterales > Woeseiaceae > UBA1847. The sequence goes on along the minus strand of JBPCYB010000009.1, from coordinate 72,357 downwards.
GTTGGTTGTCATCGGATCAGGACCTGGCGGCTACACGGCCGCATTCCGTGCTGCAGACCTCGGTCTTGATGTCATCCTGGTTGAACGCTACGAGGCCTTAGGCGGCGTTTGTCTCAATGTGGGCTGTATCCCGTCGAAAGCTCTATTGCATGCTGCGAAAGTTATCGACGAAGCTGAAGCAATGGCTGAGCATGGCGTCACATTCGGTAAGCCGAGCATCGACGCACTCAAGCTGCGTGGCTGGAAGAACGAGGTTATCGGCAAGCTGACTGGCGGGCTCGTGCAGCTGGCGAAGCAACGCAAAGTTCGAATCGTGCACGGCACGGCCAAGTTTGAATCCGCCAACCTGCTGCGTCTCGACAACGACGAAACGATTGAATTCGAGAAGTGCATTATCGCGGCGGGTTCACTACCGGTCATGTTGCCTGGATTGCCGGATGATCCGCGCATCATCGACTCGACAGGTGCGCTCGAATTGGATCCGTTGCCGCAACGTATGCTGGTCGTCGGTGGCGGCATCATTGGATTGGAGATGGCTTGCGTTTACAACGCGCTGGGCGTTGAAGTCAGTGTGGTCGAGCTGACCGATTCGCTGATGCCGGGGACTGATAAAGATCTGCTCCGCCCATTTCTCAAGATTGTGAAACCGCGTTACGAAGCGATCATGACCGGCACCAAGGTGACGGGCATGCGAACAACAGTGCCGGGAATCGAGGTCAGTTTTGAGGGCAAGGACGCACCGGAAATAGGTGTATACGACAGAGTGCTGGTCGCTGTCGGTCGACGCGCGAATGGCGACAAGTTAGATGCCGACAAAGCAGGCGTGGACGTCGGTGAAAGGGGCGTGATCACGGTCGACAAGCAAATGCGCACGAACGTGCCGCACATATTCGCGATTGGCGATGTCGTGCCAGGTCCGATGCTCGCCCACAAGGCGACGCACGAGGCAAAAGTGGCCGCCGAAGTCGCCGCAGGTGAGAAGAGTGCGTTCGATGCACGTACGATTCCGTCAGTCGCGTATACAGATCCTGAGATCGCGTGGGTTGGTGTAACTGAGACCGAAGCCAAGGCGCAGGGCATTGACTACGACAAGACGCAAATTCCATGGGCCGCGAGCGGACGGGCGCTCTCGATTGGTCGATCTGAAGGCTTTACCAAGCTGCTATGGGACAAACAGACCGAACGGGTGATTGGCGGCGCCATCGTCGGGCCCAACGCCGGTGATCTCATTGCAGAAGTTGGTCTGGCGGTCGAGATGGGGGCTGATGCGGCCGATATCGGTATGACAATTCACCCGCACCCGACGTTATCAGAAACAGTCGCGTTTGCCGCAGAAGCCTATGAAGGCACGTTAACCGATCTCTATATGCCTAAGAAACGTTAGGCACCCGGGTAGAATGCCAGGACGCGAATTGCCAGCCACCGGCTTGATACACGTAGACTGAGGTATAGCGAAGCCGCATCTCATTCATCTGTTCGCCGGCCAATACACGGAAGTCCGCGGTGCCGTTGATCACAGCAACTTCGCCATAGATGCGGATTTGTTGTTCGACGATGTCGATCTTCTTGTAATCGACCGTGCCGGACGCAATGGCGTTCAGCAAAATCTGTCTGTCGTCTACACGGCCGTCTGAGTGTGAGTAAACCAGTTCCTCAGCATATATTTTTTCAAGTGCGTCGATGTCGGCGTCAAGGGTCGCAGTGATGCGAGCAGACTGGGCCGCCAGCACGTCTTTGTCGAGGTCAATGGCAGTGACATCCGCAGAAGCGGCGAGCGCAAGGAGAATACTTGTAAGTAGCAACATGCTGCTAAGAATAGGCGCTCTCGACGGTAGGGTAAAGTTCGTCCAGCGGTATTGAGCGACCGTCATCCTGCACGATTCGGCAATGATAGCGTCTCAATAGGCGCGGTTCTGCGACACCGCAAGAATGGGCTATAACGCCGATCTCCTTGCGCATTGTTTCCGAATAACGACGGACTCGTTCCGCCTTGTTTTCGGCATCCAGGCCCCGCTGCAATTTCTTGTCGTGCGTCGTGATTCCGGTTGGGCAAGTGTTTTTGTTGCATTGCAGCGCCTGAATGCAACCAAGCGCAAACATGAAACCGCGCGCCGAATTGACGAAATCGGCGCCGACGCACAATGCCCAGGCGGCTTCGCTTGGGTTGATCATTTTGCCACTGCAGATGACTTTGACACGCTCACGCAGGCCGTACTGGTTTAGTTTGTCGATCACCAGCGGCAAACTTTCCTTTATCGGCAAGCCAACATTATCGATCAGGCTCATCGGCGCGGCGCCAGTGCCGCCATCACCACTGTCTACAGTGATGAAATCGGGTGCGGACTCGATGCCACGCTCGCGAATGAGTTTGAACAGTTCATCAAGCCAACCGTAGGAGCCTATTACTGCCTTGAAGCCGGTTGGCAGTCCTGACACGTCGCGAATGTGATTGATCAGGTCATGCAGGTTTTCGGCGTTGTTGATCTCGGGATGACGATTCGGACTGATCGAATCTTCGCCGGCCGGGATGCCGCGAATTTCGGCAATTTCGTCGGTTACTTTGGCGCCGGGCAAGATGCCGCCTTTGCCGGGCTTCGCGCCCTGACTCAGCTTGAGCTCGATCATTCGAACCGTTTCGTGTTCCGCAACCCTACGCAGCTTGTCGTCATCAATGCCGCCATCCGCGTCACGAACGCCATACTTGGCCGTCCCGATCTGGAAAACGATGTCAGCGCCACCTTCCAGGTGCCAGGGCGATAGACCGCCTTCGCCCGTATTCATCCAGTTGCCGGCCATACGTGAGCCATTCGACAGTGCCAATACCGCCGGTTTGGAGATCGCGCCGTAGCTCATAGCCGAGACATTGAAGACCGACTTTGCTGCGAACGGCTGTTTGGCGTAGGGGCCGATCGTGACCGTGCTGGTTTCTGCGGCATCGCTTTCGAGCGTGGGGTAGGGACAGTTGACGAATATAGGTGTACCGCAGGGCGAAATATTCAGGGTCGAACCAAATGCGACCGTCGCGTCGACGCCCTTGGCAGCCCGGTATACCCACGATCGCTGGGCACGGTTGAACGGCATTTCCTCGCGATCCAGTGCGAAGAAATACTGGCGAAAGAACTCGCCCATTTCCTCGAACAGGTATCGGAATCGACCGACAACCGGAAAGTTCCGGCGGACAGCATGCTTGGTCTGCGTGACATCGACGATGTACATGACGACGATAGCCAAAAGGCCGAGGCCGAACAGAAAAATCAGCAGATTGGTGAGTATCTGCAGAATGGAGAATGAATTTTCAAGAGTCTCGGGCACGTCGGTCTCCTAATGCAGCAGTTACTTCAGGAAACGCTTGGCGAGGAAGTTATCGATACTCAACTTGCCAGCACCAGATACGGCTAACGGGATCAGCATCGCAATGAACAGCAACGGTACTCGGAAGTTGCCTGAGCCGTCCTTCTTGGTAATGCGATAGCTTTCCCAGAGCTCGCTTAGGCTGCTCCAGTCAGCAGGCCAGTGCACGCCGGAAATAGCGACGATACTGATTACAATCAGCGTCAAAGCCCAAAAGCGCGTAAATAAGCCGACCAGGATTCCAAAAGCGCCGAGAATCTCGAACCAGGTCGCCATGAACCAGCTGACATCAGGTGGAATGACATTGAACGGAAAAATAAAGTTGTCTTGAATGTTGCCAAACCAATTTTGGCCATTGAATTTACCAATGCCGGCTTTGCCGAATTCATACGCCATCAATAGGCGAATCAGAATCAGGCCTGCGCCGTACTTGCCAGCACAGTCGAGCAAGTCGGCAATGCGCTTGTACAGATTCACTATTTTTTCCATTGTTGTTCTCCGTTAACCTGGCGATCGGGTGCCAGTCAGAATTTCGAGTCGTCGCATTTCTTCGAGTGCATTCGCGCCATGTGCAATCAGTGCATCGACATCCGGGTAATTGGTTTGTTTGGCAAGTGCTTCAAGCAAAGCTTTGCCACTGAGACCTTTGTCATTGCTATCGATCGCGTCCAGCAGGCCGGCGGTCATCGGGTTGAGCTCGAGAAAACCGACTTTGTCATTGCTGCTGCGGTACACGGCCAAATAGGTTGGAATTTCACCGGGCTCCTCAGGCTTGAAGTCGACAGATATTCGATGCACGGGATACTCGTACGCAAATGCCCATGTCAATTCTGATTTGATGGGGACATTAGCCAGTAAGTCGCCCTCGGCATCGACGCCTTCAAGATCATTGCTCGCTTCCGAAATTGAAAGTGCCAGTTCAACGTACTCGTAATGTGCGAGTTCGATCAGGAAAGGAAAGTCGCTGTCCTGAGCTTCGTATTCGTTCTGCAAAAACTCAAGAAACTCCTGCGGTAGTTGCAGGAAATACGGCGTCGATGCCCGGTGGTGCTGCATAAACTGCCGAATCATCGTAGACCATGCGTCCGGGCTGTGTAGTTTCTTCAGCACCGGGAACATGTTCGACAACAAACTCTTGAGATTATTAAAAAATAAGCCGCGATAGATCGCCATGCGCCGATCTTCTATGTCGCTCGGCGCGGGCGTGCCTTGTGGGTCGCGAATGTGAGCCGCAAATGCGAATTGCTTGTCCTGGAAGTCGGCGTGCTTAGCCATGCGCAGCCTCCTTACTCGCCGCCGCCGTTTGTAGACTTCGAATACGTCCGACTTCGGCCAGTAGTTCGTCAATGGGCGGGAAATTGAAGTCGCGCTCGAGCAGCGTTGGCACGGGCCCGAAATGCGCGTACGCGTCCTCCAGTAATTGCCAGGATTGGTCGTCGACGGCGGCACCGTGAGTATCGATGCGCAAGTCTTCTGCTTCCACGTAATGGCCGGCCTGATGGAAGTAGCGAAGACGATCAGCAGGCATCGCGCGCATGAACTCGTGCGTGTCGTAGCCGTGATTAATGCTGTTGACGACAATATTGTTAATGTCGAGCATCAGGTCGCAGTCAGATTCTTCGAGTACTGCGAGCAGAAACTCAAGTTCCGTCATCGATGAATCGGTTGGAGCGTAATAGGAGACATTTTCTAGCGCGATTCGCTGTTCGAGAATGTCCTGTACCCGCCGTACCCGGCCCGCAACGTATTTGACGGCTTCTTCGGTGAATGGAATGGGCATCAAGTCGTACAAATGGCCGTCATCACCGCAATAGCTCAAATGCTCGGAATACATACGAATGTTGTGTTCCGCCATGAAAGCCTTGATGTCTTTGACGAGTTGTTCGTCAAGCGGTGCTGGAGAGCCAATGGACAAGGATAGTCCGTGAATCAGGAACGGGTAGCGTTCGGTGAAATAGCGCAGTTTCTTGCCCAGTGCGCCGCCCACATGGATCCAGTTTTCCGGTGCGACTTCCATGAAATCGATTTCGCCAGCAGGGACATCCTTTAGCTTGTCCGCCAGTGGCCGGCGCAGCCCTAATCCGGCGCCGCTGACCGGGTATTGTTGCTTCGATTCACTCATACAGCACTAGACCTTGAGTTGATTGTATTTATTACAGTTTCTGCAGGCGTTCCAGGTACAGCGTTTCGTCCGGTGGTCGTTGCTCGCGTTGCGATTCCCAAAGCGTCTCGGCCAGGCAGTCAATCATCTGATGTTCGGCCGTGTGTGGGTCCCCGAGCTTGGCCGCCAATTGTTCGAAGAGTTTCTTGATGCCGGCAGGGCGATTTGTCGCAACTTGTTCGCGGATGCCCAGGTGCAGTCCCATGTGCAAGAAAGGATTGGTTTCGCCAGATTCAACTGTGAAGTCCTTGTTAAGAAGCCCGCTGACTGTCGCATGATATTCGGGGTGCTCCGCGACGACCGTTGCGATTTGCTCTTCGAGTGCTGTTAGCGGCAATTGGTCGCCGTATTTTTTCCACGCATCGGCATACATCTTGCGTAATTCATCACGGTCCTGTCCAAAAATCACGTCAGTTCCTTCTTTGTGAACTCGCACCACTCGATGATTGGGCAGTTCTGGCATAGGGGCTTGCGCGCCTTGCACGTATATCGACCATGCAGGATCAGCCAATGATGCGCATCCTTCTTGAATTCGTCGGGTGTCAAACGAACCAGTCGTTTCTCAACTTCGAGCGGCGTTTTGCCTTTGGCAATACCGGTACGGTTAGATACGCGAAATATATGCGTATCGACCGCGATCGTCGGTTCGCCGAAAGCGGTGTTGAGAATCACGTTGGCAGTCTTGCGGCCGACTCCCGGCAGCGCTTCCAATTCGGCACGCGTCTGCGGCACAACGCTGTCGTAATCATCACGCAGAATGCGGCAAGTCTCTATGATGTTCTTCGCTTTGCTGTTAAACAGGCCAATGGTACGAATATACGGTGTCAGCCCATCGACACCGAGTTCGAATATCGTCGCTGGTGTGTTTGCCACGGGATAGAGTTTGTCGGTCGCCTTATTTACGCTGATATCAGTGGCCTGCGCCGACAGAATGACGGAAATTAGCAACTCGAACGGATCCTTGTAATTGAGCTCAGTGTCAGGGCTGGAGTCGAGCTCACGCAACTTGCTGTAGATTGCGATGCGTTTTTCGCGATTCATCGAATTCAGCCCGAACGACTCAAGCTGCGAGACTCACCCATGTTGCGTGACTTACGGCGCTTTCGGTCGAATGCATTCTTGACGGCTACCGCCAGTGCCAGGCTAAAAAACGCTCCCGGCGGCAATATAGCCAGCAATAATCCGCTGTCAGCAAAAGAAAAGCCGCTAAATGTGTCGTTGCTTGTCAACATATTGAAATCAGACAGAACGGATGCTTGTCCAATCAGTTCTCGAAAAAAGCCAATGGCCATCAGCAATAACGCGAACCCGACGCCCATGCCAACGCCGTCGACGATGCTGTCAGCGACAGTGTTCCGTGATGCGAACACCTCCGCGCGTGCCACGATTGCACAGTTGGTAACAATCAATGGAATGAATATACCAAGCGAGCGATCGAGCGTCGGAAACCAGGCTTTGAAAACCAACTCGATACAAGTAACGAGACTCGCGATAATTAGGACGTATATTGGAATACGTATTTCATCGCGAATCCACCGCCGCGTCGCAGAGACGAGGGCATTGGAAAATGTCAGCACGAATAGCGTTGCTATGCCGAGGCCTATGCCATTGACAAATGTCGTGGTGACAGCCAGCAATGGACAGAGGCCGAGCAATTGCACCAGACCAGGATTGTCTTTCCATACACCGGCTTTTAGACGTTCAATTAGCGATGCCCTATTCATGAAGCGTCCTCTGTAGCCGGCGCTGCGAATATTTCCTCACGGTGAGCGTCGAAGTAGAGCAATGTATCGCGCATGGCTTTGACAACTGCGCGCGGCGTAACGGAGGCGCCGGTCAGTTGATCAAACTCGCCGCCGTCGCGTTCGATTGCCCAGCTGGCGACAATCGGATCTGCCAGCGAACGGCCAGCGAACTGGTGGACCCAGTCAGAGCGCGATGATTCGATCTTGTCGCCCAGTCCTGGCGTTTCTCGATGCTGCAAAATTCGAACGCCGGTTACGACGCCGTCATAGTCGACACCCAGCAATATTCGAATCGGACCGGAGAATCCATCGCGTGCCGTAACCACGAATAGTGCGGCAACGGGCTCGTCGGTTGCGTATACCCGGTAAATGACAGCAGCTTCCGAACCTGGCAGATCATGTGGTGGCGCTATGACGAGGCGCGATTCACTCACACCACTGTCATAAAAAATATTCGACAGCGCAGGCTGCAGACTTTGCTCCAGTAATGCCTTGTCGTTTGCAGCGATTCGATCCGCCGTCAGATGGTAGGTCGTTGCAACCAGCACCGTACAAATCGCGGCAATTGCGGCGAGCGTGGCGCCGCTCTTTAATATTGCACCGGAATCAGTCACTGCGGATCGCCTTTCTTCGAATGACCGACGATAGCCGGTCGAGTGACATAGTCGATCGCAGGTGTCGCCATATTCATCAATAGAACCGCAAACGCAACGCCGTCAGCATACGCTCCCCAGCGGCGAATGATGTAAATGAGCAGGCCGATGCCGAGGCCATACAGGAATCGTCCCTTCGGACTTGTTGCCGCAGACACCGGGTCAGTTGCAATAAAGAACGCGCACAGAATTGTCGCGCCTGAGAACAAGTGAAATCCCGGACTAGCGTGAGTGCCGGGGTCAACGATATACATGATGCCGGCTGGGATCAGAAGTCCTGCGAAGACGCCCGCCGGTATTTGCCAGCGAATGATCTTCTTTACCAACAGCCAGAATCCGCCGAAAGCAATACAATTGCCAATCCACTCCCAGCCGCGCCCACCGAAATCTCCCATCATTGGGTTCGTTCGAATCTCGGCATACGTTCGCAGGTTACGCAGCCCGGACTGCATGGCATCCAGTGGTGTAGCGCGACTGATCGCATCAAAGCCGAGTGCCTCGGGCAGATTACCGGTCAATGTGTACAGCAGCGTTTGAAAAACGCTGAGTTCGACATAGTCAATGTCACCCATACTGGGGGCAACCCAGAGATTCATTTCCATCGGAAATGCGACCAGAATTACAACGTAGCCAGCCATTGCCGGATTGAAAATATTGAATCCGATACCGCCGTACAGGTGCTTCGCAACAATGACGCCAAATAACGCGCCCGTCGCCGTTACCCACCATGGAGTTAGAGAAGGCAGCGCAAAGGCCAAAAGTACGGCTGTGACTAACGCGCTGAAGTCGGACAGGGCGATTTTCGGATCGCGTCCACGGGCGCGCATCATCATCGCTTCGCCAGCTACACAAAAGGCAGATGCGACAATCAGGTTAAAAAGTATGCCAGGGCCGAAAAACCATACGTGTGCGAGAACAGCAGGAACCAGTGCAAGCATGACCTGCAACATCATCGTGGAAACGCTGGCACTAGGCGTCAGGTATGGCGCTTCTTTTCGTGCAAATTCCACGCTCAGTCCTCGTCCTGCGATTCTTGTTTACGTTTCAGGATTTCTGCGATTGCGGCCGGTCCTGCTTTCTTGGCTGCTTCCTTTTGCCGCGCAAGTTCATCGTCGCGAGATTTCTGCTCGTCTTCGAGGCGTTGATTGCGTGCCTCAAATCGGTTACGTGCACGTTCGGCGCGTGCTTTTTCGTCGGCTAATTCCCGAATGCGTGCCTTCGCAGTGATGAAATCGGCTGTCAGCGGTATGTGACTCGGACAAACGAGGTCACAACATCCACATTCAATGCAATCGATCAATCCGTGCAAACGCATCTTTTTCTCATCGTCCGCACAGGCATACCAGAACAGCTGTTGTGGCAGTAATTGCACCGGACATACAGCTGCGCAATCGCCACAGCGAATACAAGGCATTTCATCACCCACGGATGGCGCCTCAGATAAAACGAGAATGCAATTAGTCGCCTTAACGAGCGGTACCCGATCCGTGGTTACAGATTTGCCAGTCATCGGACCGCCAATAATCAGTTGTTGCGCCCGGTCTGTGTAGCCACCAGCACTCTTAACGATGTCGGCAATCGGTGTTCCGATGCGCGCCTCGACGTTCATCGGTTGTGATATCCCATCGCCGGTAACGGTTGTTATCCGAGATAGCAACGGTTCACCGGAAACAATCCAGTCATAAATTGCTGCTGCAGTGCCGACGTTTTGTACCAGGCAGCCGACATCAGTTGGCAAACCACCGGAAGGAACTTCGAGATTGGCCACCAGTTGTACCAACTGGTCCTCGCCACCCGATGGGTAAATTGTGGGCACCTGTTTGAGCACGATTCGATCATCGCCCAGCTCCGCCAGTTGTTCGCCGAGTCTTAGCAATGCCTGTGGCTTGTCGCTTTCTACGGCGACGAAACAGACGTCCAGGCGCAGTGCGTGCATAAGGATCTGTGCGCCGCCGAGTACTTCTTTGGCGTACTCACGCATCAGAACATCATCACAGCTGATGTAAGGCTCACACTCGACGCCGTTCAGAATGAGATATTCAAGCTCGCAGGTGACAGCCTGCATGAGTTTTTGCGCCGTCGGAAAGACTGCGCCGCCCAGACCGACGATACCGCCTTGCAAGATTCGATCGAGTAATTCCTCCGGTGCGTAAGTGTCATATGCGGGATGCGGCGTAGAGTTCTCAATCGCGCGATCTTCTCCGTCACATTCGATGACTATGCACGGCGCGGTGTCGCCGTAGCGACGCGTTACTGGCCAGGGTTCAATTGCGACGATGTGACCTGATGACGAGGCGTGCACCGGCGCACTCAAGCTGCCGTCAGCTTCTGCAATCAATTGTCCTTTGAGTACGTGCTCGCCGATAGCGACGACCGGTTGCGACGGATCCCCGACATGTTGCGTAATTGGGAGGATGAGTTGCGCGGGGATCGCAAGTTCCTGAATGGGTTTTGCAGTCGCTTCGGACTTGCACGCTTCCAAACGTAGACCGCCATGCAGTTTGCCCAGATTGTAGGTCGGGGCGCTCATGCGGCACTCCGCATGCTGATGCAGTCTACCGGGCAGGGCGCAACACACAATTCACATCCTGTGCATTCTGAGTCAATGATCGAATGCATCAGTTGATGTGCACCGACGATGGCATCGACGGGGCAGGCGCTTCTGCAGTGCGTGCAACCGATACACAGGCTTTCATCAATGACGGCAACCGTTCGTTCGGGTATTGCTGGCGTGGCCAATGGGAGGACTTCCTTGCCCAATAGTTCGGCAAGGTGACGCACAGTGTCCTCGCCGCCGGGCGGGCACAAATTGATTGATTCACCGTCGTCGACAATAGCTGCGGCGTACGGTCGACAGCCGGCGTAACCGCATTGGGCGCACTGCGTCTGCGGTAACAGCTCATTCACTTGTTCGACCAGGCTGCTGGCCTCGGCAGGGAAGGAACGATGCGCGTAACTCAGCGCCAGACCTGCCAGCAATGCGATGAGCGCGATTGCGAGTACTGCAGTCATGGCCGTGCCATGCCGGCGAAACCCATGAACGCCAGTGACATGATGCCTGCGGTCATCAATGCGATCGCTGTGCCACGAAACGGTGCCGGTATGTCGGCGGCCTCAAGCCGCTCACGAATCGATGCGAACATGACCAGCACCAACGCGAATCCGGCGGCAGCACCAAAGCCAAAGAATACGGACTGCACGAAGCCCTTGGATTGCTGCACATTTAGTAAAGCGACGCCGAGTACGGCGCAATTAGTCGCAATTAGCGGAATAAAAATGCCGAGCACCTGATGCAACAGCGGGCTCAACCGGCGCACCATGATCTCCGTAAACTGCACGCTGGCGGCGATGACAAGAATAAAACTAATCGTGCGCAGGTACTCGAGGTCGAGTGGAACCAGAATATAAGTGTGCAGCAAATAGGCGGTCGCAGACGACAATGTCAGTACGAAGGCAGTTGCCAGTGACATTCCCGCCGCCGCATCGAGGTTTTGCGAGACTCCGAGAAACGGGCACAGACCGAGGAATCGCACCAACACAAAATTGTTGACGAGGACGGTTCCAACGAGAATGACGATTATCTCTGTCATGGCAGAGCTGTATTGTAACTAGCTTTGTTTCGATTGCTCGACCATGTTTGTGATCTGATCGGGCTCGACACGCGTCAACAGGGGCTTGAACTTGGCGATTGTGGCGCCGAGAAGCGGCGCTGTCGCGTCGGTCCAGGTCCATTGGTCTTCGCACAGAAACGTCCGCGCATCGTCGGCTACGCTGGGAATGACCGGTGTTAAGTAGATAATCAGGCTACGAAACAGGTTAATGCCTTGTGTGCAGACGCGTTGAACGTCATCCAGCTGGGCGTCATCTTTGGCCATGATCCAGGGTTTTTTCTCATCGATGTATCGATTCGCATCGTCAGCTAATGCCATCACGCGGCGCATAGCCTTGGAATACTCACGCTGTTCGTAGTGATTGGCTATTTCTTCGGACGCCCCGGCGACAGACGCAAATAGCTCCGGGTCGTCCAGCTCAGCGGCCAATTGACCGGCAAAACGTTTGTGGATAAATCCGGCGCAGCGGCTAGCAATATTGATGAGCTTGCCCACCAGATCCGAATTAACACGCGCGACGAAGTCGTCCAGATTGAGATCAAGATCTTCGACCGTTGGGCCGAGCTTGGCCGCGTAGTAGTAACGCAAATGGGCGGGGTGCAAATGGTCCAGATAGGTTCGGGCATTAATAAATGTGCCGCGAGACTTTGACATCTTCTGACCATTGACCGTTAAAAAACCATGTGCAAACACGCTGGTCGGCGTTCTAAAGCCAGCACCTTCAAGAACGGCCGGCCAAAACAACGTGTGGAAATACATGATGTCTTTGCCGATGAAGTGATACAGCTCGGTATCATGGCCTGGTTTCCAATACTCATCAAAGTCCAGGTCGTCGCGTCGATTGCACAGGTTCAGAAAACTCGCGGCGTAGCCCACGGGCGCATCAAGCCAGACGTAAAAATATTTATCGTCGGTGTCGGGAATCTGAAAACCGAAATAGGGCGCATCGCGCGAGATGTCCCAGTCCTGCAGGCCGGCCTCAAACCACTCCTCAAGCTTGGCGACCATGCTCTTCTCTAGTTCAGCGTACTTAATCCAGTTTCGCAAGCGATCTTCATATTCGCTCAACTTGAAAAAATAGTGCTCGGAATTGCGCTTTATCGGAGTCGTACCTGACAAAACAGAGATTGGATCGATCAAATCTTCGGGCGTATAGGTGGCGCCACAGTTTTCGCAGGCGTCGCCGTATTGATCTTCGGTCGCACACCGCGGACAAGTGCCACGAACAAATCGATCAGGCAAGAACATGCCTTCCTGCTCGTCATAGGACTGTTCAATCGTTTTTGTGTAGATATCACCTGATGCGCGCAGGGTTTCGAACATCTCGGTTACAAGCGCTTCATTCTCGGGTGAGTGCGTTGTGTAGTAATTGTCGAATTCGACGCCAAACGCCGAAAAATCGCGCAGGAAATCGGCCGTGACTTTTTCAGTTAGTTCTTCCGGATCTACTCCGAGTTCGCGTGCTTTGAGCATGACCGGCGTGCCGTGCACATCACTGGCACACACATAGGTGCAATCGTGACCGCGGAGCTTCTGGAATCGGGTCCAGATATCGCCCTGCAGATACTCCACCAAATGCCCCATATGGATCGCGCCATTGGCGTACGGCAGAGCGTTAGATACGAGGATTTTTCGAGGCTGGTCGGGCATTCGTGAATTGGGGCGGGCTAAAGGCCGCGATTATGCCACGTTTCAGGTCTCGTTCTTCATGCGTTCGAATTTGGATTTCTCGTTAGCCTGCAAGTAGGCCTCTTTGCCGGAGACATAGGCCCCTTCGACGAGTGCCATCAAGGCCGAATCCATGGTCTGCATGCCTACGCCGCCGCCTGCTTGCATGGCGGTTTCGAGTTGATCGAGTTTGCCTTGACGAATCAGGTTCGCCACGGCCGATGTATTTATTAGAACTTCAAGTGCAGCCACACGACCGGCTTCGTGCTTCGTGGGTAGCAATTGCTGCGATACTACGCCACGCAACGAGGTCGAGATCATCGTTCTGATGTGCGCCTGCTTGTCAGCCGGAAACGAGTTGATGATTCGATCGACTGTTTGCGCGGCACCATTGGTATGCAAGGTACCCATAACGAGAATACCCATCTCGGCGGCCGTCACTGCGATGCTGATCGTCTCGAGATCGCGCATTTCGCCGACCAGAACGACATCTGGATCTTCACGCAATGCAGAGTGCAGAGCGGAGGCAAATGAATCACTGTGCTCGCCGACTTCGCGTTGACTGACGAGGCAGCTCTGTGTCTTGTGCACGAACTCGATCGGATCTTCAATCGTAAGAATGTGGCCTTTCATGGTCTTGTTCATCGAATCAATCATCGCGGCCAGCGTGGTTGACTTACCCGACCCCGTCTTGCCGGTGACGAGAATCATTCCCTGTGTGTGCTTGCAAAGATCATGCACGACGCGCGGCATATTCAGTTGATCAAGTGTCAGGGCTTGTGCTGGAATCGCCCGAAAAATTGCACCAATTCCGTTTAAGTGACGGAATATGTTGACGCGAAATCTCGATATGTCAGGAATGTTGTACGCGAAGTCGGCAGATTCATTCTCCTCGAACGTACGTTGTGTTGTGCCATCCATGATTTCAAACAAGCATTCTTCAACAGTCTCAACGGTCAGCTTTTCGTCCATCAATATCCGCAGATCGCCATGAACCCGAACCCGAACGGGGTCGCCCGAGACGAAATGCAGATCCGACGCCTTGGCTTTCAGCGCTGCTTCCAGATACGCCTCGATCTTATTCATTGATTAAATTCTCGTTGCCACCAACGTCGACCAGTGGGACTAATTCGGAATCTGTAACAAAACGCTGGAACTTGCGTTTGTCGATGGCGTGGCGGTAGGCATCGTCAGGATCAACTTCTTTTGCATTGATAACATCGAGCAATGCCTGATCCATCAATTGCATCCCCAGATCTTTACCGGTTTGCAGCTGTGTCGAAATCTGGTGTGTTTGGTCGGTCGTGATCAGTTTCGAGATCGCGCGATTATTCACGAGTATTTCCATAACAGCGCGACGGCCGCGGCCATCCGGTGTCTTGACCAACACCTGCGTAACGACGGCCTTGAGGCTCATGGACAAGAACGCCTTGGTTTGCTCTCGCAGCTCGCCGGGCAGCGCGTCGATGATCCGATCGATCGTCTTGACTGCGCCGGTAGTATGCAGTGTGCCGAGCACCAGGTGACCTGTTTCCGCCGCCGTCATGGCCATTGAAATAGTTTCCGCGTCGCGCAGCTCGCCGACGAGAATGACATCCGGGTCTTCGCGCATGGCGGCACGAACACCGTCGGCGAATGATGTCAGGTGCGTACCGAGTTCACGTTGAATGACCTGGCAGTTTTTACTCGGATGCACGAACTCAATGGGGTCTTCAAGGCTGATGATATTCAGGCTGCGAGTCTCATTGAGGTGATTGATCATCGCTGCCAAGGTCGTCGATTTGCCGGTACCGGTGGAGCCCGTCACCAGCACCATGCCTTGATGATATTCGCAGAATTCGGTCAGAACCGGCGGAACGTTGAGTTGTTCTAGCGTTGGGACATCGCCCGGGATATGCCGGAATACAGCGCCATAGCCAGTGGCTTTGCGAAATACGTTGACGCGAAAGCGGCCACCTTCTTCGCCGACATACGAGAAATCGATATCCTGACCGGACTGCAGTTTTTCCTGCTGGTTCTTGGTCAGAATCTCCAGAACATAGCTCTCGAGCTCGGTATCGGACAATTCTCGAAACTTGATCGGCATCAGATCGCCGTTCATCCGCAGCATGGGCGGTACGCCAACGGCCAGATGGACGTCGGAACACCCCTGTGCGAGGCCGAGTTTCAAGAAGGCGTCTATTCGAGCCATAAAGACAGCTGCCCAAGAATCAATTAGTTGCGCTTATCCTAGGCCGAAATTATGTCGCATTCCAGAGCAACATCACATTTTTGGGAATTGGCCGGGGGTTACATCGGCAGGGTGTCGAGAGCCTCGGTGAGTTCGTCCATCGATTGGTAGCGTTTGGTCTTGTCGACGGACATGGCTTTGCCGATGATTGCCGCATATTCATCCGGAATTTCCGGGTTGATCTCCTGGCATAGTTTCGCCTTGCCCTGCACGTGCTGGTACATGACCGACATGTGGTCGCCACGGCTGTACGGCGGTATGCCAGTGGTCATCTCGTACATGATTACGCCAATACTGTAGACATCGGCTGTTTCGTCAACTTTCTTGCCCAAAATCTGTTCTGGCGCCATATATTTGGGCGAACCGATGACGTATCCGGTCTTCGTGAGCTGAGTATCGCCGCTCGATGCGGCAGCCGCGACACCAAAGTCCACGATCTTGAGCAGGCCATCTTCATTGACGAGAATATTGGCAGGTTTCAAGTCACGGTGAATTACGCCGGCCAAGTGCGCGATGGACATGCCGGTCGCCATGTCGCGCGAGTATTTCAGTGCTTTCTTCATCGTCATGGGTTTGTTGTTCGGCATTTCACCGGACAACGTATGCGATGGGAAATACTCCATAGAGATTGCGTAACAACCCTGCAAATGCAGGAAGTCATAAATTCGAATGACATTGCGATGTGTAATTTTGCGCGAGTATCTCAATTCGTGCACGAACCGTTTCATCATTTCTTCATCCGAAGACACATTCGGATTCAAGAATTTCAAAATCAGTTGTTCGTCAACAACTTCGTCATGCATCAGCAACACAGTACCGAAGGCGCCCTTACCGATTTTCTCAATGTACTTGTAGCGGCCGTCGATAACATCGCCGGGATTCAGCTTGGAAATATCCAATATCGGGGGAGCGGTCGCGGCCGGCGTAGCAATCGTCGGATCTTTCTCTATTTCGTCCAGAGACTCATGCGCGGTTAGTAGTTTCTCTAGATCGTCGTCGTCAATGAGCAGCGTCTTGGTATGTTCGCCGATCTTCTCGGCACGCTTGTTCTCGGCGAGAACAGTCGCCGAGAAACGCGCGTCAAGGTCTTTCAGCGCTTTGTCAGCGATATTGATGATGGTCGGTTCGTCCGATTGTTTGATCTTCAGCAATACGCCGCGAACTGTGTCCGAGTGTGACTCGTCAGCAAGCGCAGAGATCGCCTTGATGGCTTCAACCTGAATATCGCGTTCCGGACGATTGAGCATTGGAACGAGTTTTGAGATATGCGTTTGATTGCCGATTTTTCCGAGTGCGCGAATGACCACGGTATCTGTCTTCGCATCCTGGCCCAGCAACTCGAGTAATCGGGGCAACGCTTTCTTGCCACCAATTTTTGACAATGCATCGATTGAACGTTCGCGAACCCACCAGTCTGAATCATCGGTCGCCTTGATCAGGTGCTCGACAGCGCGCTCGTCCTTGGTTGCGTTCAGTATTTCGATGGCCGTCCGTCGAATATCTTCGTCTTCGTCGCGGATCAGCGCAACGACTGAATCGACGACCTTCGGACCGCCAATCTCAGCGAGCGCATCGCCGGCTCGCGATCGCACCCACCAATCATCGTCTTTGAGTACATTGAGCAAATCCTTGACCGAATCTTTATCGCCAAGTTCATTGAGGACCTCGACGGCGGAGCGACGTGCGTACTCCGACTCGTCCTTGAGCGCGTCGGCAAGATACTTCACCGTGTCCGGGTGTTTCATCTGCACGATCATGTCGACGGCTTTGTTTTGTACGTCGATGTCCGGGTCTTGTAGCAATTTACTGACCGCCGCAATATTTACGGCGCCACCGCGAGTCTTGAGCGCGGACAAGGCAGCGCCACGCACGAGCTTGTTTGAGTCTTTAAGCTGCATTTCGAGCGCAGCGTTCACTTCGGGCTTATCGAATCGGGCGAGCAGGTTGATCAGGTGCATCTTGATGTAGGGGTCTTTGCCGCCCATGCGGGCCACAAGGTCCGGGACCATTTCAGGGCGAATCGTCTCTTCGATGATCTTGAAAACCGCTTCCGATTCTTTGGGATCGAGCTCGTAGGCGCGTTGCAACAACTCGTGGACGCTAAGATCCTGCTTGTGAACGCGCAGGACCTCGATCAGAGCGTGCTTCGACACCTCCGGATCATCGAAGAAATCGAGCAGATTGTTAGCGTTGTAGTTGGTGCTGCTGGAAAGTGCCCAGGACGTGCCAGAGACGACGCGCTCATTGCCGTCGGCCAGTCCCTCGCGATACGCCAACAGCGTTTTGTCGCTAACTTGGCTGGCGAGAATGTCGACAAAGACCATCGTGTGGCTCTTGTCCGAGAGGGCGAGGGCATCAATCGCTTTGGGAATAACCTTGGGGCCAATTTTCTTCAGACGATTGACGAGGCGTTGGGCAGACGAAGAATCCGGTTTCGGTTCTGCGGCAAGCTGTGAGATCAGCTGGTCAGCACGAAAGGATCCAAGCAGGGCCATCAGCTGCTAACCGTAGCTGCAGGCCACAAAAGATCGCCAGGGTTGCCAATGACAAACGTCCCTGTACACGATGTCCAGTTTTCTCGTGTATCTACGTGCAATCTTTTCGCTCTTGCCCAGGCGAAGCATGAAATTCGTGGTCTTCGCGAATCATATATAGCTGTCGTATTCTCCGACGCGGCATTATGCCACATCGCCCCAAATCACATTGTTCCGCCAGCCCTTTAAAATCAATGCTTGGCACCGCTGCAGGCTTCGATACAATGTGCGCGCACACGCCTCCACCAAGGAGGCACATAGACATAGATTTTACCTAATATCGGCGTCCGAAATGTGACGCCGTCAACAGATTCGAATGTGAAAAAGTTCCTCAATTCCATTGAGTTACCGGGCATTGCCCGGACGATCGGCGACGTTGGGCGAGTGCTCGAATATAGCGACGCCGATGGCCGGATTCGTGCGCAAATCGAACTCGGTTTTGCCGCGACCGGTGCGCACGCGTCATACCGTGAGGCAGTGATTTCCGCAATCGCGACACAAACTGACTGCGATGACGTCGAAATCGAGTTCTCAACCCGCATCGTTGCTCACGGCGTGCAACACAATCTGAAGCCGCTTGAACAGATTCGTAATGTGATCGCCGTGGCATCTGGCAAGGGTGGCGTCGGCAAATCCACGGTTGCTGTCAATCTCGCGTTGGCGCTCGCCGCTGATGGAGCATCCGTTGGCATGCTTGATGCCGATATCTATGGCCCGAGCCAACCGCACATGCTGGGGATAGCGGGCGAGCAGCCCGTGAGCATCGATGGCAAATCTATGCAGCCACTGCAGGCGCACGGGATACAGGTCATGTCGATCGGATTTCTTGTCGATCCTGATCAGGCAATGGTGTGGCGTGGTCCGATGGTTACGTCGGCCCTGAATCAACTGCTAACACAAACAACCTGGCACGATCTTGATTACCTGATTGTCGATATGCCGCCCGGAACGGGGGACATTCAGCTGACGTTAACGCAACAGGTGCCGGTCAGTGGTGCGGTTATCGTCACCACTCCACAAGACATTGCCTTGCTCGACGCCCGCAAAGGACTGACGATGTTTCGCAAAGTTTCCGTCCCCGTACTGGGTGTCATCGAAAACATGAGCACGCATGTGTGCTCTGAGTGCGGCCACGAGGAATCGATATTCGGTTCCGGCGGCGGACAGCAGATGGCATCGGATTTTGACATTGAATTGCTCGGGCAGTTACCACTTGACGGCGCGATTCGGCAGCAGACAGACAGCGGTAGCCCGACTGTCGTGTCTGATCCCGAGTCTGCTGCCGCCAATGCCTATCGCGAGGGCGCGCGGCGTATGTCGTCCATACTCGCGGCGCAGAGCAAGGATTACAGCAGCAAGTTTCCTAAGATCGTTGTTGAGGACGGTTGATGAGTATTAAGTCCGATCGCTGGATTCGCCGCATGGCAGACGAACATGGAATGATCGAGCCATTTGAGCCCGGCCAGGTTCGACAGAACGATGCCGGGCCGATCGTTTCGTATGGTACATCCAGTTACGGCTATGACGTTCGCTGCTCGGCCGAATTTAAAATATTCACGAACATAAATTCTGCAATTGTCGATCCAAAAGCATTCGATGCGACCAGTTTCGTCGACCTGAACAATGATGTTTGTGTCATTCCACCGAATTCCTTCGCATTGGCTCGTACGGTGGAGTACTTCCGCATTCCTCGAAACGTTCTGACAATCTGCCTTGGCAAGTCGACGTATGCGCGCTGCGGGATCATCGTCAACGTCACGCCGCTGGAACCCGAATGGGAAGGGCATGTCACGTTAGAGTTTTCGAACACAACGCCACTGCCCGCAAAAATCTACGCCAACGAGGGCGTTGCGCAGATGCTGTTCCTGGAGTCTGACGAGGAATGTGAAACGTCCTATAAGGACCGTGGTGGCAAGTACCAAGGGCAACAAGGCGTTACACTTCCGAAAGCTTAGTTTGCTGTAACGGACAGGAGTCGGATAGATGACCCGCAATTCCGGGCTGATGTATCTCAATCTTGCCCATTTCTTTGACCACTTTTTCCTGCTCGTGTTTCCAACCGCAGTCATCGCGATTGAGAGCGACTGGAGTCTGACATACGGCGAAGCACTGGCGTTGGGTACATCAATGTACGTGGCCTTTGCGATCGCGACCTTGCCCGCAGGTTGGTTGGGCGATCACGTCGACCGGCGCACACTGATTACTGTATTTTTCTTTGGCTGCGGTGCGGCGAGTATTGCCACCGGCCTGGCTACAGGCGGACTCAGCCTCGCCATAGGCATGGCGTTCCTCGGCGCATTCACAGCGATCTACCATCCAGTAGGCATGGCCCTGGTCATTGAGCTGGCGGAGCGACCCGGCCGGTCACTCGCGGTCAACGGCGTGTTTGGCAATATGGGTCTTGCGGGTTCCGCGCTGGTCACCGGTCTACTAACGCAACAGTTTGGCTGGCGCAGTGCATTTATTGTTCCGGGCCTTATCTCCGTTGCGATCGGTCTCACGTACGGTTGGCAAAATCTGCGCAGCAAAACCATCGGCAGAGAAGGGCAGCAAAAAACGCAAGAGACGTTCGCTCAGATTGATCGCACTGCACAAATGCGAGTTTTTGCCATAGTGATTGTGTCCGCGATTTTTGGCGGCGCAGTATTCAATGCAGTAACGATCACGTTACCGAAACTATTCGATGAGCGGCTTCTATTTAGCGGTATCGATCTGTCGCAGGTGGGCGGCTACGCAGCGCTCGTCTTTGCCGTGGCGGCGTTTGCTCAACTTCCGGTCGGCGACCTTCTGGATCGTTATGGGGCACGACCGATTCTGATCGGGTTACTCATTCCGCAGGTTGCAACACTCGCCCTGATCGCCACGTTGCAAGGGCCGATGGTTGTGCCTACAGCGATGCTGCTGGTGTTGCTGATGTTCGCCGAGGTGCCGATCACGAGCTGGCTGCTCGGGCATTTTGTTGCGCCGCATTGGAGGGCGCGTGCGTTCTCCGTGGAATACGTGCTGTCGCTGGGGCTGGGTGCTCTGGTGGTGCCGCTAATTGCCTGGGGCCATCGCAACGGGCACGGCTTTTCTACGCAGTATCTGTTGCTTGCCGCTTGCGCGGGAACTGTTTTGGTTGCCGCTTTATTCCTGCCTGCCTGGCGAAATAAGAGCGCATCGCGCGCCGCGTCTTAGACGCTATTCGAAGTTTCTTTGCACGGGAGCCAGGAGTTCTTCGCCGTGTAGCCAGGCCGCATTATCGTTGAACACCAGGCTGCCGTCGGCAATCATAGCGGCGGCCTGCGGGTAAATCTGATGCTCAACCGCCTGCACACGCGCTGCGAGTTCGCTGGCGTTTTCCTGCGGCCTGACGGTGATGCGCCCCTGCAGGATGCACGGCCCACCGTCCAATTCTTCGGTGACGAAATGTACGGTACTGCCATGCCATTCATCACCCGCGTCAAGCACGCGCTGATGTGTATTCAGTCCGGGGTAGGCCGGTAATAGCGCCGGGTGAATATTGAGTATGCGTCCGGTGTAGTGCTCGACAAACCACGCACTCAAGATGCGCATGAAGCCTGCCAGGATCAGAAGATCGACGTCTTGTTCGTCCAGCGCCGCCGCCAGTGCACGATCGAATGTCTCTCTGTCGTCAAATCGTCCGTGCTCGATACACGCGGTCGGTATGCCTGCTTCTTCCGCTCGCTGTAGCCCGAAGGCGTCGCTGCGATTGCTGACTACAATCGCAATGTCCAAGTCGAGTTGCCCGTTCGCGACATGGTCGATGAACGACTGCAGATTACTGCCACCTCCCGAAATTAAGATCGCGGCACGACAGCGTTGTTGCTTCAAAGATATTGAACCTCGGCCTGACCAGCAACGACCCGACCCAGTTGCCAGGCGTCTTCGCCCGCGGCGCGCAGCGATGCCAGACTAGCATCGACATCGTCACTATCGACAACGACGACCATGCCGACGCCGCAATTAAACGTTCGGCGCATCTCGCTGATTTCTACGTTGCCAATATCGGCTAGCCAATCAAATAGTGGGCCCTGTTGCCAACTCGATGTATCGACTTCGGCGTGCAGCGCAGGCGGAATGACACGCGGTAAGTTTTCGCTGATACCACCGCCCGTTATGTGAGCAAGGCCTTTCACGCGCACAAGCTTGATCAACTCGAGAATCGCGTTGACGTAAATGCGCGTCGGTGTGAGCAATGCCTGGCTGGCGCTACGACCATCGATCAATGTATCCGGGGCGCGTTGCAACACTTTGCGAATGAGTGAGAAGCCATTCGAGTGCGGCCCGCTCGATGCCAGAGCAATCAGTGCGTCTCCGTCGTCGATCGAACTGCCGTCAATCATTTCTGAGCGTTCTACCGCAGCAACGCAAAAACCGGCCAGGTCATATTCGCCGTGCGGATACATATCGGGCATCTCGGCCGTCTCGCCGCCGATTAGTGCTGCGCCAGCTTGTGAGCAGCCCTCCGCGATTCCTGCAACAACACTGGCAGCAACGTCGACATCGAGGTGGCCGCAGGCAAAATAATCGAGAAAAAACAGGGGTTCTGCGCCCTGAACCAGAACATCGTTGACGCACATGGCGACGAGGTCGATGCCAATCGTGTCGTGCTGCTGCAATTCTTGCGCAAGCATCAGCTTGGTGCCGACACCGTCGGTACCGGAAACCAGCACAGGTTCGTGATAGCGGCCAGGTGGCAAGGCGAATAAGCCGCCAAAACCACCGAGACCGGCAAGAACTTCGGGGCGCATGGTTCGCTTCACAAGCGGCTTGATGCGCTCAACGAGGTTGTTACCGGCATCAATATCGACACCGGCGTCTTTATAGGTAAGTGGCTTGTTGCTCATCTCGACTCGTAGTTTCGGGCATTGCTCGAATTCGGCGATATAATAGTGCTTGGGCACAGACGGGGAAACCACCCTTGTTGAATTCGCAGTTTCTGACATTGCCTGGTGTTGTGAAATACCGGGCCCGAATGCTGGCGGTCTTATTGCTGGCAGCTACTATTTTCGCCGCGTCCACAGTGCGAGCGGTCGAAGTAGCGACCCTGTACACGGCGCAGGTCGCGCTCGATCCAGACCAGGACAATCCACGTTCGCTGGCGTATGAAGCTGCGCTGGTCGAAGTGCTAATGCGCGTTTCGGGCTCCGAACTCAGTCGAGACAAGGAACGCGTCGAATTGCTGTTCCCCAATCCAGCCTCATACGTTGTGCAATTTCGACCAGGCGATGATGACACCTTGTGGGTGTCTTTCGATGGCGAGGCCATCGAATCGGTTCTCAGGCAGGCTGGCCAGACAGTCTGGAGCAGCGACCGGCCCGAGACCTTGATCTGGCTCGCCGTTGATTGGGGTCAGGGCTCGCGGGAAATTCTCGGTGCCGATGATCCGCAACAGAATCGTCGCGCCGCGCGCTCAATTGACCGTAATCGCCTGTTGCGGCAACGCATAGTTGAGATGGCAGAACGGCGCGGACTTCCGGTGTTATTCCCGCTGCTCGACACCGAGGACCTGCAAAAGGTCGCTTTCAGCGACATCTGGGGTGGTTTCGACGAGGCATTGCTCGAGGCGTCGCAACGTTACGAGGTGCATTCCATCTTGGTTGGGCGAATCCGACCTGCATCGAACCAGCGCAATCGGTGGAGTTACCACTTCGGCGGCGACGAACGAAGCTGGACCGGTGAACCTGAGCAGGTTATTGGCCTCGTGGCCGACTTGTTGGCCGGCGAATTCGCGGTCAGTGGCAGTGCTCCACTGGAATTCGTGGCACTCGGCGTATCCGGCGTCGATTCGGTAGAAGCGTATGGCGCCCTGCAGAATATGCTGTCAGGCACGAATGTCATTGAGAATTTTTCCATCAGTGAGGTGGCCGGTGACCGCATCGAATACCGCGTTGAAGCTCGCGGTGGCGCAGACAGATTGCGCAGAGCATTGCGATTCAATGGCCTGATCGAGCAGAATGGGTTCGACGGTGATCGATTCTCTCCGGAGCTTTTCGAATCGACGCTGGAATTCTTCTACAACCAATAACAAATTGTCGATCACTCTATGTCGCTAAGCTGGTTACCCAACGCCATTTCAATCATGCGGATCGCATTGATCCTGCCAATCCTCATGCTATTCGTGAACGATGAGTTTGGCTGGGCACTTGGCTTGTTTCTGATCGCCGGCATGTCGGACGGCATAGACGGATATCTGGCGAAAAAATACCACTGGGATACGCGTCTTGGCGCATTCCTTGATCCTGCAGGCGACAAACTTCTGGTGGCCTGGTCGTATGGCACCCTGGCGTATCTGGGTCACATACCTGTGTGGCTGGCATTCATCGTCATTTTTCGGGACGTCGTCATCGTTGCCGGATCGTTCATGTATCACTACCTTGTGCGGCGACTTGAAGGCGAACCGACGCGAATCAGCAAACTGAATACGGCGCTCGAATTTGTATTCCTGGTTTTCGTCATGTCTAAAGCGGGCTACGGTTGGCCAGACGACATCACCATTACGGTGTTGGGTGCTTCAGTCTTGGTGACGGTCGTCATCAGCGGCTACGATTATGTGTGGAATTGGATACGCAGCGCGCGTACTGGAACGTAAATTATGAATGGGGATCGACGACTTAATTGGCTAATTGCGATCGCGTTGCTTGGTGGGTTGCTGTATTTGCTGGCTCCGGTTCTGACGCCGTTTGTTGCGGCCGCATTACTTGCATACATCGGCGACCCGCTTGCGGACCGGCTGCAGAAATACAAATTGCCGCGCACGCTGGCAGTTGTGGTGGTCTTCATATTGACGTTTTTGGTTCTTGGCTTGCTGGTATTGCTGGTTGGGCCGCTGATTCGCTCGCAAATATCAGCCTTGATGGCGGCGCTGCCTGACATCGTGCAGCGGGTTGAGGAGGTCTGGTTACCGTCAGTCATGGATATGCTCAGTATCGAGGCTGGAGACGACGTTGGAATTGGCGCGTTTCTGGAGCGGTACAGCGATATGGCAGGCTCCTGGGGTGCCAAAGTGTTGGTATCCGTCTCAAAATCCGGTGGAGCAGTCGTTGCAGCGGTCCTGAGTCTTTTTCTTGTTCCGATTCTTACTTTTTACTTGCTGCGTGACTGGGACAACATCATGGCGCATTTTGGTGCCCTGATCCCGTCGCAGCAGCGCGAAACAGTTCTCAAGTTAGCGCATGACACCGATGATGTGCTTGGCGCGTTCCTGCGCGGTCAATTGCTTGTCATGATGGCGTTGGCGGCGATTTATTCGATCGGCCTGAGCATTGTTGGCTTGAAATTTGCGATCGCGATCGGTGTGGTATCCGGGCTGGTCAGTTTCGTACCGTATCTTGGCTTTGTTTTCGGAATTGGACTGGCGGCGCTAACCGTCGCGCTCGAACCGAATCCCCTGTGGCAGATGGTTGGGGTCGTTGCGACCTTTACGATAGCGCAGCTAATTGAAGGATCTGTTCTGACGCCGAAATTGGTCGGCGATCGAATCGGACTGCATCCGGTGCTCATAATTTTTGCGGTTGCTGCAGGCGGCCAATTGTTCGGTTTCTTTGGCATCTTGCTGGCATTACCCGCGGCCGCCGTTCTTTCGGTGGTCGTGCGATTCGCGTATGACCGCTATCTTAGTGAGCATTCCGAAATCCACGTATGAGCCAACTGGCCTTGCCATTGCGTCTTGCGGATCATGCGGTATTCGCAAGTTTCCTCGCGACGGGAAATGAAACACTGGTCGGAACCCTGCGGGATCTGGCCGACGGCGGTGATGGCAAAGGCTGCTGGCTTTGGGGTTCGCCGTCGACCGGTAAAACACATTTGTTACAGGCTGTTTGTGAACAGGCTGGAGACGAGTCCGTGTATGTCCCACTCGCGGAACTTAAAGCAGCCGGGCCAGCCATACTCGATGGACTCGCGAGTCGTGCACTGATCTGCATCGACGATATTGACGTTGTAGCGGGTAATTCAGACTGGGAGCTTGCCCTGTTTGTCCTTTACAACCAGGTCGTTGAGGCTGGCGGGCAGATTGTTACCGCCGCTACTGCTGCGCCGCGAGCCAGTGCCTTCGAATTGGCGGACCTGCAAAGTCGTTTATCCGCCTTACCTGCATTCCAACTGCAGCCGCTCGGCGATGATGAGACGCGAGAAGCCCTGCAATTGCGCGCGCAACATCGCGGATTGGACCTGCCTGACGAGACCGCGCAATTTCTGCTGAGTCGCAGTCGCAGGGATATGGCGAGTTTGTACGGCTTGCTCGACAAGCTTGACGATGAAGCGTTGCGAGCCAAGCGTCGTCTGACGATTCCGTTCGTAAAAGGGGTTCTTGAAAACGCTAATTGAGTTTCTGCGCAATATCGGCAACGCGTTTGCCGAGCGCGCGCGCCAATTCGCGCTCCTCATCTGACAACGCATCCGCTTTTCGATTCCACGTGACGTGGCTGGCACCGTACGGAGTGCCGCCTGACGTGGTCGTACTGAGCCGTTCTTCTGTGTACGGGATTCCGGTAATGAGCATGCCATGATGCAATAACGGAATTGCCATCGTCAGCAAAGTAGCTTCCTGACCACCATGTAGCGACGACGTCGACGTGAACAAGCCAGCCGGTTTGCCGGCAGCGCTGCCAGCCAGCCATTCAGAGGCTGTGCCATCAAGAAAATACTTTAACGCTGCTGCCATATTGCCAAATCGCGTTGGGCTGCCAAGGACCATCCCGGTACATTCAGCGAGATCTGCTGGCGTGGCGTAAGGCGGTCCGGATTCGGGAATGTCAGGCTCGACACTTTCTGCGACCGTCGATACGGCCGGTACTGTTCGCAACCGAGCTGTCATGCCGGATACTGAATCGACGCCCGTGCTCACCTCGCGAGCGAGTGCTTCGGTCGCGCCATGCACTGAGTAATACAGGACCAATACTTCGCTCATCAGTCAATCAACTCGCGGACATTTTCCGGCGGTCTGCCAACAATTGCACGATCGCCGGAGTCGTCAACGACAATCGGACGCTCGAGGACTCTCGGGTTCTGTTCGATCCAGTTGGCGAGTGCAGCGTCGTCGTCGAGATCCGGTAAGTCGGTCGCGTTCTTAAAATCGTCTTCGCCACGGCGCAAAAGGGCCGCTACCGGAATTCGGAGCAGTCCAGCCATGTGCAGAATTCGCGCAGCATCGGGCGGATTCTCCAGGTATTGGACTATCGCCGGTTCGATGCCGGATTCTGTAATGATTTCAAGAGTTTGCCGTGATTTTGAGCATCGCGGATTATGATAGATCGTGAGCATTCGCGGGATTCCTTGACGACGTGGCTACGCAATTGGTAGCGTTAGACGGTTACTGAGAATAAGAATAACAATGCTTTCTACCTGTATCCCCAAAATTCTGCGAGCCGCAGTGCTCGCGGCGCTGCTGGTCATCGCCGGATGTCAGACAGCGCCCGTGCAGGAAATGAGTGATGCGCGCCAGGCAATTACGGTGGCGCGGGAAGCGGGGGCCGAGCAGCACGCAGCGACTTTACTGAAAGCAGCCGTTGATCATTTGCAGAGTGCAGAAGGATTTCTCAACGAGCGCAAGTACGAATTGGCCAGACGTGACGCCGTTAGCGCCAAGACCAGCGCCCTCGATGCACTGCGGCGTACCGAAACCAGTATCGACGCCGAAAACGACTAGTCGATTCATAAATCCTGAGAAGAGTATGCGAGAAGCACGCCGATTCACGATTCGCGGGCGTGTACAGGGCGTCTGGTTTCGTGACAGTACACGGCGGCAGGCAGAAGCACTCGCGCTGTCAGGTCACGCCGTCAATCTCGCCAATGGTGATGTTGAAGTGCTTGCGCTTGGTGAGTCGAGCGCGCTTGATCAACTTGCAAAGTGGCTGCAGACGGGGCCACCGATAGCCAAAGTAGCCAGCGTTGAAGTCGAAACGGCGGAGTGGAGCGACATCAACGGGTTCTCGATTGGTTAGCTAGCCAATCAACCCTGAAACCATTTCTCGCTGAGTCTCGTGATGACAAGGTTGGGGTACTTGCGTCGGCCCAGACTGCCATTGTATCGACCCAATGCTCTGCGCAAATCACCTTTCTCCTTGTCCAGGTAGAATTTTAGAATTGTGCAGCCGTAACGAAGATTGGTTTCGAGATTAATCAAGTTGTCGTCGGGACGGCCAATTTCGTTGCGCCAAAACGGCATGACCTGCATAAGTCCGAGCGCGCCCGCGACAGAAACAGCGTAGCGATCAAAGTTACTTTCGATATCGATAACGGCGAGAACCAGCTCAGGTTCGAGACCGGCGATCGAGGCTTCGTGATGAACGCGCGTCAATATTCGCATGCGCTCATCGGGGTCGCGTACCTGTCGTTGCAGCCGACGGGACATGTCTGTTAACCACACCTCGGCATCGTATCGGTCGTCGAAGCTATCCGCGGCGCTGGCTGCGGCCCGCAAAA
Source organism: Woeseiaceae bacterium (assembly GCA_051007995.1). GTDB lineage: Bacteria > Pseudomonadota > Gammaproteobacteria > Steroidobacterales > Woeseiaceae > UBA1847. Next base: position 43,976 of record JBPCYB010000009.1, on the reverse strand, counting down.
CCTCGCGCAATTCCGGATCGGTAGCTTGCTGCGACAGCACCGCAGAGGGTGCCGAGAGGAGCAGCACAAGAATAGTCAGGAATTTTAAGCGTCCGATCAACATGAGCGCATCATATTATAGTGGAATTAGAATCTTACAGATCACTCCTGAAGTAATTTGAGAACTGCGGCACGTTTCAGATTGCGTGCGTCTTCGTCCCGTCGATGCCGATACTCGAGTTCATCCTCGGCCAGACCGCGCTCAGAAATGACGATTCTATGCGGGATCCCGATCAATTCAGCATCCGCAAACTTAACACCGGGGCGCACATCGCGATCGTCATAAAGGACGTCCAGGCCGAGGTCCTGCAATTCCGCGTACAAATTGTCGGCACCGTTACGGCAGACTTCTGAGCGCTGCAGGTTTATCGGTACGAGGACGACGTCGAACGGTGCGAGCGGCTCCGGCCATATAATGCCGTTGTCATCGTGATTCTGTTCGATCGCAGCGCCGACAATGCGGGTTATGCCGATGCCATAACAGCCCATCGGCATCTTGCGATCTTTGCCATCCTGATCCTGAACGGTAGCGCCCATGGATTCGCTGTATTTGGTGCCCAGCTGAAAAATGTGTCCGACCTCAATTCCGCGTGCAATCTTCAAAGTACCCTTGCCGCCGGGTACTGGATCGCCAGCAACGACATTGCGAATATCGACGGTCTCCGGTTCCGGCAAATCGCGGCCGAAATTGACGCCGGTGAAGTGTTGTTCCACTTCATTGGCGCCACAACTGAAATCCGCCAGCGTCACAACCGCGTGATCAAAATACACGGGCAATGTGATGCCAACCGGGCCCAATGAGCCGGGTTCGCTGCCGGTCGCTTTCTTGATTGTTTCGGCGTCGGCCATCGTAAGCGGGCTGCTGACGCCTTCGAGCTTTTGCGCCTTGATCGCATTCAATTCGTGATCGCCCCGAAGAATCAGCGCAACGGGACCGTCGTCGCCGTCGACGATGAGCGTCTTGACGGTATCGGCGGCCGTGATCTTGAGCATCTTGCACAAATCATCGATCGTCCGAATGCCAGGCGTCGGGATTTTCTCGAGCGTTTGACTCGCCGCTGCGCGATTCGGTGTGATCGGAAGCGTTGCCGCCGTTTCGATGTTGGATGCATACTCGTCTTCGTCACTGTAAGCGATTGCATCTTCGCCAGAGTCAGCAATGACGTGGAATTCCTGTGACTTGTTGCCACCAATCTCGCCGCTATCGGCCCAGACGACGCGAAAATCCAGCCCGAGCCGCGTGAAGATAGCCGTATAGGCCGCGTGCATCTTCTGATACGACGCTTCAAGTCCGGCGTCGTCAATGTCGAAAGAGTAGGCGTCTTTCATTATGAACTCACGCGATCGCATAACGCCGAAGCGGGGCCGAATTTCATCCCGAAATTTCGTCTGCACCTGGTAGAAGTTGATGGGCAGTTGTTTGTAGCTGCGCAATTCGCGGCGCGCGATGTCAGTGATGACTTCCTCGTGCGTCGGACCAACGCAAAATTCGCGCTGGTGGCGATCAAACATGCGTAACAGCAACGGACCGTATTGCTCCCATCGACCGGTTTCCTGCCAGAGTTCCGCAGGCTGCACAGCCGGCATCAGCAGTTCGAGGGCACCGGCCCGGTCCATTTCTTCGCGCACGATAGCTTCAACCTTGCGCAGCACGCGCACGCCGATCGGCATCCATGTAAACAACCCCGATGCGAGTCGCCGGATCAAGCCTGCACGCAGCATCAATTGGTGACTGACGATCTCTGCCTCAGCAGGAACCTCTTTGAGTGTCGTCAATCCGAATTCGGAAAATCGCATGAAACTTACCTTACTGCCGTTTGCTGAATCTGCTAGGCGCGAATTCTAGAGCATTAGTTGCCTGAATTGTGGCAAATATGAGAAGCCCGTATTGACTCCGGCAACAAAGCAAGGGATCGTCGCGGCTCTTTGAATTTGATGGATTGCTGTGGAGGCAGGAAGACGAAATCCGTTTGTCGCGCGCGAGGGCTTGCCGTTCCTGCTGCTTGCGGCGATCGCGTTGGCCTATGCGATCCGTTACCTGGACGTTTTTTTTGGTCTGGCCGCAGCCTTCATGTTCCTGGTGTTATACCTGCTGTTTCGTGACCCGCGCCGTGATGTTCCACCAGCACCACTCGGTGTTGTCAGCCCGGTTGACGGCAGGGTGCTGTCGGTCGATCGCGTAGAGCAAGGTGTCCTGCAAGGCGAAGCCCATCGTATTCGAATCGAAATCGATAGTTTCGGCACCTATACGGCGCGTGCGCCTGTCGAAGGCAAGATTTTGGATCTGCGCTCGGTAGCGGCAGATTCGAAGACCGACTATGAAACCAATGCGCTTTGGGTCCAGACTGACGAAGGCGATGACGTGGTTTTACAATTTACTGGCTATCGCTTCGGGCTGGCACCTCGCTCTTTCGTCCAGTTTGGTGGACGTGTCGGGCAAGGCCAGCGCTGTGCATACCTGCGGCTGACTCGCTGTGCCGAGGTTCACTTGCCGGTCACGAGCAAGGTCCTCGTTGATCCGGGCCAGATCGTGATTGCGGGAACTGATCTGATCGGAAAAGTTCCGCACCCCTGAGTGTAATGCGCCACATGCCGTGGCAGACTATGCGAATTGTCGCCATAAGAAACAGAGGAATTCCGCTGTGCTCCAGTCTGAACATCAACGCCGTGCCTATCTTGAGGCGCTCGGAATTGATGTCTGGGTGCGCAACGATCTTGTTGACGAGCCGGTGGCAGCTGACGATGCACAAGCGGATGCGGCCAGTATGGATTGGACTGAATTGGGTAATTCAGTCGCGGCCTGCACGCGCTGCGAGTTGCACAAGAGCCGCACGCAGACCGTCTTCGGCGTTGGCAACAGGGATGCTGACTGGCTGATTATCGGTGAGGCGCCAGGTGCTGAAGAAGATCGGCGCGGCGAGCCTTTTGTCGGTCGGGCCGGCAAATTGCTCGACGAAATGTTGCGCGCTGCTGGACAGGACCGCGAGCAGGTGTTCATTGCCAATATTCTTAAGTGTCGGCCGCCTAACAATCGTGATCCTGAGGCGGACGAAGCTGGTGCCTGTCGCAGTTACCTTGACCGGCAGATCGCGTTGCTGAAACCAAAGATCATTCTTGCGGTCGGCCGAATAGCTGCGCAAACCCTGCTCGCGACAGACACACCGGTCGGCAAGCTGCGGGGAACGGTTCATCAATTCGGCGATGTTCCGATGGTCGTCACTTACCACCCGGCGTACTTATTGCGCAGCCCTACGCAAAAGAGTAAATCCTGGCAGGACCTTTGCCTGGCGATGGATGTGGCAGCCGGGAGTAGCGCATGATTACGCCTATTCATGAAGCGCGGGTACAGATTCGAACGATGACCCACGAGGATCTGTCGCTTGTATCGGACATCGAACGGCGAAGCTACGAGTTTCCCTGGAGCCACGGTGTATTTCGCGACTGTCTGTTGGCCGGCTACAAGTGCACCGTCATTGAACGCAATGACGAGGTCGTCGGCTACAGTATTTTGTCGGTCGCCGCTGGCGAAGCGCATATTCTGAATATTTGCGTAGAACCGACCTATCGTTCGATTGGCTATGGTGAGCGTTTACTTGACGACGTCTTATTTCGAGCCCGTTCAAGTTCTGTGCGCGAAATATTTCTTGAAGTGCGACCGTCGAATGAGCACGCGCTGGCACTCTATAAGAAAAAGGATTTTCACAAAGTCGCCAATCGTCCCGCATACTATCAAGCATCGGGCGGCAGGGAAGACGCCGAAGTACTGGTTAAGAAGCTGACGTCCGACAGCTAAACAAACTCTAAATTACCCCTATGTCCCAGATTTCCGATCAGGTCAGCAAGCGCCGTACGTTTGCCATTATCTCGCACCCCGATGCGGGCAAGACGACGCTGACTGAAAAACTCTTACTGTTCGGCGGCGCTATACAGCTCGCCGGAACGGTCAAAGGTAGAAAAGCCAGTCGCCATGCGACCTCTGACTGGATGGCATTGGAGCAGCAGCGCGGCATCTCGGTGACGTCTTCGGTCATGCAGTTTCCGTACAAGGATCACGTTGTCAATCTGCTGGATACGCCGGGCCATGAGGACTTCTCTGAAGACACGTATCGTACGTTGACCGCCGTTGACTCGGCTCTAATGGTTATCGATTGCGCAAAGGGTGTTGAGAAACGCACGATCAAGTTGATGGAAGTTTGCCGGCTGCGAGATACGCCAATAATGACGTTTATCAATAAGCTCGATCGGGACGGCAGGGAACCAATCGACCTGCTCGATGAAATCGAATCGGTATTGAAGATCCAGTGTTCACCAATTACCTGGCCTATCGGCATGGGCAGGTCGTTGGTCGGTGTTTATCATCTGCTGCAGGATCGCATCTATTTGTACGAAAACGTCGGTCGCCAAAAGAAATCCGGCCAGACAATCATAGACGGCTTGTTCTCTGATGAGGCCAGCGAGGCATTGGGTAGTGATGCGGACGCATTTCGGGAAGAGATCGAACTTGTCAAAGGTGCATGCCCGGAACTGAGTATTGATGATTATCTCGAGGGCAAGCAGTCGCCCGTGTTTTTTGGCTCAGCACTTGCAAACTTCGGTGTTAAGGAGCTGCTTGATGAGTTTGTGCAGCATGCACCGACGCCTCTGGCTCGCGAAACAGAACAGCGCGTCGTCCAGCCTGAAGAAGAACAGCTCACGGGTTTCGTTTTCAAGATTCAGGCAAACATGGATCCGGGTCACCGCGACCGTATTGCTTTCATGCGCATTTGCTCGGGCGAATATCAAAAAGGGCAACGCGTATTGCATGTTCGCTCTGGTAAGGACATGAAAATTGCAGATGCAATTACATTCATGGCAGCCGATCGACTGCATGCAGATACGGCATACGCTGGTGACATTATCGGCCTGCACAATCACGGCACAATTAACATTGGCGACAGTTTTACGGAGGGTGAGCAGCTACGATTTTCCGGCATACCCAATTTCGCGCCCGAGATGTTTCGTCGCGCGGTGTTAAAAGACCCGCTACGACTTAAGGCCCTGCAAAAAGGGCTGGCGCAATTATGCGAGGAGGGCGCGACGCAACTCTTCAAACCGATGCGTAACAACGACTTGATTCTTGGCGCAGTCGGGCCATTGCAATTCGAAGTCGTCGCGCACCGCCTCAAGGATGAGTACAAGGTCGACTGTCAGTTTGAGGCGATCAATGTTGCTACGGCGCGCTGGGTCGTGTGCGACGATGAGAAAATGCTGGCGGATTTCGAGCGCAAGGCGCACGATAATCTCGCGGTCGATCATGGTGAGAGCCTGGTCTACATCGCGCCAACACGAGTTAATTTGAGTCTGACCGAGGAACGCTGGCCCGACATCCAGTTCATAAAAACACGCGAGCACTGATGTTCAATCGCAAAGTCATCGCCTGGGCGTTGTATGACTGGGCCAACTCCGCATTCGCTCTGAGTGTATTGGCAGCCTTGTTTCCGATATTTCTCGGAGACTATTGGAGCGGTGGAGATTCTGGATCATCGGTAACGGCGCGGCTTGGATTTATCACCATGACGGCGGCGCTGATTGTGAGTATTCTCGCGCCGATCCTGGGTACGATCGCCGATGCCGGCGGGTTCAGAAAGCGCTTTCTGCTTGTACTCGCTTTGTTCGGCGCGACGATGACGGCGTCGCTGAGTTTGGTCGGCGAAGGTAACTGGCCGTTGGCGCTGGCTTTCTACTTATGTGCCTCGATTGGCTTCTACAGCTCGACGGTTTTCTATGACGCATTATTGGTCGACGTAGCTCGACCGAAGAACTTTCATTTTGTTTCTTCGCTTGGTTATTCGTTGGGCTATCTTGGCGGTGCCATATTGCTGGCATTGCATGTTTGGATGCTCATGTCGCCCGCAACATTTGGTTTGGAAACCGCAACGCAGGCTATAAAGCTTGCCTTTGTTTCGGTCGGCATCTGGTGGGCAGTTTTCTTGATACCGCTTGCTTTGTTCGTGCCAGACACGAAGACAGCGAGTTTTTCCTTGGGCGGCGTCGTGCGGGTCGCATTCGAAGAACTCAAGGCGACGGTGTCGAATATTCGTCGCTACAGGAACATTGTCCGGTTCTTGTTCGCGTATTGGTTGTTCATGGGTGGCGTCTTCACGATCATTTTCATGGCAGCAAACTACGGCCAGCGCCTGGGTTTTGAAAAAACCGATCTAGTAGCGGCCCTGATGATCACCAACTTTGTCGGTTTTCCAGCAACCTTGTTGTACGGAATATTGGGACAACGATTCGGCGCGCGAACCGGCATTTACTTCGCACTGCTGGTTTATGTCGCGGTATCAATCTGGGCGGTCTTTATGACCGAGGTCCGACAGTTCTATACGATGGCAATAATTGTCGGATGCGTTCAGGGTGGCGTACAGGGATTGAGTCGTTCCCTGTTCGCGACGTTGATACCGGCTGATCGACCCGGCGAGTTTTTCGGCTTCTACAACATGGTGACGAAATTTTCGCACGTCATCGGCCCGGCGTTGGTTGGTATTTCTGCGATTTTTTCCGACAAGCCAGGCGCGATGTTAATAGTGCTAATTCCGTTGTTTGTCAGCGGAGGCGCTTTGCTTACCACTGTTAGGATCCCGCGCATCGCACCGGATCCGGATACTGCTAGCGAAGCTGTTTGATCTGATTCTCGAGGAACTGCAGAGATGCCGGGTCGGGAGATCCGTATCGCGCTGCGAGATAAGCAGCTGTAATTGTGTCGATCTTGTCGTCATCGATCGTGGATGATGAATGTGCCCTCGCTGCGAATGCGACCGGCGTCTCACCGACAGCCAATGCGACTCCCGATTTCTTCACGAACTTCCGATACAACAATGCTGCTTTGTCGGGACGGGATGGCCGATAACGCAAAGCGAGCAGCAGGCTGATAAGGAGAACCATGCCGATCACAATGCCGATTAATGTCAGCATCATCTTGCGCCAGTCCGGTTCTTCCATGCCAAGCCATTCCATCAGCTTGTCCTGGTTTTCCGGGCCATAGCCCAAGACCCAGTCATTCCATTTCGCGTTGATCGCATCCCAGGACAGACCAAGATTGTGCAGAAACATTGATGGTGCCGACAAGCCCCAGGCGGCGGCAGCGCCATCGAACATGGAAGCACTCATGCCTGCGTCAATTCGCTCGGGCGCAACAGCTGCCGTCGGATCGACGCGATGCCATCCGACGCCCTCGATCCAAACCTCGGTCCAGGCGTGAGCATCAGCCTGACGGACAATCAAATACTCATATTGACCGACGGAATTCAGTTCTCCGCCTTGGTAGCCAAGTACGATTCGCGCCGGAATGCCGGCCGAACGCATCATTACAGCAAAGGCGGACGCGTAGTGTTCACAGAAACCCTGACGTGTATCAAACAGAAACTCGTCAACGGGGTTTCGCCCGAGTTGCGGGGGCTCAAGCGTGTAGAAGTACTCTTCCTGATGGAATTTTTGCAGCACAGCTTCAACGAATGCGGCTTTTGAGCCGGCTTCTGCATACATCTGGCGCGCAAGTTCGGTGGTTTGCGGATTGGTACCATCAGGCAGGTCCAAATACCAATTGCGAAACGTTGTTTGCAATTCAACGTCCGATCGATACTCGGTGTAAGACACGGCGTCATAGGCGACGCGTTGGTCAATCGGTTGCACACGCCACAGCTGCTGCTGGCGGCCCATGTTAGTTCGCGGCAGGGTCCAGTTGTAGGGAATGTCGAGGGCAAACACCCATTGTTGACGGGTGGGTTCGAGAGTGATCGTATACGCGACCGGATCGCCACTAATCTCGATATTGCCGCGAGCCTGTCGATCAATACCCGGGTCGTTTCCAGACCAGCTACGACCACTAAAATGATGCAACACAAGCCCACGCCAATAACGATCCCTTGCTAGCGGAATCGGGCCGTCAAAGCTGACACGAAACGCAACCGCATCCGATAGCGACAGCGAGCTTATATCGCCGGGGCTCATGGTATCGCTAAGACCGGAGGTACCGGCACTCGTATCGATCGGTACGGCCCAAAACGGTGTCGCGATACGTGGAAAGAAAATCCACATGGCAATTGCCAGCGGCGCCGAATAAGCGATGAGTCTGCTGGCGGTGCGAAAGCTGCGTCCGGCTGTTTCGCTGCGCGTAGCCGACATGCGCAGCCAAGCGGTCATGACAAGCAGTATGGCAATGATCAGATAAGGCAGTGACCATAGATACTGTTCGCGGAGCAGCGATGACATGACCAGAAAAACGGAAATAAACAGCAGTACGTATTGATCGCGACGCTTGCGCGTTTCGAGCAGCTTTAGCGCTGCCATAATCGCGAGCAGGGCTGAGCCCGGACCTACGCCGCTCACTGACGAGTATGTCGCCAGCACCCCCAGAAAGCAGGTCAGCGCGAGCAATGCACGTAGCCAGGTGGACGGTAGTGAGCGGCGTCGCCGCTCGATGAAGTAACGCCATGCGCCACAGATGAGAAAAGCGGCAGTAATCCAGATAGGCAGGAACTGCACATGCGGAATCAATGCTACGAGCAACGCCGCCAGCGTCCACGGCAGGCTCGCCAACAATGAACCGTCGGTGCCGCGCGGCTTAGCCATCTGTTTGCTCCAGACCATACAACGCGAGCGCTTCGAGACATCGCTGGCGTTGCACATCACCGTGCGCGGGCGAAAATTCATGACCCGGCAAGCGCAGACCATAGTCGGCCCTGGTTCTGTCGGTATCGGTTATCCAACGCGTGAGAATGGACAATTTCGCTTCAACGTCGGCGGTGGGAACAGAATCGAAATCAAACCACTGACTGCTAGTGTCGGCGCCTGAGAACTGTTTTGATAGTAATTGGTTGCTGCGCGCGTAGGCTTTCCATGCAACGTGGCGCGGCGAATCACCTTCGTGAAAGCGGCGCAGTCCTGCGAAGTCTTCTTCACCACGTGCATCGTGCTGTCGATGGCCTTGCGCTGTCTGTGTGGGTGGTGGTTGTGGAGCTTCGTCGGCTACGGCCGGATACACGAGACCGCGCAAGTCCATGTGTAACCATGCCCATGAACGAAACAACTCAAAAGGGAAGAAGGTCCGTATTCCGAATCTCTCCAGCTCGACCCAACCGCGTTTGTCTGTGGCGACAGCGATAGAGAAAACTCTGCTCTCGCCTGGCGGCAGGTCGCCTACCTCGCTCACGGAATGATCGGTGTACAACATGACGCCATGGCGCGGACTTTTGCTGTGATTAGTGACCGCAACTTGAAACTGTGCCGTTTGCCCGGCAAAAACCGGCTCAACGCCCGCGAAGCTCAGCTCAAGTCCAACGAGGTTGCGTTGACACTGATGCATCGAAACCAGACCGAGAGCCGCGAGCATAAAGGTCAACACGAAGGACAGGTTATTGTTGTAATTCATCGAACCGAGCAACATGGCAAACGACATCAGCGCGAATATGAGTCCGACGCCCGTCGGTAAGATGTAAACACGCCCGGGACCCAGTTTGGTCGTCGGCCCGTCCTGACCCTGCCGTTTCTTGGCCCAGCGCAGAACCCGTTGGTTCGCGGCTGCAGTTAAGCCTGCGGAGAAGCGGGCTTTAGGGAATGGCCACTGAATCGAGGACATGCTGGCAAAGTTCGGCTGCGGAACGGAAGCTGGTATTGCCTGCCGGTTTCAGGCGGTGTCCTGCGACAGCCGCGAATACGGCCTGGATATCGTCAGGGTAAACGCCGGAATGATGTTCGACAAACGCATGCGCTTTAGCGGCTGCTGCAAGTGCAAGCGCGCCGCGTGGCGACAAGCCAATCTCGATATCAGGTGACTCACGTGTTTGACGAACAAGCTCTTGAATATAGTCCACGAGAGGATCGCTCATGTGTACCTGTGCGGCATCCGATTGCAGTTTGCACAGGACGTCTGGCGTCAACGCCGGGTCTACGTCTTCGAGCATTGCTCGACGATCGTCTCCAACGATTAATTCTCGTTCGCTCGCGGCGTTCGGATAGCCAAGTTCGAGTCGCATGAGAAACCGATCAAGTTGTGATTCTGGCAACGGAAATGTTCCGATCTGATCGGCAGGATTTTGTGTTGCAACAACGAAAAACGGGTCCGGCAAAGGCCGCGTATTGCCATCGACGGAGACCTGGAATTCCTCCATTGCTTCCAATAGCGCGCTCTGCGCTTTTGGCGTCGCTCGATTCACTTCATCAGCGAGAATGAGTTGCGAGAAAATCGGACCTGGCTGAAATTCGAACTCGCTCCGGTCTTGTCGAAAAATCGAAACACCGACGATGTCGGCTGGCAACAGATCGCTCGTGAATTGAATGCGGCGAAAACTTAGTCCAAGAATTCTTGCCAGCGCTTGCGCGAGCATCGTCTTGCCGAGTCCGGGCAGGTCTTCGATTAACAGGTGGCCACGTGCGAGCAGGCAGGATAATGCGAGACCGAGTTGCTCATCCTTGCCAAGAATGATCCCGCCCAGCGCCGTACGCGCCTGATCAAGAGCGACCCGGTTGACGTCCTTATTCAATGGCAATGGTTCAATGGTGTTCATATCTTACCTATCGTCGCGGATCGCCGCGACGAATGCACTTCACGCCTGCAAGATTGTGATGCAGTCCTCAGAAAAGCCGCGCTGCTACTCGAGTTCCGTCAGTTTTTCCAGTTGCTCGGTCAGCTGAGCGATGATCTTTTCAAACTCCACTGCGCGCTGTCGTTCCTGTTCGACAACCTCGGGCGGTGCATTGTTCACAAAATTCGCGTTATCAAGCTTGCTGACAGAACGGTCCAGATCTGTGTTGACCTTTTGCCGTTGCTTCTCGAGACGTGCCCGCTCGGCGTCAACGTCGATCAGGCCTTTCATTGGCACGAGCAGTCGCGCCTCGCCGAGTAATGCGGTGGCAGATTGCGGCGGTTCCGTTCCCGCTTCTAGCGCAACGATCGATTCGACCCGCGCAAGTCGCTGCAATAAGTGCATGTACTTTTCGGACCGTTCCTGGTCAGCAGAGCTCGCATTCTGCAAGATTACCGGCAAAGGCTCGCCTGGTTTGATATCCATTTCTCCGCGAATCTGGCGAATTCCGAGAATGAACAGACGTACCCATTCGATATCCGCCTCAGCGGTTTTGCTATTCGCATCGTTGTTCGCGATCGGGAAGGGCTGCAACATGATGGTCTCGCCATCGACGCCGGCCCTGGGTGCAACTTGCTGCCAGATCTCTTCCGTAACAAAAGGCATTAACGGGTGCATGAGTCGCAAAAGTGATTCCAGGACAGTAACTAGTGTGCGACGCGTGCCGCGCTGTGCCTCGGGTGATGCATCATCAGACTGCAGTACGGGTTTGGATAATTCGAGATACCAGTCGCAGAATTCATGCCAGGTGAATTCGTACATCGCCTGTGCAGCGAGATCGAGTCGATACACCTCCATGTGCGAATGAACCTCGCTGATCGCGTGATCAAGGCGCGCTTGGATCCAGTGATCGGCGGCGCTGAGTTCAATATCGCCATCACCGATTTCTTCGGTGTTCATCAATACGTAACGCGCTGCATTCCACAGCTTGTTGCAAAAGTTCTTGTAACCATCGATGCGACCGAGGTCGAAACGAATGTCACGGCCCGTCGTTGCAAGGGCAGCGAAGGTAAAACGTAATGCATCGCAACCGTATGCACCGATACCGTCCGGAAACTGTTTACGCGTCGACTTTTCAATGCCGGGTCGCAGATGGTCCTGCATCAATCCAGCAGTGCGTTTTTCAAGCAGAGAGTCGAGATCAATGCCGTCGACCAAGTCCAGCGGGTCCAGAGTGTTGCCTTTGGACTTCGACATTTTCTGTCCGTCCTGATCGCGAATAAGACCGTGGATGTACACCTCGCGAAATGGCACGTCGCCCATGAACTTGATGCCCATCATGATCATGCGCGCGACCCAGAAAAATATGATGTCGAACCCGGTGACGAGCACGCTGCCTGGATAGAACTTTTCGACAGCCGCAGTTTTTTCCGGCCAGCCAAGCGTGCTGAACGGCCAGAGCGCCGACGAGAACCAGGTATCGAGAACATCGTCGTCCTGACGCAATTCAAGCGTGTCGGCCAGATTGTGCTGTGCACGCACTTCGGCCTCGCTTCGACCAACATAGATGTTGCCATCATCGTCGTACCAGGCCGGGATACGATGTCCCCACCAAAGTTGTCGGCTGATGCACCAATCCTGGATGTTATACATCCAGTCGAAGTAGGTTTTTGACCAATTCTCCGGGACGAACTTGATGCGTCCCGATTCGACGGCCTCAATCGCTGGTTTGGCAAGTGGGTCGATTTTTACGTACCATTGATCGGTCAGGTATGGTTCAACGACTGCACCACTGCGGTCACCGCGCGGTATCTTGACCGTGTATTCCTCGATTTTCTCGAGCAGATTCAGACCTTCGAATACCGCGACGATTTTCTTGCGCGCGACGAAACGATCAAGTCCGCGATACGCGTCGGGAACCTCATCGTTCATTGCGGCGTCGTCGGTCAATACGTTGTACATCGGCAGATCGTGTCGTTTGCCGATGTCGTAGTCATTAAAGTCGTGAGCCGGTGTGATCTTCACGCAACCGGTCCCAAATTCCATTTCGACGTATTCATCGGCAATGATCGGGATGCGCCGACCGACGATCGGTAAGATGATCTCCTCGCCGATCAGGTGTTTATAGCGTTCGTCATCCGGATGAACTGCGACCGCACTGTCGCCGAGCATCGTCTCTGGGCGAGTCGTCGCGACGATCAGATGACCCTTGCCTGATGCGAGCGGGTAGCGGAAGTGCCACAAGTGGCCGGCTTCGTCGTCTGACAAGACTTCGAGATCGGACAGTGCGGTGTGCAGAACCGGGTCCCAATTGACCAGTCGCTTGCCGCGATAGATAAGGTCTTCGTTGTATAGAGCGATGAAGACTTCGGCGACCGCCTCGGAACAGCCTTCGTCCATCGTGAATCGTTCACGGCTCCAGTCTACTGACGCACCCAAACGTCGCAATTGATTGCTGATCTTGCCGCCGGATTCGTCTTTCCATTGCCAGACGCGCTCGACAAACTTCTCGCGACCAATGTCACGTCGATTCGTACCCTCACCATTTAGCAGGCGTTCGACGACCATTTGCGTCGCAATGCCGGCATGATCCGTACCCGGTTGCCAGAGGGCGCTGAAGCCTTGCATGCGCTTGTAGCGCGTCAACGCGTCCATAATTGTGTCCTGGAACGCGTGTCCCATATGTAGCGTGCCGGTCACGTTGGGCGGCGGAATCATGATGCAATACGGTTCGCCGTCCCCTTGCGGTGCGAAATAACCGTTTTTCTCCCAGCGGTCATAGACGCGCTGTTCGATATCTGCGGGATTGTAGGATTTATCCATGGATTGCGGGAATCAGGCGGGTCGGGCAGGGCTACACATTATGTGTTTCGAGTGTATGTCCTTTGTCTCGGTATGCTGCGAATCGTCTGCGACTCTCTTGTTTGCTCGTTTCGTCGGAGCTTACAAGTTCCGCGACGCGCGGGAAAGCTTCAGCAAACTCAGGAATTTCGTCGCTCAGGTTGATGAGCAGATCACGTGGTTCGATTGTGTCTTCGTCACAACCAATTGAAACCGGGGACAGTTTACTCAAGCCACTATTATCGATCACATCATGCGGTACAAAACTGCCATCACGGAACGTCCACAGCAGATCATTCAAGCGATCGGCGTCGGCCCGACTCGGGGTATGAATATGCACGCTGTTCTTGAGTCGGTAAGCCTTTTCGGCCAGTCGACAGGCAAAAGATTGTCTGGACTGCGCGCCTTCCTGCTTAAGAAGGTAAAAGTCGACACGGGCCATTAAGGCAGCGCGCCACAACGCGCCAGCAGGTATTCCGTGAGCATCGGAACCGGCCGGCCAGATGCGCCTTTTTGTTTGCCGCTTGTCCACGCAGTGCCGGCGATATCAAGATGTGCCCAATTCAGGCCCTCAGTGAATTTGCCGAGAAAGCAACCGGCAACTATTGCGCCGCCATCCCTGCCGCCGATATTCGCCATGTCTGCAAAGTTGCTCTTCAGACCCAAACCGTACTCGGTATCCAAGGGCAACGGCCAGGCCAGATCGCCGGATGCATCACCCGCTGCAACGAGGCTGGTTGCCAACTTGCTGCTCTTGCTCATCACGGCTGTGCGATGGTGCCCGAGAGCAATCACGCAGGCGCCGGTCAGCGTTGCAACGTCAAGAACGGTGTCCGGCTTGAATCGTCTGGCATAGGTCAACGCATCACAAAGAATGAGTCGTCCTTCAGCGTCGGTATTTAATATTTCGATGGTTTGCCCAGACATGCTCTTAACGATGTCGCCCGGTTTCGTTGCACTACCACTTGGCATATTTTCAACGGCCGGTACCACAACGTTCACATTGATCGGCAATTTCAGTTTGGCGATAGTCGCTATGGTGCCAATAACGCCTGCGGCACCGCACATGTCGTATTTCATCTCGTCCATGGCGGGGCCGGGTTTCAATGAGATGCCACCGGTATCAAATGTCACGCCTTTGCCAACCAAAACGACAGGGCTCTGTTTGGTCGTGCCCTTGTATTGCATGACAATCAACTTGGCGGGCTCATCACTGCCGGCTGTAACCGACAATAGTGAGTGCATGCCGAGGCGTTTCATTTCAGCCTCGTTGACTATCCGGGTGGTTAGCTTGGCGTTCTCGCGGGCGAGCTTTTGTGCTGTGCGCGCAAGATGAGACGGCGTACAAACATTTGCTGGAAGATTACCGAGATCTTTGGCAATGTTCATGCCTGCGCCAATCGCATCGCCGTGTTCAAAACCCAGCTTCGCTTTCGTCGCGTCCGCTCTGCTGGCTACCGAGTTGCCGATTTGACGCAATGCGCTCGCAGCCGGTTTGCGGCCACTCTTCATTTGTGTGAATCGATAGGTCACATTTGACGCAACTTCCGCACTGTGACGAGCAAGGTAGTAGGCGTTGGCATCAGTGACGGACTCGAGTGCCAGTGAATTGAGCACCGATTTGGATTTGCTGCGTGCGATAGCCCGCATTGCTGATCCAAGCGCCGTGCGATATTGCTTGGTCCCGAACTCGCTTGATTTGCCGAGACCAACAACGGCAACACGCGCCGCCCGAACTCCGGCTACGCCATTGAGCACGGTGCAGCTCCCAAGCTGTGACAACAGGTCACCGCTCTTGATCAGTCGTTTGATGGCACCTTTGCCAGTGGCGTCAATGTCGCTCGCACCAGCGCTCAGTTTGCCTCGGTCGTAGATGCCGACAACGACACAATCCACAGCCCTTCGCGACGCTTTGCTCGTCGTTGTGAAATATTGCATAAGTATTCTTTTTGTTAGGTCGCCGAACAGGCTTGAGACGTTGTCGATCAAGGGCTGTCGCGGGCAAAATAAAAGCGGTAGTCTAACTGATTAGACCAGTTTTAGTTATGCAAGTCACCGACTTCAATGCCGCGCATACTCGATCGCTACATTTTCCGTGAAATAGCGTCCACCTGGCTGGGCGTCACGCTGGTATTGCTGCTAATTTTGCTGACCAACCAGTTTGCCCGGGTGCTTGGTGATGTCGCCAAAGGCAAATTACCCAAGGATGCAGCGTTTGACGTAATTGGCCTGTCGGCGGCGCAATACCTGACCATTCTTGTACCAATCGGATTGTTTCTGGCTGTCATGTTGGCGCTAGGTCGTCTGTATCGTGACAGTGAGTTGCCGGCAATGATGGCCTGCCGTGTGGGCCCGTCCGGCATCTACCGGCCGCTGACCTGGCTGATGGTGCCGCTCGCTTTGGGTGTCGCGTGGCTATCAATGGACCTGGGTCCGAAGGCGCTGCACTCGATTGAACGCGTTGGCGCTGAAGCGCGGCGGGAGGCGGATCTGGCCAGTATTGAGCCGGGTCGTTTTGTATCGATCGGACCGGAAAGCGCCGTTGTCTACGGTGAGAGCATCCGTGCCGACGGTCTGATGGAAAATGTCTTCCTGCAGCGCCATCTCGAGAATGGCGAACTTGAAGTCGTCGTTGCGAAGCTTGGCGAGCAGATCGAATCCGAAGACCCCGATGTGCGTTTTCTTGTGTTACACGAAGGGCGCCGCTATGAGGGCGTGCCCGGTACAACCGAATTTCGCGTCGTTGAATTTCTTGAACACGGAATTCCGTACCGATTGCCAAGTCTGGACCCACCCGATCCAAGACCGCGAGCGATGCCACTTGCGAGCCTTTGGCAATCGAATGAGTTGGCGCATATCGCTGAGCTGCAATGGCGGATTGGAGTGCCCTTGGCGACGATCATACTAAGTATCCTCGCGGTTCCGTTGAGTCGAACCCAACCGCGTGCAGGTCGATACGGCCGAATCGCAATCGGACTTCTCGTTTTCATCATCTACCTGAACATGCTAAGTGCCGCAAAAGCCTGGATAGAGCAGGGCAGCTTGTCGCCGAGTTTGGGTCTTTGGTGGGTGCATGCCGGAGTATTGGTTTGCGCGCTCATACTGCTTGCGCAACAAAACGGGATGCTGCGGCGGGTGCGCACATGAACAGCATCTTGACGCAATACATGATGCGCTCGATCCTCGCGATGACGGCGATGGTGTTGCTGGTATTGCTCGCGCTGGCCGGCCTGTTCGAGTTCATAGCAGAACTCGACGATACCCAGGGTGACTACCAGACGCCGCAGGTCGTGTTGTACTCGCTATTGCGATTGCCGCAGCTGGCGTTTGAGATGTTACCGATCGCAGCGTTGATCGGTTCCTTGCTCGCACTCGGTGGTCTGGCCTCAAACAGCGAAATAATCGTCATGCGTTCAGCTGGACTTTCGGTGGTCCGACTCGCAGGCATGGTAGGAATTACCGGTTTGACGATGCTCATATTGACCGGACTGCTTGGCGAATTCATAGGCCCGCCGCTCGATTACTTCGCACGTAACATGCGGCTGCAGGCACGTTCGGAACAGGCGGACGAGCGGTTGGGGAAAGAAGCATGGGCCAAAGATGGCAACATGGTCCTGCATTTTGAACGGGTCAGTTCGGAATTCGATTTCGGCAGTATCTACATGTTTAAGTTTGATGAGTTCAACAAACTCGAGTCCATCGCGCGCGCCGAGAATTCGGGTATTGATGACGACGATAACTGGGTTTTGCAGAATTTTCGGGAAACACGTTTTAGCGGCGATGGCGTACAAGTCGTTGAGACCTCGCTGGCCGTCGAGTCATTCGACATCGATGCAGAGGTTCTCGGCATATCCCTCGTAAAACCGCAGAGCTTGTCGGGTCGCGGGCTACTCAGTTACATCGGTTATCTAAAACGCAACAGTCTGGATGCGGATCGATACGAAACCGAACTTTGGTATCGAATTGCTCGCACCACGACAGTCATGGTCATGCCGTTGCTGGCGCTTGCATTTGTCTTTGGGTCACTGCGTACCGGCGGCGCCGGTGCCCGCCTGATGATCGGTGTCGTGATCGGTCTGGCGTACTACCTTGCGAGTGAAATGCTTGCGAATTCCGGCCAGGTATTCAATCTCAATCCGGCCGTCATCGCGTGGCTACCGTCCGGGGTGTTACTGGCAGTGACGCTATTCGCCTTAAACAGGGTACGCTAGCCGCCGCTCTGCGTATCTGTCTTCGGGTAGTGCATCAGATACGTGCCGCTCAAACGATCGTGCCAGCTGCATTTGTCCTTGTCCCAAAGCTGCCAGAGGAATCCGAGACCAATGGCGAGCCAGGAAAAAATCGAAGCGAAGAATCGTATTGACGCTTGTCCGACTGACGGCACCCGGCCATCCGCAGTCTCGAGTTGCAGACCCCATGACTGCATGCCCAGCGTTCGGCCCGAGCGTGACCAGAAGCCGATGAAGAAGATGAAGACAACGAGTCCCAAAGTAATCTGATACGTCAGATTCCCTGTCGGTTCGACGGGCTCGCCGCCGCGAGCGGCGATAAATGGAATCGTTGCGAGAAACAGCAGCGCAAGCACGAGCAATGCGTCGTACACGACGGCGCCCAGTCGCCGCAAAAGACTGGCAGGTTGTTTCATGGTGCGGGCGCCCCAACGCCGAGTTTCGCTCGTCTCTTATAGTCGCGGCCAAGCCAGATTGCGACGATGGCCCAAAGAGCCGTGAACGGGACCATTACCCATGCGACAGCTGACAGACCCATCCCCAGTCCTGACATCAGTCCACGGACGGACCACGTTCCAACTAAATCGCCACCGCGATAGATTGCGGTGTCGATGAAATTCTTGGTCTTGTATTTTTCCTCAGGTGTAACCGCCGAGTACAACATGTCGGTTGTCGGTTTGGTTAGGCCGAATCCGATACCGCGTCTGACTATGGTTAAAATCGCGACGGCAGCAAGTGTTGGATTGATCGCAAGAATCGCAAAACCCGCTATCGAAACGATCGGCATGAGCGCCAGAGAAACGCCAATGCCCAGATTTCTGACCACATGTCTGACAACAAATAGTTGGCAAATCAACGCAATCGCGTTGGTGGCGTTGTTGATGTTAGAGAAGAATTGCGTTCGTTCGTTCGGGTTTAACTCTGATTGTCCGAGCAAGTCCGCTGTGAACATGTACAGAGCAGTGCCGAGTAGGCTCGCGATTACGGACGACAGTCCGATGCCGAGGAAATAGGGCGATGAGAACATGTGCGTAACGCCGGCAAGTGGGCTGCCGCCCAGTGGTTCCCCTTTCTTGGCGACTCCTTTGGCCTCGTTCTCGGCAGACACCCAATGGCGCAGTCGGCGAATACAAAATATCGCGGCTGCCAATAAGCCAGCGGCGATCGGAAACAGATTTTGGAAGCCGATTGTGGTTACAAGATAGCTGGTGACCAAACCACCAAGTAACGCACCGATGCTGCCGCCAGCCGTTATCACGCCGAACAGCCGCCGGCCCTGTTCGCGCGAGTAAATGTCCGCCATGAAGCTCCAAAACACAGAGACGACGAAAAGGTTGAAAACACTTAGCCAAACGAAAAAGATTCTGCCGAGCCAAACATAGTTTTGCTCATTATCAATGGCGGCCGAAAAGACCGCCCAGAAAATCAGAATGTTGCAGATAAAAAACAGATAGACCCAAGGCAAAAACTTACGCCGTGGGAATCTCGATGCGACCCAGCCGAATATCGGTGTCGCGATGAGCATTGCCACAAAAGTGCCCGTGAACAACCATGGAATATTGTTGGCGCCGCTGAATACGGCCATTTCTTCACGAATCGGGCGGAGTACGTAATAGGAAGAGAGAACACAGAAGAAATAAACGAAGGACCAGCCGACGGCTACGTATTCATGCTTTTCGAGGCCGAACAGTCGATCGAGAATGGGCTGTCCGGGCGCGCCGCTGGTTTCTGTGCTCATCGTCCTCGCCATCTTAATGACCGCTCGCCAAATGTCATGCGTTTTCGGCGATTTCGCCGATTATAAGAAATCAATAAGTTACGCGCACTACCAAAAGTGTCTTCTCAAGATGGGGCGGCTTTGACAGGCGTACAATAGTTGCCTCATACACGAGGAGCGAACCGTGAATACGACAACGATTAAGACAGTACGAACATTGCTGGTCGCGAGCATCGCGGCGGTAATGCTGGGTGCGTGCGGACAATCGGGTCAGGATGACGCGGCAGGAGATCAAGGGGCGACAGCGGACGGCATGGCTGCGAAAGTGCCGATCACGACAACGTCGGATGAAGCTCGCACACTTTATACGGAAGGCCGTGCATTGTTGGACGACTTGCACATCGTCGAAGCCAACGAAAAATTTATGCAGGCGGCATCCGTCGACGACAGTTTCGCAATGGCGTATTACCGAATGGCGTTCACTGCACAAACGAATGCCGATTTTTTCGATGCAACAGCGAAAGCGAAAGAGCGGGCCGGAAATGCGTCTGAAGGCGAACAGCTCTACATCAAGGCGCTGGCAGCAGGCGCGGATAACGACCAGGCGACGCAACGCGATGCGTTGGAGGAGCTTATGGGTATGTACCCGGATGATGAGCGAACCCATGTCGCGTTGGCGAACTTCTTGCTAGGACAGCAGGATTTCAGTGGCGCTATCGCACATTTCGGACACGCGACGGCAATCGCGCCGGAATTTGCCAGCGCTTACAATGCGTTGGGTTATGCGCACCGAAATGTCGATGACCTGGATAGTGCATTGGCTGCATTCGAAAAATACGTGGAGCTAATTCCCGATCGAGCGAATCCATATGACTCACTCGCTGAGTTACAGATGGAAATGGGCGACTATGACGCTTCGATCGCAAATTATCGAAAGGCATTGACGATCGATCCGTACTTTGCGGCGTCCTATGCCGGAATCTCCATTAATCAGTCGCTCAAAGGCGAACCGGAACGAGCTCAGGAAGCGGCCGATGAAATGTTGGCAGCCGCGCGCAATTTCGGTGAACGTCAGGGAGCGATGTTCCGATCGGTTACGTCACATATCTTTGCCGGAGATTATGCTGCGGCGGAAGAGATCTGCGAGGTCATGATGGCCGAAGCGGAAGTTGCCGGAAATCGCAGCACAATGGGTGGGATCGCCGAGTACATGGGTGACATGATGATGACAACGGGTGATGCAGCAGCGGCCGAGAAACATTTTGATGCGGCACTTGAATATCGGACTCAGGCCAATCTTAGCGAAGCAAACGTAGCGCAAGCTGCGCGAGCGCATCTATTCAAGACGGCAATTGCGGCGATGATCGGCGGCGATTCCGAAGCGGCTGCCTCACGAACCGCTGAATACATCGCGGCGGCGGAAGCGAATGGCACGGCGTTCGAAAAGCGGCGTGTCCACGAACTTTCGGGCTATCTTGCTATGAACCAGGAAGATCACGAGTCAGCAGCAGCGCACTTTGAAAACTCATCGAAACTACAGCCCGTGCCTTTGTATTGGTCTGCAGTGGTTAACAAGGATCTGGGCAATACGGACAAAGCGCGTGATTTGGCGAAACGAGCCTCAAAACGCAACACGTTGAATGGCAATTTGCCGTTTTTCCAGGCGGCAGCGGTGGAACTGCTCGCCGAGTTAGAGTCTGGATAGACGTTAGCCAGGAAAAGTAACAGCAATGAAAAGGCCCACATCTCGTGGGCCTTTTTTGAAACTGGTACTCCCTAGGGGATTCGAACCCCTGTTACCGCCGTGAGAGGGCAGCGTCCTAACCACTAGACGAAGGGAGCAGCGGTGGTCTTTCGACCTACCCGGCTGTGCGGGGGCTGCTATTATACGGGCGCAAATCATTTTTCCAAGCGGTGTCCATTGAAAAAAAGCGGGACTAAGAAGCCCATCGCACCCAAGATCATTCCCCGTCCGGCGCATTCTGTCTCTAGAGACGATATCTCGAAGAGTGCGCTCAAGGTTCTGTATCGGTTGCATAAGCGTGGCTACCAGGCATTTCTGGTCGGCGGCTGCGTGCGTGATGCCTTGCTGGGGCTGCATCCGAAAGATTTCGACGTTGCGACCAATGCGACGCCTGAAGAAGTGCGGGCGTTGTTCGACAATTGTCGTTTAATCGGCCGACGGTTTCGTCTGGCTCACGTCCGCTTTGGTCGGGAGATCATCGAGACGGCAACGTTTCGGGCCGCGGCGAACCATGCGGCAGATGATGCGGCTCACGACGATGAAGGACGCATCATTCGCGACAACGTGTACGGCACGATTGACGAAGACGTCTGGCGTCGTGATTTCACCTGCAATGCGCTGTACTACAACATTGCAGACTTCAGCATCTGGGATTACACCGATGGTGTTGAAGACGTCAAACGTAAACGTCTGGTTCTGATTGGCGACGCGGACACACGTTTGCGTGAAGACCCGGTGCGCATGCTTCGCGCCGTGCGATTCGCAGCCAAACTCGGTTTCACAATTGACCCGAGCGTGGTCAAGTCGATGCACAAGCATGCGGGCCTGTTGAGCAATGTTCCGCCGCCGCGCTTGTTCGACGAATTTCTAAAGTTGTTCCAGGCAGGTTTCGCTGAACAGACTTTTGATTTGTTACGCGAACACAATTTGTTCGCAGAACTATTTCCGGCGACAGACAAGGAACTGAACGAAGATCCGGCGTTTATGGAGTTCGTGCGCGCTGCACTTCGAAATACGGATCGCCGTGTCGCGCAAGGGAAATCCGTAACGCCGATGTTCCTGGTTGGCGTGTTTTTCTGGGCGCCGACCGTTCGACTTGCTGCTATTCGACGCGCCGAAGAAAAAATGACGGAATCGCAATCGCTGAGCCTTGCTGCATACGAGTTGATGGCGCAACAACAACGCCGCATATCAATTCCCAAGCGATTCACGATTCCGATGCGTGAGATGCTGGCATTGCAGCCGCGTTTCAATGTTCGGCGTGGCAAACGTGGCCTGAAGTTTCTCGAGCACCGACGGTTTCGAGCGGCCTATGACTTCATGCTGCTATTGAGCGACGTAGGTCAGGTTGACGCGGATATCGCCAAATTCTGGACGGCCGTTCAAACGCAGTCCGCCGATGATCGTGCGAAGAGTTTCGAGTTGGGGTCGACACCGAAGAAAAAGCGCAGGCGTCGACGACGGCGCAAGAAAAAGGGAGCGGCGCCGGCGAATCCGTCATGAGGAATGATCCCGTTCTTGCCTACATCGGCATCGGCAGCAATCTTGACGATCCGTGGTCACAAGTTACGAACGCATTTGAGTTGCTTGACGATTTGCCCGGTTGCCACGTGCATGCACGATCATCGTTCTACCAATCGGCGCCGTTTGGCAATGTTGTTCAGGATGATTTCATCAACGCCGTCGCCGAGCTGGAGACTGCTGTACCCGCGGAAATTCTGCTTGCCTGCCTGAAGGAGATTGAGCGCTCTCAAGGACGCGATCCAGATGGCAAACGTTGGGGCCCGCGCGTCATCGACCTCGATATTTTGTTGTATGGCGAGCAGGAAATAGACCTGCCGGACCTGCAGATACCGCACCCGGGCATCGCTGTGCGAAATTTTGTATTGTTACCGTTACGGGAGATCGCAGCTGATCTCGTGATCCCCGGACTTGGGCCAGTGGCGGATATTGCGATTGATGAGCAGTCGCCACTTATTTCACGTATCACTAAAGAGTGACATGTCTGTCAGTGAACTAATTCAGCGTCCGCAGTCGGCGCGTTTCATTGCAGTTGAGGGGCCGATTGGTGCGGGCAAGACAAGCCTGGCCAAGCGGCTCGCCGAGAGCATGTCGGCCGAGCTGGTGCTTGAGGAAATCGCGGAGAATCCGTTTCTTGAGCGTTTCTACCTGGATGGCCAATCAGCCGCTTTGCCAGCGCAAATGTTCTTTTTGTTTTCGCGCGCGCGGCAAATGGAAAGCTTGCGTCAATCCGACATGTTCGCGTCGGTGCGCGTTTGTGACTATGTTTTTGCAAAAGACAATCTATTTGCGGAATTGAATTTGACGGCCGATGAATTATCTCTTTACAAGCAAGTTGTCGATTCATTGAACGTCGACGCGCCCGTTCCCGATCTGGTCATCTACCTGCAAGCATCAGTCGACTCACTACTGAATCGCATCGCAAGACGCGGCATTGGTTTCGAGCGCGCCATCAATCGGCGTTATCTCGAGCGATTGACCGATGCCTATGCACGGTTTTTTCACGCCTACGACGACGGTCCGCTGCTCATCGTTAACGCATCGCAAATTGACCCAATCAACAACAACACCGATTTCGAACAGCTATTTCAGCAAATCGAAAAAACAACGGGCGGACGACATTTCTATAATCCGGTCGCTGCCGCGCTAGCTTAGGTAGAGACGGTATTCCGGCCAGCATGCTTGGCGCGATACAATGCGGCGTCTGCACTGCGGATTAGACTGGAAAGGGTGCCTTCATCCTCGAGTGTTGCAACGCCCATCGATATATTGATCGGAACCTGGATCAATGAATCATCACTCGATTCAGTGTCACCGGACACGGCAGCGCGAACTCGATCGGCAATCGACATTGCGAGTTCTTCGTCGACCTCGGGCAATAACACTGCGAATTCGTCACCGCCATAGCGTACCAACAAGTCGCGCGGCCTGAATTGCTTTTGCAGAATTGATGCAACGGCTGCAAGCGCTCTATCGCCGGCAATGTGGCCAAACAGGTCGTTAAATTTCTTAAATTCGTCGACGTCGATCATAACCAGGGAAATCGGTTTTTCATCCTGCAGACAACGACTCAGTTCGCGGTCAAACGTTTCGTCCATCGCGTAGCGGTTACTGAGTCCGGTTAGCGCATCCGTTTTGGCGTGATGTTCGATCTTGCGCAGTTCGCCAAAACTCTCTGCGATGACTCTGTTGTGACTGCGAACACGCTCGGATAAAACAATGAGCAGATTCTTCGCGAATTCATGTGACGCGTTGACCATCTGCCAGAGAATACTTTGGTGTATCTCCAGCAGGTGAGTTGGTTCGGCACCAATAACGAAAGCGGACGGATCGCGGTCTTCGATGATCGACATTTCGCCAACGCAGGCACCTGTTTCCATTGTTGCGAGAACAGGCGTGTCAGGTGAACCCACGTGTACGTTCAGGGATCCCGATAAGACGACAAATACATGTTCGTTCTTTTCGCCCGGGGATAACAACAACTCGCCTTCGCCGAGATCACAGCGTTCGCAGCGCTGCAGCAAGTCCTGCACGTCGTCAGCGCGCACACCACGAAATAGCTCCAGCCCCTCGAGCAACGAGCGTTTGTAGTCCGAGTTGAATTCGAGGATCTGCGACATGCGCCAATTCTTGCGGGATTCGGCCGTCATTAACATCGACTAGCCCACAGTCTGGACCCGATCTACTGGTGTTGTTGCAGCGCCCACTCGCAGTGTTCGGCAACAATCGCGTCAGTCGAATTGAGGCGCTTTTCTAATGCGCTGATCACCGCAGGCGTGGTTTCTGCGTTGCCCAGAGCGACCGCAATATTGCGTAGCCAGGTTGTGTAGCCGATGCGCCGAATTGCGCTGCCGGCAGTTCTCTCTAGCCAGGTTGCTTCGGTCCAGGCGAACAATTCGGTGAGCTCTGCGCTGTCGAGACCGTGTCGTGGCGCGAAATCACCCTCGGCACTCGGTGTCGCAAACTTATTCCACGGGCAAAAAATCTGGCAGTCGTCGCAGCCATAAATTCGATTGCCGATTGCTTTTCGAAATTCGATCGGAATCGTGTCGCGCATTTCGATCGTCAGGTAGGAAATGCAGCGTCGCGCGTCCAGTTCGTAGGGCCCGGTGATTGCCTGGGTCGGGCAAACTTCAATGCAGGCACTGCAAGTGCCGCAATGCGATTCTGACGCTTTGTCGACAGGCAGCGGCAAGTCAGTGTAGAGCTCGCCGAGAAAGAACCACGATCCCGCTTTGTCGTGAATAATATTCGTATGTTTGCCAATCCAGCCGATGCCGGCTTTTTGCGCGATCGCTTTTTCCAGTACTGGCGCACTATCGACAAACACCCGATAGCCGAACGCGCCTATTTGCGTTTCGATTTTCCGGGCTAGTTTCTTGAGGCGGTTTCGAAGAACTTTGTGGTAATCCCGCCCGAGTGCGTAGCGTGACACATAGGCCCGCGATTTGTGATCAAGAAGATCTTCGGCGACGTGTTGATCTTCAGGCAAGTAGTCCATTCGTGCGGCGATGACGCGGATCGTTCCCGGCACGAGTTCTGCAGGGTGGCTGCGCTTGCTGCCATGACGCTGCATATAGTCCATGCTGCCGTGCCGACCATCCGCAAGCCATTGATCGAGTCGCGCGTCAGCTTCCGCAAGATCGATGTCGCTCACACCGATTTGCTGAAAGCCGAGCTCCTTTCCCCAACGGAGAATGTCCGCTTTGAGTGCGGCAACATCGGTAGCGGGTTTTGTTGGTATATGTGGCAATGCAGTTTCCTTGTCTCCCCACAGTATAATCGCGGCCATGAATGTTCTGCCGCAAGAAGTCTATTCCGTAGCCACCGTTCGAGAGATCGATCGCGTGGCGATCGAGGACCACGGCGTGCCCGGTTACACCTTAATGACGCGCGCCGGCGTTGCTGCGGTAGATCAGGCAATGAGTTTCTTTCCGACTGCGCGCCGCTGGTTGATCTTCTGCGGTGCGGGCAACAATGCGGGCGATGGCTACGTAGTTGCGCGTCTGGCCGCGCGAGAGGGAATCGAAGTCTCCATTATTGCTGTTTCTGACCCTGATTCGCTGTCCGGTGACGCGGCGACGGCGTGTAAGGACTTCATCGCTGGTGGTGGGGTTATTTCGCATTGGTCGGGTGACGTTGTTATGGAGACTGATCTTTTGGTTGATGCGATGCTCGGAAGCGGGCTCATGCGCGACGTCGGTGGCGATTACGCTGCTGCTGTCGACGCCATCAACACCGCGTCTGCACCCGTGATGGCGCTCGATATTCCGACAGGCCTGCATGGCGATACAGGTACCGTGCTCGGTTCGGCCGTACAGGCGGACCTCAGTGTGACGTTTGTCGGTCTAAAGCAAGGCATGTTTTTGCGCGACGGACCGGATTACAGCGGTGCGATTCGGTTTTCCGGTCTCGATATCGATGCGGCTTGCTACGCAAACGCTACGGTTGAATATCAAAGAATCGACAAAAATCGAGTGGGTGAACTCTTACCGCCAAGAAGTCGCGTATCGCACAAAGGGGACTTCGGGCACGTACTTGTGATTGGTGGCGGTCCGGGCATGCCCGGTGCGGTTCGTCTGTGCGGCGAGGGCGCATTACGTGCCGGAGCGGGCCGGGTCAGCATTGCGACCGATCCGACGCATGCCGCTGTCATTGTCAAAGACCGGCCGGAGTTGATGGCGCGCGGCATAGCTCACGCGACCGATGTTGAGTCAGTGCTGGCCGATGTCGATATCGTGGCCTTTGGTCCCGGGCTCGGTCGCTCGGAGTGGGCGATAGGCCTGATGGAGTTTTTGCAGGCAGACGGACGTCCGGCTGTCTGGGATGCAGATGCATTGAATTGTCTTGCCGAATCGCCCAACAAGGCTGATAAAAGGATCATCACGCCGCATCCAGGCGAGGCAGCGACATTGCTGGGCGTTACAACGGCCGAAATACAGGCAGATCGACGCACCAGCGTGCAGCAACTGCAGCAAAAGTATGGCGGTGTCGCCGTGCTGAAGGGGGCAGGCACGTTGGTATCCAGCGGCACAGCCGCGCCATGGCTCAGCGGAGCAGGCAATCCTGGGATGGCCGCGCCAGGGATGGGCGACGTCCTGACAGGCATCATCGCTGGTCTGCTGGCGCAAGGGCTTGCGCTGCAGGACGCCGCGACGGTGGGTGTCGACATTCACGCGCGTGCAGGCGATGCCGCAGCGATCAATGGCGAGCGCGGTCTGCTGGCGACAGACCTTCTTAATGAAGTCCGTGGGCTCGTAAACGAATGAGGGTCTTTCTTGCGGACGAGGCGGCGACTATTGCTCTTGCAGCGAGACTGAAATCCGCCCTGCCAGAGACATTGGCGGGATTCACCGTGTTGCTCGAGGGTGAGTTGGGAGCGGGCAAGTCGACTTTCGCCCGTGCTTTGATACGCGCATTTGGCCATTCCGGGCCCGTCCCGAGCCCTACGTATACGTTAGTCGAGCCCTACAGCGTGCCTGAAGGGATGATATATCATATTGATTTATATAGGATTTCATCCGAGGAAGAGTTGCGTTACCTGGGCTGGAATGAGCTTGACGATGGAATGCGTCTGGTCGAATGGCCGGACCGAGCGCCCGGACTTGGTTCGTCAGCCGATTTGCGCCTCACTTTGACCTACGAGCGCGATGGCCGGAATGCGAATTTCGAGGGATTGAGTGAAACCGGACGTCGTCTGCTGACCGGGCTGGCCGAATCCGGCATCTAATTCGAACATTAACTTAGTCTCTTATCTCCATAATTTTGCAAGAAAAATCTTGGATTTTCAGGCTGAGGTCGTATACTCAGCGGACATAATCCCTAATCTCTGAGTCGAACTACCTCTAATGCACTCCCGTCGACTGTTTTTGATCCCATTGCTGATGTTGCTCTCAGCGGCCGCCCAGTCGGCGGCGACTGTTGAAAATATTCGGATCTGGGCCGAAAACGGCAAGACACGTGTCGTACTGGACCTAAGTCGACCGGTAAGCCACAGCATCTTCACATTACGCGGTCCGGACAGGCTCGTTGTTGACCTCAAAGATGGGCGTCTGGCTGAATCGCTGCGTCAACTGCCGGCTGGCGTAGGGTCGGTAAACTCGATTCGCACCGGTGTACGCGCCAACGGCCAGCTGCGCGTAGTTTTGGATCTGAACGAAAATGTTCGCTCACGCAGTTTTGCTGCCGGACCGAACCCGCAATACGGCGATCGCCTGGTCATCGATCTTGAACGTAGCGGCTCGCTGCAAACGGTGCGACGAGCATCAGAGGCTTATACGCCCGGTCGCGATATTGTTATCGCAGTTGATGCGGGACACGGTGGTCACGATCCCGGTGCGGTTGGTCGTGGCAAGACACGTGAAAAAGACGTGGCGCTCGCCGTCTCCCGAGAACTGGCGGCACGCATCAACTCTGAGCATGGCATGAAAGCGGTTCTGATTCGCAATGCCGATTACTACGTTGATCATCGCAGACGTATGGAAATCGCACACAATGCCGGCGCCGATTTGTTTGTCTCTATTCATGCCGATGCAGTTGACGATCGACGCGCGAATGGCGCGACGGTTTACGCGCTGTCGCTCAAGGGAGCGAGTGACGAAGAGTCGCGTTTGCTGGCGGAGCGAGAGAACAAATCAGTGCAGGTCGGCGGCGTATCGCTGGATGACAAGGATAAAGTTCTTGCGTCGGTCTTGCTGGACCTGTCGCAAAACGCGGCGCTGAGTGCCAGTCTTGAGGTTGGCTCGAAGGTTATTCGCGAGTTGTCGCAAAAGGTCAAAGTTCGTCGCAGAAGTGTGCAACAAGCCGGATTGATCGTTCTGAAGTCGCCCGACATGCCGTCCATTCTTGTAGAGACGGCCTACATTTCGAATCCGACCGAAGAGAAACTACTAAGAGACAAGCGCCACCAGGCCAAGCTGGCGAACGCGATACTGGCCGGTGTACGCAACTACTTCTATACTAACCCGCCGCCGGATACGCAGATCGCTATGGATGTGAGGCGTACACCAGACGGCAAGGTAAGCCACAAAATCGCGCGTGGCGATACGATCTCGCAGCTCGCCGAGCGCTATAACGTGAGTGCGGGTGCGATTCGTACAGCCAATAAGCTCCGCAACGACAACATTCGCGTCGGCCAGACTCTGTCGATTCCGGTATTCTCGGGTAGCTAATAAGGTTTCACAGGTTTTTCGAGCTCCCGCGTGCCAATTCAGCAGTTACCTAATCATCTGATTAATCAGATCGCCGCTGGCGAGGTCGTCGAGCGGCCGGCCTCCGTCGTCAAGGAACTGCTAGAGAACAGCCTTGATGCAGGCGCTTCCAGTCTGCACATCGACATCGTTGCCGGCGGCCAAAAACTGATCCGCATTCGTGACAACGGCGGTGGTATCCCCAAGGAAGAGCTGGAACTCGCGTTGTCGCGTCATGCGACTAGCAAGATCGGCAGTCTTGACGACCTTGAGTCTGTTGTATCGCTCGGATTTCGTGGCGAAGCACTGCCGAGCATTGCATCGGTTGCGCGTTTGAGTCTGTGTTCACGGACGCATGCGTCAGATACGGCCTGGCAAGTTGAAGTTGACGGCGGGACTTTAAGTGAGGCTCGACCTGCTGCGCACCCGGCGGGCACAACGGTTGAAGTGCACGACTTGTTCTACAATACGCCAGCTCGTCGCCGGTTTATGAAAACCGAGCGTACCGAGTTTGGTCATATCGATAAATGGATAAAGAGACTGGCGTTATCTCGACCTGACGTCGCTTTCACGGTGACCAATAACCGCCGCACTGTGCTGCAGCTACCGGTTGCGAGCAATGACGCAGAACGTTTGCAGCGAATCGGCAAAATACTCGGCGAACCGTTTGCTGAACAAGCTGTATACATCGAGCGTGAAGTTAACGGCATCGCTTTGTCTGGATGGCTCGGACTACCGACCTTCAATCGCAGTCAGGCTGATATGCAATATTGGTTCGTCAATGGCCGCAGTATCAGCGATAAAACGCTCGCACACGCAGCGCGACATGCCTATCGCGATGTCTTGTTTCACGGCCGCTATCCTGCCTACGTTTTGAGTTTGACGCTGGACCCAGCATCGGTCGACGCGAATGCGCATCCGGCAAAACATGAGGTGCGTTTTCGCGACGCACGCAGTGTTCATGGCGTGGTTTCCCAGGCCATTGAAGTTGCGTTACGCGAAACTCGTCCAGGCGGGCATGCGCAAGCGCCTGCGTCTTTAGCACACGATTCAGCGTATCTTCGGAGTCCGCAGCATCAAGGCGGCATGAGTTTGCAGGGCACGAGTCCTGCGCGTCCGGCTGCGGTCGGCGAGACTCTTGCGGCGTATCAATCAATGGCCTCGTCGATGCCGCGTAATGGCATGCCGGCCTCAGATCCTGCCGATGTCCCACCTATGGGCTTCGCGATTGCCCAAATTGCCGGTACGTATGTACTTGCCGAAAATAGCGATGGCCTGATCGTCGTCGACATGCACGCTGCACACGAACGCATTTTGTACGAAAAGCTAAAAAAGAACTTTGACGACAATCAGGTCGTACGCCAACCATTGCTCGTGCCGACAACTGTGTCGGTCGCTGAGAGCGAAGCCGACCTGGTAGCGCAATCGCAAACCGTGTTTGAAAAGATCGGCATGGTGGTCGATCGCTCGGGACCAACCAGCGTTGTTGTGCGTGAGGTACCGGCGCTTCTGCGCGATTCAGATGCTGAGTCATTGTTGCGCGATGTGCTTGCGGACCTGGCCGAAGCGGGGCAGACCAATCGCGTCGAAAATGCCGTGCACGATTACCTCGCAACGATGGCTTGTCACCACTCAGTGCGTGCGAATCGCCTGTTGTCCATCGATGAGATGAATGCGTTGTTACGTGAAATGGAAGTCACGAAGCGTGCTGATCAGTGCAATCACGGTCGACCCACCTGGACCGCGATCAGCATGGCGGATCTCGATCGTCTGTTCATGCGTGGTCGCTAGCCAGACGCTATGGATAATCTTGCGGTTTGTTTGATGGGCCCGACGGCGTCCGGTAAGACCGATGTTGCGATCGAACTACGACGGCGCTTTCCGTTTGAAATTATCAGTGTCGATTCAGCGCTTGTTTATCGCGGTATGGATATTGGGACGGCCAAGCCTGATGCAGAGACTTTGCGCGATGCACCGCATCGACTCATCGATATTCTCGATCCCGAAGAACGTTATTCGGCCGGCAACTTTGTTCGCGATGCAGAGCGGGAGATGCGCGATGTTCTTGCGTCCGGGCGAATTCCACTGTTAACCGGTGGCACGATGATGTACTTCCGGGCGTTGACCGGCGGCATGGCAGAGATGCCGGCGGCCGACAAAGACGTTCGCGATGCCATCGACAGAGCGGCCGATTTGCAGGGTTGGCCGGCGCAACATGCGCGCTTGAAGAAAATTGACCCGCAAGCAGCAGCGCGCATCAACCCTAACGACAGCCAGAGAATTCAACGTGCGCTAGAGGTATTCGACATCAGCGGACGGTCGCTGACGGATTGGCAGCGATCGTCGTCCGGGGAGGAAGCGGAGTCAGACGTCGAATACGTCAAGATCGCGTTGCAGTTTCCGGAACGACAGCTCTTGCATGATCGAATTGAGCAGCGACTCAAGAAGATGTTCGATTCCGGATTCGTGGACGAAGTGAACGGATTGATGCAACGGCCGGGGCTAACGAGGGATCTGCCATCGATGCGTTCGGTCGGTTATCGTCAGGTCTGGGCACATCTGGCCGGCGAGAATTCTCTGGAGGAGGCCCAATACAAGGCTTTGGTGGCCACCCGACAGCTCGCTAAACGGCAAATCACCTGGTTACGCAGCGAATCTGAACTATTTTCGTTTGACCCCCTTGAAGCAGGATTCATTGACGCAATATCAAGTTTTCTGGCTACAAAGCTGCATAGTTAGTGGTAGTATTTTCAAACGCTTAGGCGAGACTTACTCATGGGCAACCGGCGCCACCGGGTGTGAGTCTCAAAAACAAGAAAAATAAGGAGACCCAAACATGGCTAAAGGGCAAACATTGCAGGATCCGTTCCTCAACATTCTGCGTAAAGAAAAGGTTCCGGTTTCGATATATTTAGTGAATGGCATCAAGTTACAGGGTCAGGTTGACTCATTTGATCAATTCGTTGTGCTGTTGAAGAACAGCGTCAATCAGATGGTTTATAAACACGCGATATCCACCGTCGTGCCATCGCGGAACGTGCGGCTGCCATTGCCAGACGACGAGGTGGGAGAAGAGTAAGTGGTTGTTTGAGAGACCGCAAAGCGGCGAACGTGCAATTCTTGTCCACGCGGGCCCGACGGGTGCACCGGACGATTCAGAACGTGAAGAATTTGTTGAGCTGGCACGCTCGGCCGGGGCCGTTATCGTCGATCAAATCGTCAGCGCACGTAAGCGCCCTGACGCCCGTTACTTTATTGGCAAGGGAAAACTTGACGAGGTAGCGGCCAGCAAGGCGGCAAATAATGCTGAACTAATCATTTCGTCAGCAGCACTGTCGCCGAGCCAAGAGCGAAATCTCGAGAAAGAGCTCAAGTGTCGGGTACTTGATCGTGCCGGACTTATTCTCGATATTTTTGCTCAGCGGGCGCGCAGCTTTGAGGGCAAGCTGCAGGTAGAGCTTGCTCAATTGCGGCACCTGTCAACACGTCTGGTGCGCGGCTGGACTCACCTCGAGCGGCAAAAAGGCGGTATTGGCCTTCGCGGCCCGGGTGAAACGCAGCTTGAATCAGATCGACGAATGATCGGCGAGCGCATCCGCCAGCTTAAATCGCGGCTCGACCAGGTCGATGCCCGCCGAACGATGAATCGGCAGAACCGCGTTCGCGCTGAGGTACCGACTGTGGCTTTGGTTGGTTACACCAATGCTGGCAAATCGACGCTTTTCAATGCGCTCACCAACGCGAGCGTCTATGTTGAGGATCAACTTTTTGCCACGCTGGATCCGACGATTCGGCGCCTGGAGTTGCCGAACGGTCGTGAGGTGGTTTTGGCGGATACGGTTGGATTTATTCGTGACCTGCCGCATGAATTGATCGCGGCATTTCGCTCGACCTTGCAGGAAGCCCGTAAGGCAGACCTGATTGTGCATCTGATCGATGCCAGCGATCGCAATCGATGGCAACGGGTGCGGCAAGTAAACTCTGTCTTGAAACAGCTCGATGCCGACAAGGTTCCGCAGATTCGGGTGTACAATAAGATCGATAAACTGGACCGGGCCCCAAGAGTCGCGAATAATCGCGCTGGAGAGGGCCGCGCTGCCTGGGTATCGGCAGCAACTGGCGAAGGTATCCCATTGCTGTTGGACGCTATCGGCGATCGCTTGCGACGCAAGACCCTGCACGGTGTCATGCACTTGCTGCCGGCGCAGGGCAAGCAGCGGGCAAAACTATTCGAGATCGGCGCTGTCCTCAAAGAAGAGGCATGCGAAGATGGCGGCTGGGATATTGAATTAAGAATGGCTGAGAGAGACTTGCGGCGTTTTTTGAAGCACGAGAATCTCGCGGACGATTTATTGGAACCGCTGCCGAGTTCGGCGGCGGCAGTTATCGCTAAGTAAACAGACAAACTAGATAAGCAGATAAATATGGCTTGGAACGATTCAGGAAATGGTAAGGATCCCTGGAAAAGGGATGGAGACGAACCCAACGATCTTGATCAGATCGTGCAGAACTGGCAACGCCGCCTCAGCAAGATTCTTGGTGGTGGTGGCGGCGGAAAATCCCGGCCTGGCGGCGGTGGTGGCGGCTTTGTGCTTGTCATTTTGCTGTTGGTGGCGTGGGCATTTACCGGCTTGTACAGGGTTGATCAAGCGGAGCGGGGCGTCGTGCAACGCTTCGGTGCCTACACGGCAACGACTTTGCCCGGCTTGCGCTGGCACATGCCGTTCCCGATTGAGACAGTTGATGTCGTGAACATCGAGGAAGTAAGGGATTCAAAATTCCGTACTGAGATGCTGACTTCCGACGAAGCGTACGTTTATATCGACATGACGGTGCAATATCGCCGCTCGGATCCGGTCAAGTACCTGTTCGAGGTCGACGACCCGGAGACCATTCTCGGCAATGTAACCGAAAGCGCTTTGCGTGGCGTCGTTGGAACAAGCTCGCTGGCGCTATTAATTGGCGAGCGGCGCGAGCAAATACCGGCCAGAACGATGGAAGAATTGCAGGAAACCATTATCGAGTACGGTACCGGCATAACCGTTACTTCGATCAACCTTGAGGTCGTTGACTACCCGGAACTTGTGCAAGAGGCAGTCGATGACACACAGAAAGCGCTCAACGATGCTCGTCGCTACCAGCTCGAAGCTGAAACATTCGCGAATGACATCGTGCCGCGCGCTCGTGGTGAGGCGGAACGCATCAAGCAGGACGCTGAAGCTTATCGCGACAAGATCATCGCCGATGCCGAGGGTCAGGCACAACGCTTCCTCGCCTTGCTAGCGGAATACCAGCGCGCGCCGAGAGTAACGCGGGATCGCTTATACATTGAAGCCATCGAAGAGGTCTACAGTAATTCGAACAAGGTCATTATTGATTCCGATAGCAGCGGCAACATGATGTACCTGCCAATCGATCAGCTCATGAATAGAGCGACAGGTCGAGCAACTGGGGGCGATACCGGGCGATCGGCAACAGCGCCGGTTAACACATCGACAGAAGACGAGTCGGACGCGAGTCGCGAACGGAGGCAGCGCCAATGAATAACGGACGCTTTATAGGAATCATCATTGTAGGTCTGGCCCTGTTGGTGTTCGGTCTGACGGCTTTCACCGTGAATGAACGAGAACTGGCGATCAAACTGCAGGTTGGTGAGGTCGTAGAGGCCAATTATGAGCCAGGCATTCATTTCAAAATTCCCATCATCCAGACGGTCAGCAAGTTTCCGAGCCTGATGTTGAAGATCGATGACGAACCGCAGCGTGTATTTACGCTTGAGAGAACCGGCATGCAGGTCGACTATTTCGTGCAATGGCGCATTGTTGACGAAGTGTCGTTCTATACGTCGACAGGTGGTTCGCAGTTCATCGCAATTGAACGTTTGCGGGAAATTGTCAGAAACTCCGTGGTAACAGAGTTCGGTAAACGCACAGTTCAGGAAGCGATCTCGGTCGAGCGCGAAGAACTGATGCGCGACATGCTAACTACAGCTGCTGGCACTGCGCAGGGTTTGGGTATTGAACTTGTAGATTTTCGGGTCAAACAAGTTGAATTTGTCCGCGAGGCACGCGATTCGGTGTACAACCGTATGCGTGAGGAGCGCGCACGTGTTGCTCGTCAAACTCGTTCAGAAGGTCGGGAAGTTGAGGCGTTGATTCGCTCGACGGCAGAGAAAGATCGGACGATTATTCTTGCCGACGCGAACAAGCAAGGACAGATAATACGCGGTGAAGGTGACGCAAAAGCGGCGCAGATTTATGCCGATGCCTACAACCAGGATCCGGAATTCTACGCATTTTACAGAAGCATCGATGCCTACCGCAATTCAATGGGCAAGGGTGGCGACATTCTGGTCCTGGATCCGGATAACGAGTTCTTTCGCTATCTGAATCAGTCCGACGGATCACAATAGAAGGGCGGGTCGACTGACACGTGTACTGGACGGAGATTCTTACTGCGGTATCGCTACTGCTGGTTATCGAAGGCATGCTGCCGTTTATTCGTCCGAGTCGCTACAAGCAATTGGTGGCACAGATTGTTCGGCTAAGTGACAATCAGCTGCGAATTTTTGGTTTGTCCGCAATGATTGCGGGACTTGTGTTGCTGTTAATCGTCCGAATTTGAGCAAGACTGTAGCCGACGAGCGGGATTATCATGGGAAATAACGTAGTCGTCATCGGCACTCAATGGGGTGACGAAGGCAAAGGAAAGATTGTTGACCTGTTGACCGATCGTGCCGCGGCAGTCGCACGTTTTCAGGGCGGGCACAACGCGGGCCACACGCTTGTCATCGATGGCGAAAAAACGGTCTTACATCTGATTCCGTCGGGAATTCTGCGTAAAGACGTCAATTGCCTGATTGGAAATGGTGTCGTCCTGTCGCTCGAAGCACTTTTGCACGAGGCCAACGCTTTGGTCGCAAGTGGCGTGCCAGTTTTCGAGCGGCTTCGGATCAGTCCGGGATGTCCACTCATATTGCCGTCACATGCGGCGCTTGATTTGGCACGTGAGAACGCTCGTGGTTCGGCAGCGATCGGTACGACGGGCCGCGGGATCGGACCCGCGTATGAAGACAAAGTCGCACGTCGGGCACTCAAGGTGTCCGATCTGTTCGTCCGCGAAAAATTTGCGGCCAAACTGGGCGAAGTTCTCGACTACCACAATTTTCTTTTGAAGAATTACTACAGCACCGAGGCGGTCGATTTCAGCAAAACCTTAGACGATGCGATGCAGGCGGCAGAGGTCGTTGCGCCGATTACGGTTGATGTTACACAGATACTGCAGGACCACATGGATGCTGGCGATAGCATTCTGTTCGAGGGTGCGCAAGGTACATTCCTCGACATCGATCATGGCACTTATCCATTCGTTACCTCTTCGAATACGGTTGCCGCCGCTGCGAGCACAGGTACTGGGGTTGGTCCGCGCAATCTGGATTACATCCTCGGAATCGTAAAGGCCTACACGACTCGCGTCGGGGCTGGACCGTTTCCAACTGAGTTGTTCGATGACCAGGGTGAGCACTTGGCCAGGGTTGGCGCCGAATTTGGCGCAACCACGGGTCGCCCGCGCCGCTGTGGTTGGTTTGATGCTGTCGCATTACGACGCTCGATCATTAACAGCAGTGTCTCAGGGTTGTGTGTGACGAAGCTGGATGTCCTCGACGAACTTGAGACTATCCAAATTTGCATTGGTTATGAAATAGATGGCGAAGCGATATCGGGCGTGCCTGTTGTTGTCGACCGTTTTGCTGAGTGCAAGCCGGTGTATGAGGAATGGCAGGGTTGGCAGGAATCAACCGTCGGTGTGACAAATTACGACGACTTGCCCGTCAATGCCCGAAATTACCTGGCACGCATACAGGAACTAGCCGGAGTACCTATCGACATCATTTCGACGGGCCCCGATCGGGAACAGACCATCATCAGACAGCATCCCTTCGGCTAGATTTTTGGCAGTTAGCAATCTCGTATTTAAAGCAGGACCCGGAGCGCTTGCGTCGGTCAAGCGACACGGTTTCGCGCCAGAACGAATCGGAACGCTGGCCGGCGCATCGGGCGGTGCCAAATGGCTTGTACTGAGTCAGCTAGATCGCTGCATTCTTCAAAATTTCGTGCCCAAACTGGTCGGTCCTGTGCACTTACTGGGTTCGTCCGTCGGTGCCTGGCGCTTTGCGTGTTATGCGCAAGACGACCCGATCGCTGCGATCGATCGATTCGAGCAGGCCTATATCGGCCAGAGCTTCAGTGATAAACCTGACACTCACGAAATAACCGCGAAGACACGCGACATTGCCAAGCTCGTCATGCAAAACGAGGCCGCAACGCAGATTCTTTCGCACCCGGTTTTTCGCACGCATATCATGACAGTGCGAGCGCGCCACCTCGCGGCATCAGAGAATCAATTCCTGCTTGCCCCGACTCTGATCGCGGCGGCCGCAATGAATGCGATTAGTCGCAGCACTCTGGCGTGGTTTTTCGAAAGAGCGCTTTTTTTCGACGCGCGCGAGTTGCCGCCATTTTTTGATGTAGGTGGATTTCCGTTACAAAAAATCAGAATCCGCGCCAGCAACCTTGAAGATGCGATCGTTGCGACAGGTGCGATTCCCCTGGTGCTATCCGGCGTTAAAGATATCGAAGGAGCGGATCCGGGCACGTACCGAGATGGTGGCGTAATTGACTATCATCTCGATCTGCCACACAGCGACGGAGACAGGCTGACGCTGTTCCCGCACTTTTACGAGCACATCGTGCCGGGCTGGTTCGACAAGAAGTTATCCTGGCGTGGACCGAATCCCGAGAACTTTGATCGGACGATACTGGTCAGTCCGTCCAGGGAATTCGTCGCGCGTTTGCCAGGCGGAAAGATCCCCGACCGCACAGATTTCACAAGCTATGCGCCGATCGATCGCATCCGTGCATGGCAGGATGTGGTCGGCGAATGCGAAGCACTCGCTGACGAATTTAATGAGGTGATCGAAAAGGAGCTGTTGGCCGAACGTTTGCAGCCTATGTAAATCAGCTGCCGAGGACGCAACGCGTCGTTAACATGTTATGCAGGGCATCGACATCTTCGTTCATAAGTAAGTCAGCTTGATCCTTCCAGCCACTCAGCATCGGTAAATTGCGCTCGTTGACCATCAGGTGTTCTTCACTGCCTTGCTCGCCGATCTCCCAGCCCGGAACTGCGATTACGGAACGGACTCGAACGCGATGGTCGAGTAGCCGACGAAATTCGCGTTCCAGGCTTGCGATCTTCGCGTTTGTCGACACGATAGAGCAGGTTTTTCCACTCGGCGAGAATTGCAACTCGTTGCTGTGCAAGCTGACATTGCCATTTTTGGACGACCGTTCGGCAAATACGCTGACAGCATAGGCGCCGTTTTGGCCGATGATGATGTGATCAATAACGCCGGCTGTAGTTTCAACGTCGTGATAGGTTCGTCCAACGCCAGTAGCGAGGCGTTGCAATTGGTGGCCGACCGCGATGTTCGCATCGCGACGCAGTTTGACGCGGTGCCGAGCCAGAATTGTACGGGCGAGCCGCAATAGCGCGAGCAGAGCGCCGGTTCCCAACGCGCCGAGCAACACATACAACTGCCACAGCGGATAGCCAACGAATAATCGTTTGGCCTGCAATACGTAAGCGGCGATAAACAGGACAACGAATACGACGCCCGCACTCAGATAGGTTGATTGGCTGCGATTGAGGCGATCGAACTCATCTCTGAATCGTTGCGCCGCTTCGCGCATGATGCTGCCTGAGAAACTGGGATTGCCGCTAACCGATCGATTGATCAATTGCCAGGATTTTGCAACAAGAACGAATATCAGCGTACTCGTAAGCGCGACTGTGGCCGCACCACTGATGCTTTCGATATCCATTCGATCTACCTTGCTAACTTCCCTGAATTATCAGGTTATCTGGCACGCTGTCCGGCCACTGTGAACCAGGTCACATTGGGCTGCACCCAAGTGCGGTATATGGCGCAGTTTTCAGCTTTGATTCAGGTAGATTGACATACCTTCGGGGCAGACTTGGATAGAACAGATTTCGAAGGGGCTGGGCATGAACAGTAGAATTGCAAGTATCGCGTTAACGCTCTTTGTTGTTGGGTTGAGCGGTTGCGCTTCGATGAGCGGCGATGAATGTGCGACCAGCGACTGGTCGGCGGTAGGATACGAAGATGGTTCGCGTGGCTACACCACTGAACGCTTCGGCAGTCATCGCAAAGCCTGCGCCAAACACGGCGTAACCGCTGATTTTGGCGCCTATCAGCAGGGTCGTAATCAGGGCTTAGTTGAATTTTGCCAGCCGAACCGAGGTTTCAATCTCGGCGCAAGCGGTGGACGCTACAGTGGAGTCTGCTCGGCAGATCAGGAGCCAGAGTTTTTGGATGCGTATCGAGTTGGGCAGCAACTCTATTCATTGCGTTCGAATGTGAACAATGC
This sequence comes from Woeseiaceae bacterium, assembly GCA_051007995.1. Classification (GTDB taxonomy): domain Bacteria; phylum Pseudomonadota; class Gammaproteobacteria; order Steroidobacterales; family Woeseiaceae; genus UBA1847. The sequence continues at coordinate 4,183 of JBPCYB010000009.1, read as the reverse complement.
GGGCTCGCAGATCTATAACAAAGAGCATGAACTCGACGATATCGAGGAGTCTGTGCGTAACAAGGAAGCGTTATTGATCAGTTCCGAAACAACCACTGAAGACCGGGTTATTTTGCTTGCGGACTTGAAGCGACTTTCTGAGCGTACTGGTGAGCTTGAGGCGGAAATTGAAATGCTGATTGCAGATCGGGCTCGGCATGAGCAAGAACTGCAACACTATGAGCAGACTGTAGCCGCGTACGGGTTCTAGTCGTTATTCTTGCGGCGGTCGTTTCCGGCGCGCTGCTCTGAGTCGTAGGCGCCTGTGCCGGCAGCGGCACCGCCTGCGCCAAACGGACTGCGGCGGTCTCGCCCGGCACGCCGGTCCGTGTGGTGCGTAAAGCGGCAAGTGCAATCAAGAACATCACATTGCGGCAACGGCAATTTCGGCGCAGCCGTTGCCAGGAATCGTCGGCCACTCATGTCCTTCGCAGCCTGACAGGCGCGACCGGTAAACTTGATTGAGACAGCATGAAACTGGCTGTTCCTGGATGTTGTACGAACCTCGGTTTTCTCGTCCTCAGCCACTGCTTCACGGCGTTTGCGTACGAGCCACCAAATCGCGACAAGCAGCGCGACGATAAACAGCATTGTGATGGGATTCACTCAAGCTCCCTATTTCTTATGCGCGTGTTTTACCATATTCGGTTGTCTATTCCGACTCTGGTGCTGTCTGCGCCGCAATGTGTTTTGCGATTGGGGTGTACACCTCGACGCCCTTTTCAGCGCCCAAACTGTCGTAGATAGCGACGAGGTGTGGCCGAATACCGGGCCATTCTTTCATTGTCCGGGCCAAATCCAATACGTATATATCGCGAGCTTCGCTGCTCAGGAGCCCTTTCTTGTGCGCGTTATGCACGGACCGCAACACGTACATATGGTGTGAGGCGATGCCGCGAATTTGCGAGGCTTCGGTCGCCGTGGTCAGGTGTGCCTCCGGCGCAGCCAGTTTGGGGAAGAGTTTGGCGACGTTGGGGTCGGACGCGCGTTGGATGTTTAGAGCGTTGTGCTGTTCGGCTATCTGCAATTCTGCCTGAACAGATGCTATTCGATTAGATTGTCGAACTTCCGCCGCTACGAGAAGCATTGATGCCACGACGCTAACCACAGCAACAATCTCTACCAATTCACGCCAATGTCTTTTTGTCATGGATTCAGTATACCGATTCGGGCACGATACAACGATGCATAGCGACGGCAAACTGCTGGAAATGTTGACTGGGTATGCGGCTGCGCATCAACACCCTTTCAATATTTTTGTGCATATGATCGGAATACCGACGATTATGCTGGGTGCTCTAATCCCGCTCAGTTGGATCAGCATCGCCAATGGCCCGATAGAAATCACTCTTGCGCATGCCGTAGTGATCGGTTTCTTTCTGTTTTACCTGACACTTGATCAGCTGTTCGCGCTCGTCTTCTTGCTATTCGCACTTCTTATAGCTGCACTGGCCGCTAAAATCGGCGCAATGCCGATGAAAATATCGGCAACTGTTGCCGCTATCGCATTTTTCGGCGGTTATCTCGCGCAATTCATCGGTCATGCCGTGGAAAAATCGATGCCGGTGTTAATCAAACATCCGATCCAGGCAAATCTCGCCGCACCTTTCTTTACCGTCGTTGAGCTCTTCAAACTGGCAGGCTTGCGTGAGGATCTATTCGATACGGTTCAGGAGCGCATACGCGATCAGCAGGACAGCGCCGTTTGAGCAAGTGTATTTGAGTGGCAAAAATCCCTCTAATTGACATGGATAACGGTGCTGATTCGGATGCCAGCATCGAAGCAGCTTTTCGCGATGTCGGATTCATATACCTCGTCGGACATGGCATCGCTCCTTCTCTGGTCGCGAGCGTTCGATCAGCTGTCAGGGAGTATTTCGCGCTGCCACTGGAGCAAAAGGCGCGTGATCGAATTAGCCGGGACAACTATCGTGGCTACATTCCGACCGGATTTTTCAATGCAAACGCTGGCGATTCCGTCGCCGACCGCTACGAAGGTTACAAATTGCACTATGAGGTGCAGGCGGCCGATCCGATAAGTGAGCAATGCGACCTGTATGGACCAAACAAGTGGCCGGTCAGGCCACAACAGCTTAAGCAAATAGTCCTGGCCTATTGGCGTGAATGCGATCGGGTGTCGAACAAACTTCTATTATCGATTGCCAACATACTGGGAACGCCAGCTGAGCAATTCTTGCGGAACTTCGAACAACCGTTGACGAACATGACACTGTTGCATTACCCGCCGCAGCCACCAGCGGCGGATGCATTCGGAATTCATCCACACAAAGATACTGACGCTCTCACCATTTTGGCGCCGGATCCGGTAGGCGGGCTATTCGTGAGAACCCGCGCAGGGCAGAGCTGGATCAAGGCAGAACCGCCGGATAACGCATTAATCGTGAACATTGGTGATTTGCTGGAGCTATGGTCAGGTGGCTATTTCGTATCCACGCCGCACAAAGTCGTCAATACAAGCGGTGCGGAGCGATATAGCTTTCCCTATTTCGTGGTACCGCGCTTCGATACCGTGGTGCGGCCGCTCTGCGAACCGCAGCCGGGCTTTGATCGGCCTAGCGTGCATGTGGGTGATGTCTCACGAGAGGTATGGCGAACGAACTGGCCCGATGCTGTACCTAAGGACTCGTCGATCGATCTCGGGACCTTGCTTGATTGAGCGCTTTCATCAGCAGCAGGGATCGTATTCGTTGAGTTGATCGGTACAATGCTGGCTTTCCGCAAAGCAGAGTATTTATGCGTCATTTCCGCCACTTAGCACTTGTACTCATATCTCTTGCGCCAATCTCGGTCGCGCATGCCGACGTCAGCGTCGTCATCGGCCCGACCAGTATTGCGCGCGGCGACGCAGTGGGTGAGAAAGACATCACGGTCAGTAATGGCATTTTTGCGGTCGCTTTCGCCGTTGAAACCGCACCGCCTTGGGGTGTCGCTCGTGGCGGCATCGTCGATATCGCCGTTTTCAGGGATGGTGAGCTCGGCTACGACATTGCATCTCTTGCTGACTTCATGCCAAACGTCTGGTCGAGTTGGCCGACGACTTACCAAGAAGTAACGCTTGAGAAGCAAACGGCCAGTGAAGTGGTCGTTAAAACGGTGCGTGATTGGGGAGAGGTTCAGCTCGAAACGACATTCTGCATCCGGGATGGTGACAGCAAGATTCAGATTGTTACGAGCATGCATAATGCCGGCGAAGTGAATCTCGAGGGCTTATATTCTGGCTATGTCGTGTGGCCAGATGGCGGATCGCTGTTTAGCGTGCCGGGCTTGCTCGGTGTTAATTCAGGGGCGGAAGACGAGGCACTGGCGAATTGGTCAGCATCTTATGGTGAGCGTTGGATGCTTGGACTGCACGCTCCGTTTTCAGAATTCGTTGCGTACGATGGCCGTGATCGATACTTGCCGCACGACCTGGAGGCAGCCGAGACGGAATCATTCGAAGCTTGGCTGCAAATCGAAAACGATGGAACGCTGGCGCCGTTGGTACGTGCTGAAATTGATTTCCTCGAATTGTCGTCGGGTCGATTGTCAGGCCATGTCGTTAGCGACGATGGCAAACGGGTTGCACGACCAGCAGTTGTTGTAAGCAAGAACGGGAGTCCGTACGCGTGGACATTGGGCGACGATGGGGCATATGAATTCGTTTTGCCGGTCGGTGATTACGAGGTCTATGCGACCGCTGCGGGCTACGCGCAAGGCGCGACGAAGACTGTGTCCGTTTCAGCGAGTGGTGAAACAAGAATCGATTTCGACGATGTCAGGCCACCCGGGCAAATTGAGATAAAGGTTACAGAAGAGGATTCAGGCGACGGATTGGATGCGAGTATTAGTATTCGCAGTGGCAACAAGCCGTTGATTGGCTATTTCGGCAAAAATCGGTTCTTCACTGAGTTGCACGACGTCGGAAAAATTACCGAAGAGATCGCGCCAGGGGCCTATGTTTTTGAAATCTCTGCGGGTGGCGGATTTACAACGAAGCCGCAACTTGTCGAGGTAGTTGTAGAGCCTGGCGAATCGCATGCACTGAATTCAGTCATCGCAGTAACCGCTTCGCCGCAAGAGCGGGGCTGGTACAGCGCAGACCTGCACCACCATTCCGACGTACTGGATGGATTTACGGAGGCGG
>JBPCYB010000008.1:0-63055 GCA_051007995.1 Woeseiaceae bacterium | reverse complement strand
AGGCGCTCGAGAACGCAGGCATCGGCCGAGACCTGATCCGGCTGTCGGTGGGAATCGAATCGGCGGACGATTTGGTCGCAGACCTTCTCTATGCGCTGGATATCGCCAAACCACGACTTGCGGTGCGCAGTGCTTGATCAAGGCAGAGCCTGATCCGACATCTGCCCTGCCCTGAATCCGTCGATTCGCTTCTAAAGCGTGTAGGCGCGGAAGCCTTGTTGTCGCACCGTGACTAGCGTACGGGTTACATACAAAAATAGTAGCAATAAGGGCATACCCGCTTGGATCGATACGACGCCATAATTATTGGCGCGGGCCACAATGGCCTGGTCTGCGCCACGTATCTGGCGAAAGCCGGACAACGTGTGTTGCTGCTTGAGGCGTCCGCCGCGCCGGGTGGCTTGGCAGCAAGCCATGAATTTCATCCGGGCTTTTGCGCCCCTGCCGCACACACAGTCAATCACTTCTCGCAAAAGGTTGTAGATGATCTGAAACTGTCGTCGCACGGCTTTGTGGCGGCAGCAAAATCCCAATCTCTGGTTGGCCTGAGTCTCGACCAACAACACGTTGTCGTAGAGGGCGGCTCCGTCAACGGTGTCAGCGGCGAAGATGCAGCCGCCTACCAGGACTACAACGCATTTATGCAGAGATTTGCCAAGATTCTGAGCCCGTTCTGGCAGAAACCCATGCCGCGCATCGGCAACAACAGTATTCGCGAGTTGCTGACGTTCGCTCATATGGGGCTGAATATTCGCCTCGCCGGCAAAAAGGATATGCGAGAACTGCTTCGAGTTGCTTCACTGCCTGCGCGCGACCTGGCCGATGAAAATTTTGAGCACCCGCTACTAAAGGCCACATCGAGTTGGGATGGTCTCGTCGGCGCGAAATTGGCGCCGCGATCACCGAATTCTGCAGTGCTGGCGATGCTGTATCGCATGGCCGGTGTAGCAGGTTCCCCCGGCGTACTGGTGGCAGCGCTGAACGCAGCAGCGGCTGAAGCCGGCGCAGAGATTCGATGTGACGCGAAGGTCGATCGAATCCTCATAGACGGTAGTGCCGACGGCCTGCTCGCCACGGGCATCCAACTCCGCGACGGCGAACAAATCGAATGCGACCGGGTAATTTCCTCGACAGACCCAAAGACGACGTTTCTAAAACTTGTCGGCGTTGAACATCTCGATATCGGATTTACGAATCGAATTCGCCGCCTGCGCTGCGACGGCTATGTGGCGAAATTGCACCTTGCGCTAAGAGACAAGCCCGAATTTTCCGGTTATGGGCGGATCGATGGACGTATGCTCATTGCGCCCGACATGGAAACGATTGAACTTGCATTCGACAACGCGAAGTACGGCGAATGCCCCGAAACTCCAGTGATGGAAATCACCGTACCCAGTGAGCAGGACCCGTCGCTAGCGCCAGATGGGCAACACGTATTGTCCGCCCACGTCATGTATGTGCCGTATAAATTGAAAGCTGGTTGGACAGATACTGCTCGCGAGCAGATGGCCCAGCGCGCTGTCGAAACGATCGCCACGTATGCGCCGGGCTTGCGCGACCTCATCATCGGCCAAGAATTTTTGACGCCGGCCGACATTGAAGAACGCTACCGGGTAAGCGGCGGCCACTGGCATCACACCGAGTTCGCGATGGACCAGATGCTGATGATGCGGCCGACTTATGAAGCGGCGCAGTACGGTACACCGGTGCCGGGATTGTATCTATGCGGAGCCGGCTCACATCCGGGCGGTGACCTGGTAGGTAGTGCCGGACACAATGCTGCTCAGGAAATCCTGCGATGAATGCCGCGACAAATAAATATGACGCGATCATCATCGGTGCTGGCCATAACGGTCTGACGAATGCAGCGTATCTCGCAAAAGCCGGGCTCAATGTCGTCGTGCTCGAGAAGAACGAATACATCGGCGGTGCAGCGGTTACGCGCGAATTGCAGGAAGGCTGGTTCTATTCTAGCTGTTCCTACGTCTGCAGCATGATGCGACAAGCCTTACATCGTGATCTCGATCTTGGACGCCACGGATTATTGTTGGTCCCCTATCTTGGCGGTGTGAGTTTTGGCGATTCGGACGAGCGACTGTTTTCCTACCACGACGAAGAAGCTGCGCATCACGAATTGAAACGTCACTCGCCACACGACGCCGATGCAATGCATCGTTTTGAAACCGATTTGACACGCTATTCGCAATTTATTCGCAAGACACTGCTGCGGACACCGCCGGACCCGACCTCTTTTAAACCACGCGACATTAGTGAACTCATTTTCCTGGGCAAACAAATGTGGCGCCTTGGGGAAAAAGAGATCTACGAGTACGTTCGCTTTTTTACAATGAGTGCGGCCGAGTATCTCGAGGACTACTTTGAGAACGACTTGATCAAAGCCACGATGGCAAGCCCGGGCATCATCGGCACAGCACTCGGCGTCTACTCTCCAGGGTCCGCGTATATCTTGCTGCACCACGTCATGGGCGATGTCGATGGCAGCATCGGCGCCTGGGGCCTCGCGCGCGGCGGCATGGGCGCAATCTCCAACGCGATCGCCAGCGCGATGCAGGAGCACGGCGGTGAAATACGGACCAACGCCGGCGTACAACAGATTTTGGTCGAAAACGGCAAAGCCGTTGGCGTCGTTCTAGAAAACGGCGACGAAGTACGGGCACGTATCGTCGTTTCAAATCTCGACGCCAAACGCACGTTTACTCAGGTCATGGACAAGAATGACTTACCTGATGGCCTTTACGACAAAGCCCGGAATTTCAAGATTCGCGGCTCGTCGGGCAAAGTGAACATTGCACTCTCAGGCTTACCGAAATTCACGGGCGTCCCGGACAACCGTTATCTCAATCGCGGCGGTCAGGCATTCACCGGTTCGCTCGAAACTATGGAGCGCGCATACGACTGTTGGAAACGTGGCCGTTGGTCGGACGATCCGTTTGTCGAATCCGTTATTCCGTCCGCCTGGGATCCGACGGTCGCCCCGCCCGGCAAACACTGGATGTCTAACTTTGTTCAGTACTGTCCGGCGGAACTCGCCGATGGGCCGTGGACACCCGAGAAACGCGATCAGTTCGGCGAAAGCGTTATAAACAAGATCGAAAGATACAGCCCGGGCTTCAAAGAACTGATTGTGCATATGGAAGTACGCACACCACACGAAATCGAAGATGAAATCGGACTAACTGAGGGCAATATTTTTCAGGGAGAACTCACGATCGACCAATTGTTTTTCAATCGACCATTTCCCGGGTACGCGCAGTACCGGATGCCGGTTAAGAATTTGTACATGTGCGGCTCATCCACACACCCGGGCGGTGGTGTGTCTGCTACCTGCGGCGCGAACGCCGCTCGCGAGATTCTCATAGACCTGCGACGACCGAACACGGTTCCCGACGATGACTTTTACGACGAATAGACCATGACTACGACTGACCCATACGCCGGCGAGCGCCTGAAGCTTTCTCCGTTCTACCCCAGAGCGGAAGTCCTGAATATTCGCAATGCATGGGCGTCTTGGAACGGCTACAAATTTGCCGAGTATTACTACGATCCAGAGTACGAGTATTTTTGTGTTCGCAATACCTGCGCGACCTACGACATCTGCCCGATGCAGAAGTACCGGATCACTGGCCGCGACGCCGAGGCAATGTTGAATCGGATGGTGACACGTGACGTCGCGAAAATTGGGCTCAACCGCGTTGCGTATTGTGTCTGGTGCACTGACGAAGGCCGCATGATCGATGATGGCACCATATTCAAACTCGCAGATGACGAATTCATGTTGACCTGCGGCAGTCCGTGCACGGCATGGCTCGAACAAAGCGCGTTCGGCTTTCAAGACATCAGCATCACTGACGTGACTGACGACTTTGCAGCTTTATCACTGCAAGGCCCAACATCATGCGCTGTTCTTAAGAAAATGGGACTCGACGGGATTGATACAGCAAGACCGTTCGACATCATGCGTTTTCCGTTTCACGGTGACACATTAATTGTGTCGCGCACCGGGTTTACTGGCGACCTCGGTTACGAACTCTGGATCCAGCCGGGTCTTGCGCTCGAAATGTGGGACGAGCTCTACGCAGCTGGCGAGGATCACGGCATTCAACCCTTCGGCGAAGCTGCAACCAACATGACGCGACTTGAGGCGGCGTTCATCATGCCGGCGATGGAGTTCAATGAAGCATTGCGCACCGTGCATTTCGAACACGATCAGACGCCGTTTGAGCTCAATCTCGGTTGGCTGGTCGATTTCAAAAAGCCCCATTTCAGTGGCCGTCGCGCGCTGCTGGAAGAGAAGCAACGGGGGCCAAAGTACACGCTAACGAAACTCGATATCGAAGGTAACAAGCCCGCGGAAGAATCTTATATATATAAGAATAAACGCTGTACCAAAGAGATCGGCTACGTGACGTCCGCAATGTGGTCACCTGCGGTCAAAGCCAATATCGCTTTGGCGATGATCAAGACCGAACACCTGAATGGCGAATTATGGGCCGAAATCTACTACGAGAAGGAATTGCGACAGTACAGTCGCGTCGCCAAGTGTGAACGTAAAACCAAACCGTTTTGGGCGCCTGCGCGGGCACGCGCTACGCCGCCGCCCGACTACTAGTCTGGCGATCGCCGCAACCACGACGGTGTTTCATAGACTTCGACGATGACGTCGTCGCCCGTGTTAATAGAGCCTGCGGTTTCCACAACGCCAACGATGCCGCGTTTGAGCTTGGCAGCTTTGGAGAATGCCGTCGTCGCCAAGGGTTTCCCGGATTGCGTCGTATACAGGGACGCCACTTTCTCCCCCATATAGTGGCAAGGCGGGTTGTACTCCTCGACAATTAACTCGGCTCCCGACGGGAACTTCAGCAACGTGCCTTTTGGAAGCCGGGACAATTGCGCAACGCCGCTCAGGCACAGATTGGCCCCAAGACAAGTAGCGTCTAAAGGCTCGGTCAGGTCCATCTCTGCCGACATCTCAGCCATTTCTTCCAGTGACACAGCCGACCACTGGCGCTCATTGCGCCGCGTGGTTCCCTCCGGCTGCTTGTCGCCGCCGGCCCAGGTAGAGCGCTCGTAAGATCGATGCGCGTCTCCTTTAACCCCGACTAAATCAACTTGTATGCTGGGGTGCGCGTCCTTGCTCATATCGTCACTCGAACCCGAATGCACCGATATGACTTTGGCATTGATTTTTTCCACAAAAGACCCCGTGGTGATGCAGATTGACGTCACTCAATTTGCCGCCCCGGAGCCACAAATGTCAAACCGAAATGACAAGCTTCCCGTTGCTGCGTTAGGATATCGGGGAGAGCTTCGAAATTAGAGGGTGGATCGATGCAAGCCACGGAATTCGTTGAAAGCTATATGGACGCCTGGAATCACCACGACCCGAAAGGCGTGGCAGATCACCTGACGGCAGACGGTATATACCTTGACGTCCCGCAGAACACTCGGCGCTCACACGATGAACTGATCACCAGCTTGGCCGAATTTTTCTCGGAGTCGCAGCAAAAATACGAATTGCTCGGCCAGATTCTGGCGAACGAAGATACGATCGCGTTCCAATACCGCATTTGTCAGCCCGGCAACAATTACGGATCCTATGATGACGCACCACTATGCGGAGCGGAATTTATTACGCTACATGGCGATGCGGCGATGACCATCACCGATTATTACGACGTTCCGAATCTGCAGAGCCACAAATACGCGAAGTCGGGCCTGAGCGATGAGCAAATGCGCGCTTATAAGGCCAAGCTGGGACAAATCATGCAAGTTCAGCAGATGTTTTTGCAGCCGGAGCTCACGCTGCCGAAACTCGCCAAAGAGGTCGATTGCTCGGTGAATCATCTCTCACAAGTTATTAATGCCGGATTTGGCATGAGTTTCTTCGACTTCCTTAATAAGTATCGCATTGATCACGCCAGGAAGTTGCTGACAACGCTGGATGGCCGTACCAATGCCATCCTGAATATCGCGTTTACCGTCGGATTCAACTCCAACTCGGCGTTCTATGCAGCGTTCAAAAAATGTGTCGGCCAGACACCAGCGCAGTACCGTCGCGAACAGATGCCGAAATCGCATTGACGGCCAGATCTGGCCGTATGCGACCGCGAGCGCACACCAACTCCTATTACGCAGCTAGCGTCAATGAGATAACCGACTTTGCACCACTGCGCGGTGATCAACGCGCGGACGTATGTGTTATCGGAGCAGGCTTCACCGGCGTTTCGACTGCACTCCATCTCGCAGAGCGCGGCTACGACGTGCATGTCGTCGAGGCAAACCGGGTTGGTTGGGGCGCGTCAGGTCGCAACGGTGGCCAGATCATCTCCGGAATTTCGGGCGAACAGAGAATCGCCAGGAATCTCGGTCGGGACGTCGACGATGTATTTCGCGATCTGCGCTGGGCCGGACACGACATCATTCGTCAGTGTGTCGAAAAATATTCGATTGAGTGTGACCTGAAATTTGGCTACATGAGTGTCGCCATAAAAAACCGCCATTTGCGTGAACTGCAGGAAGACTGCGATGACCTACACGCGCATGATTTTCCGCATGAAGTGCGAATGCTATCGGCTGGCGAGACTCGGGAAATGATCGGCACAGATGCCTACATCGGTGCACAACTCAACATGGCGAACGGCCACTTGCACCCTTTAAACTTATGTATTGGCGAGGCCAATGCGGCGATTTCGCAGGGCGCATCCGTTTACGAACAGTCGCCGGTGCTGGATATTGAGCATGGCAAGCAACCCAAAGTCGTCACTGAGCACGGCTCTGTCACTGCTGATGTCGTGATCATTGCAGGCAATGCTTACCACTTTCTGGAACGCAAGTTGCGCGGCATCATGTTTCCGGTCAAGAGCTTCATTATTGCGACCGAACCATTGTCCGATGAGTTCGTAAATTCGATTAACCCTCACGATCTCGCCGTTTGCGACCCGAATTTTGCGGTCCAGTATTTTCGTCTGAGCGCAGACAAGCGCTTGCTCTTCGGTTTTCGTGCCAATCACGACGTCGAAGATTTCGAGACTATCAAAAAGAGTCACGTACCAAAGATGTTAAAGATCTATCCGCAATTAGCCGGTGTTGAGATCGACTTCGCTTGGGGTGGCACTATCGGAGTGCCGGTCAATCGCGTTCCGCAACTGGGCAGAACGGCTCCCAACGTCTATTACTGTCAGGGTTATTCGGGTCACGGCGTAAACACGACCCATCTGGCTGGTCAGATTATGGCCGATGCCGTGGCGGGCACGCTGGAACGATTCGACATGTTTGCCAATGTAAAACCCATCATCATTCCAGGTGCGCATTCCTTGCACAGGCCGATGGTTTCGCTCGGCATGTTGTACTACAAGATCAGAGACAGGATGTAGATTCGACAGTGAGCCCACACGCAGCAGATCACGCCGACGACAGAGCGCACAAGATTCAGCAGGCGATCAAGTGGACGGTTTACACGTTGTTGCTGATCAACTTCGCCTACTACATCTACGAAGACTGGAATCGAGCAACTTACGTCTTGACCAGCAATTCCACGTTTCTTCAGTGGGCTAAGGAATTCGCGACCAGCATCGATGAGGCAGCCTGGTTTATTTTGTTGGCCATGTTTGAGCTTGAGACTTACATACTCGATGAAAAGACCTGGAAAGGCTGGGTCGGACACGCTGTACGCGCAACCAGGCTGCTTTGCATTGTGATGATAGCGCACACCATTTTCGCCTTTTCTGTAGCGGTGAACGACTTGCGACCAACCGTGCCGATTGAAAACGCAACAAGTTTGTGCGACATGGTCGATGACGACGTCTCCTACGTTTATAACCTCGAGTACACCGATGTAACCGAACAGACCTGCGCTGACTTGTCTACAGCATCCGAATTCTATCGTGTGGGTGAAGATCCTGTCGTCAGTGACCTCAATGGCCTCAATCTTGAGAGAGATTTGGCATGGTCCGATCTGGCCGAAGTCATCATTTGGGTCATTATTCTGGCACTTATCGAAGTGGTCGTGCGCTTGCAGGACCGAGGAATCACTGGCGGTAGACTGATGTCGTTCGCCAACAATTCAAAACTCTTCTTATACTTGTCGCTCGTTGGGCTCGGCGTTTATTGGGCGTATCTGTCACACTGGTTATATCTGTGGGATGAGTTGGTCTGGATTCTTGGTTTTGCAGCCATCGAAATGAACGTCAGCGAATGGCGCGATGAGCTATTGGAGGTAACGGGTAATGCATAACGGGCACTGTGAATGCGGGCGGGTTCAATTCGAGTTTGGCGGCGAGATCAACGATTTCAGTCATTGTCATTGTTCGCAGTGTCGGCGCATGCACGGCGCAGCGTACGCCACCTTCGCCGGTGTCGCACGCGACAAGTTTCGCGTTCTATCCGGCGACTCGGATATTACTAAATATGCATCGTCCGATACTCATGACCGATGGTTTTGCGGCGTGTGTGGCTCCAATATTCTGGTTGAGCTGACGGAAGAGCCGGAATCGTTCTATTTGAGCATGAGCGCGATTGACGGTGATCCACCACGCCCCGAGGGTTACCATATTTTCGTTGGGTCAAAGGCGGTGTGGCATGAAATTACTGACGGCCTAAAGCAATATGATACGGAACCCGCCGACTAATACGCTAAGAAACTACTGTCCCAGTGAACGTTAGTATTCGCGAAGACGTTGCCAGAGCGCTTGCCGAAGATGTCGGTGACGGCGACCTGACCGCCGGGCTCATTCCTGCATCATCGGATGCGGTGGCGGAGGTAAAAACCCGTGATGCCATGATTCTGGCTGGGCGGGCATGGGTCGACGAAGTGATGCATCAAGTTGACCTACAAATATCCGTCGATTGGCTACAGCAAGACGGCGACGAACTTGCAGCCGGCACACAGTTGTTTTCGGTGCGCGGCCCCGCCCGATCAATACTGACGGCCGAACGCACGGCGCTGAACTTTTTGCAGATGCTATCGGCTACCGCGACCGCAACGGCTAAATATGTGGCAGCGGTTGCGGGAACAGGCTGCAAAATTCTCGATACGCGCAAGACTATCCCGGGGCTGCGTCTCGCGCAAAAGTACGCGGTGCGTTGTGGCGGGGGTGTCAATCATCGCATCGGATTATTTGACGCGATTCTGATCAAAGAGAATCACATCGCGAGTGCTGGCGGTGTCGCGGCAGCGATCGACCACGCCCGTAATCTGCATGCCGAGATGCCAGTTGAGATTGAAGTCGAATCGCTGGCTGAATTACGTGACGCATTGGGTGCACGAGCCGAACGCATGCTGCTGGATAATTTTTCGATGCAGATGTTGCGCGATGCTGTTGCCATTAATCGTGACGAGGGCGATCCCCCGGCAGAACTTGAAGCATCTGGCGGCGTGACCCTCGAACAGGTAAGCGCGATCGCAGCGACCGGTGTCGACTATATTTCCGTTGGCGCCATCACCAAAAATGTCCAAGCCATTGATCTCTCAATGCGTTTCACGACAGGTGGCGTCACTTAAATATCGCATCCGCTGATCGTTTACACTATGTTCAGACATGCGACAGTCACTTAAGGAATAAAAATAATGACAACTTCAAGTGGTTTGCACTGGTCATCAAGACGGGCTTTTCTGTTCGCCGCCGTCGGCTGCGCCGTTGGTCTGGGAAACATCTGGTTATTTCCATACCAGGCGGGTGCCAATGGTGGCGGCGCTTTTGTGCTCATCTATCTGGCCGCAATTTTCGGACTTGCTTTGCCGGTGCTGCTGGCCGAGATGATGTTGGGTCGTCGCGGCGCGTCCAGTCCGCCAGCGGGCCTCGCCGCAGTTGCCAAAGAATCCGGCCACAGTGAGCACTGGCGTTGGATGGGTATTTTGCTCGGCGGCATCGGCGCCTTGTGTGCACTCGGCTTTTACTGTGTGGTCGGCGGTTGGACGCTCGCCTACGCGATAAAAGCGGCGGCCGGGCAGCTACAGCAATTGGATGGCGGGCAGTCCGCACAACTGTTTACCGAGCTAAGTGCGACGCCAGGATCAATTCTGCCGACATTCGTCGCATTTACGGCGCTCACAGTGTTCATATCATCGCGTGGCCTGCACGCCGGTATCGAAAGAGCAGTGAAATTCATGATGCCGGCTCTGTTCATGATGCTCGTCGCAATGGTCATTTACGCCGTCGTCGTCGGCGATTTCGGCGCAGCTCTTAAGTTCCTCTTTCAGCCCGATTTCAGCAAGATTACGAGCAAGGTTGTACTCGCCGCTCTAGGTACAGCGTTCTTCTCAGTCAGCGTAGGCATTACCAACATGATGGCCTACGGTTCGTATATTGAGAAAAGCACGAACCTCCCCGAGTCGGCCGTACTTGTCGTAATTGCAGACACCTCCGTAGCGATGCTGGCCGGCTTAGCAATTTTCCCAATCGTCTTCATGGCGGGAATTGAGCCGTCCGGTGGCGGTGGGCTCGCGTTCATCAGCCTGCCAGTGGCTTTTGGTCAGATTCCTGGCGGTTTGGTTTTTGGCACGATATTTTTTGTGTTGTTGTTTTTCGCGGCCATGACATCTTCAATCGGAATGATGGAACCGCCAGTATCCTGGCTCCGAGACAGTTTCAATCTCTCGCGCCGAAAAGCGGCGTTAACCGCCGGCGCGGCCGTTTTCTTGCTGAGCCTTCTTGCCGCACTGTCGTTTAACGTGCTCTCCGATGTTCGAGTGCTCGGCAATATCTCGATCTTTGAAGGCAAGACAATATTCGAGTTCTTCGTATACCTCGTCACGCAAGTAATCATGCCCGCGGGCGGCATACTTGTGACTATATTCGCAGGCTGGATTGTCAAACGGCAATTCAGCGCCGATGAGTTGTACGACGGCGGCGAACCGCTCGCATACAAAGTTTGGCTGTTTATCGTTCGCTTTGTCGCACCGGTCTTGCTGGCGATGGTGTTGTACGACGTGGCAACACAGTAACGCTTGACGCTCTACCGAAACGGCAGTGCGGTGTCGGCTTTGATTTCCTTGAGCACGATATTTGATCGCACTTGAGAAACGCCGGGCAATTTGAAGATGAAGTCGTCGAGGAATGTGTTGTAGGCATCGATGTCTTCCACGACAACGCGCAGGTGAAAATCGGCTTCCCCACTCGTTGCAAAACACTCGAGTACCTCTGGGTGGCGCAGCACCTCTCGAATAAAGTGTTCAACGTGTGACTGCTCATGTCGCGCGAGTGAAACGTGCACCATCGATGCCAGACCGAAGCCCGCCTTCTTGGAATTTACGAGCACTGCGTAGCGATCAATAACGCCCTCTTCCTCGAGACTTTTGACCCGCCGCCAAGCGGCGGAACTCGACATGCCGACGCGCTCACCCAGCTCTTGCATTGTCAGTCGGCTATCACGCTGCAGTTCAGCGAGGATTCGACGGTCGTTTTTCGCAAGCATCGTATTTCTCGATTTGACGATTTGTTGAGACAATTTATCATTTTTTCAATTTTTTCGGTATATTGTCTCGTATTCTGTCGTTCTATGGGATAAACAGGCATCGCTTCTCGCCGTATGCCTGTCAAAATATGCGTTTCCCAACAACGCTGCGGAGCCGTCATGGCCGCTCACCCCTCGTCTATCCCAGGCAGCCCATACCCGCTGGACAATTACGAACTGCTCGACCGATATCGACGCGAATCGGGCCGCGTATTCCTGACCGGCACCCAGGCGCTGGTGCGTATTCCGCTCATGCAACGCACCATCGATCGTGCGGCCGGCTTAAACACTGCCGGTTTTATCAGCGGCTACCGTGGATCGCCGCTGGGCGCATACGATCAGGAATTGTGGCGCGCGAAATCATTCCTCGATGAAAGCAACATCGAATTCTTACCTGCTGTGAATGAAGATCTCGCGGCAACGGCGGTTCTCGGCTCGCAACAAGTCGAGACGGATCCGCATAAGACTGTCGATGGTGTCTTCGGCATCTGGTACGGCAAGGGACCTGGCGTTGATCGATCCGGTGACGCGCTAAAACATGGCAATGCTTACGGCAGTTCGCCGCATGGGGGTGTGTTGGTCGTCGCCGGTGATGATCACGGTGTGGTTTCATCATCGATGCCGCATCAATCCGATGTCGCATTCCTTACGTTTGTAATGCCCAACCTGAATCCCGCGAATGTTGCCGAGTATCTGCAGTTCGGCTTGTACGGCATCGCACTGTCGCGATTCTCAGGTATGTGGGTTGGCTTTAAAGCGATCTCTGAGACAGTGGAGTCTGCGATGTCAGTAGTTCTTCCCGCGTACCCGCAGTTCAATACACCAGACTTCGAAGCTCCACCCGGCGGCTTGCACTATCGTTGGCCTGACCTCCCGAGTCTGGATATTGAAGAGCGCCTCGAGGCAAAAAAAGCGGCCACGCTGGCATTCGCCGCAGCCAATCCCATCGATCGCAAAATATTTGATATTCCCGATGCACGCTTCGGCATTGTTACAACTGGCAAGGCTCACCTCGACCTGATGGAAGCGTTACGACTGCTCGGCATAGATGCAGCCGCAGCGAAACGAATCGGCATCGATGTTTACAAGGTCGGCATGGTATGGCCATTGGAACCGCAAGGTGCACTCGACTTTGTACACGGCAAGCATGAGGTCCTCGTTATCGAAGAAAAACGCGGCATCATTGAAAGTCAATTCAAAGAGTACTTCTACGATTACCCGGGCAGAAAGCCCAAGCGTATGTTTGGCAAGGAAGACGAGAATGGTGAAACGCTCGTTCCGTGGATAGGTGAACTTTCACCGATTCAACTGGCTGAGATTGTCGCACGTCGCCTGGACGCCGAATTCTCCGGACTCAATCTAAGCGAGCGTGCCGCCCGACTTCGCGATCCGGGTCCAAGCATCATCAATGTCGACGGTGTCGCTCGCACACCGTATTTTTGCTCCGGCTGTCCGCACAATACGTCGACACGTCTGCCCGAAGGTTCAAGTGCGTTGGCCGGCATCGGCTGTCATTTCATGGCGAACTGGATGGACCGAGATACCGAGGGCCTGATCCAGATGGGCGGCGAAGGTGTCAACTGGATAACACGATCCAAATTCAACGGTGGTCAGCATACTTTCCAGAACCTCGGTGACGGCACTTTTTATCACTCGGGCTCGATGGCGATTCGACAAGCTGTCGCGGCGAATACCAACATAACGTTCAAGATCCTGTTTAACGATGCCGTTGCAATGACGGGCGGCCAGCCTGTCGATGGGCCGATTTCCGTTGAACGGATTGCACACTCGGTGCGCGCCGAAGGCATTGAGCGCATCGCGTTGATTTCGGATGAACCCGAGCTCTATTCCGCCAGTGAGCTGCCTAGCGGCACAACCATCGATCATCGGCGCGACCTTGACGCAGTGCAGCGCGAGCTACGTGACATCGCTGGCGTCACAGTACTGATTTACGCACAGACATGTGCAACCGAAAAGCGGCGACGGCGAAAACGAGGTCTACTTGAGGATCCGAAGAAATTCGTTGTCATTAACGATCTCGTGTGTGAAGGCTGCGGTGACTGTTCCGTGGAATCGAATTGCCTGTCGGTCGTGCCGAAGGAAACAGCATTTGGTCGCAAACGAAAAATTGATCAGAATTCTTGCAACAAGGACTTCTCCTGCGTGAATGGCTTCTGCCCGAGCTTCGTCACCGTTGAAGGCGGCGAATTACAGGCCCGCGCGGGCATTGATCCGGGCGCCGATTTTGCAGCGCAAGTGTCAGCGTTGCCAGAACCAGAGTTTCGCGCGATCGAAGATTGTTACGACTTACTCGTAACCGGCGTTGGCGGAACCGGCGTCGTAACCGTCGGACAACTAATCACGATGGCCGCGCATCTTGAGGGTAAGGGTTCGAGCGTATTAGACTTTACGGGCTTCGCGCAGAAATTCGGCACGGTTCTTAGCTATATCCGACTCGCCGATTCACCGACAGACATAAACCAGGTGCGCATCGAAAAAGCGCGTGCCGACGCACTTATCGGCTGTGATCTGGTCGTTAGCTCCTCGCCGCGAGCCTCGTCGACCTATATTCCGGGATACACGCGCGCTGTTGTCAATACAGCGGAAATGCTAACTGGCGACTTCGTCAAGCATCGCGATGCAAATCTTCGCGCGAGTGATCGTATCGTTGCGATCAGTAATCTTGTCGGAGCGCACAATTTCAGCGCCTTGGACGCCAACGGGATCGCCGAAAAGCTTATGGGTAATACGATTTTCGCGAACGTGTTGTTGCTAGGTTGTGCCTGGCAACAAGGTGCGATCCCGGTTTCTCTGGATGCCATGATGCGCGCGATTGAACTCAATGCCGTCGAGGTGGACAAGAACAAACGTGCTTTCAGCTGGGGCCGTATCGCCGCCATTCATCCGGAACGCATTGAGAAACTTGTACGCGACGACAGTGCTGCCAATGATGACAAAGACTTAGACCATATTGTCGAGCGCCGCGCCGATTTCCTCGTTGGCTACCAGAATCAGTCGCTGGCCGACCGATATACGGCATTGATAGGTCGCGTGCGAGACGCCGAACAAGCCTTGAGCGGAAATGACGAGCTTAGCGAAGCTGTCGCGCGCAGCTACTTCAAGCTATTGAGCTACAAAGACGAGTACGAAGTTGCTCGCCTGCACACACGAACCGACTTTCTTGCTTCTGTTCGACACGAATTCGGCAAAAATGCGAAAGTCCGCTTTCATCTCGCACCGCCGCTTCTCAACGGCAGGAAAGATGCACGAGGACGACCGCGAAAGAAGGAATTTGGTGCCTGGATGGTGCCAGTATTCCGCCTGCTATCAAGCATGCGTGGTCTGCGCGGAGGCGTATTCGACGTCTTTGGCTTGACGGCCGAGCGCCGCACGGAACGCAGGTTGATTACTGAATTTGAACAAACTGTCGACCGGTTGATGTCTGTATTGGACGCAGAAAACCTGCAAGACGCAGCGAATGTGATTCGTCTGTATATGGATATTCGCGGGTATGGACCCGTCAAGGAACTAGCAGTTGAAGATGTTCGCTCCAGGATAGCTGCGCATGCGATCATGCAGGGGTGAGCATCCAATATGAATTCGACGTAAGGCCCAAACACGGCGACCTTACTTCCGTAGCCGATGGCGTCGAGTGGCTGCGCATGCCGCTGCCGTTCGCACTTAGCCATATCAATCTATGGACATTGCGAGATGCACACGGCATCGCGATTGTCGATACGGGAATAAATTCAGCAAAAAGCCGGGCGATTTGGCAGACGGCAATTGCGCACCGGCCTGTGACACGCGTGTTTGTTACACACCTGCATCCCGACCACGTTGGCTGCGCCGGGTGGCTTTGCGACGACCACGGCGTCGAGCTTTGGATGTCGCGCGAGGAATATCTTCTATGTCGTATTCTGGTTGCAGATACAGGTCGCGAGGCACCAGAGGCCGGTGTGAGTTTCTACCATAGTGCGGGGTTCCCGGGTGACGCGCTTGCTCGTTATCAGGAAATGTTTGGCATGTTTGGTAAGTTCGTATCGCCGGTGCCCGAATCCTATCAAAGGCTCGTTGATGGTATGACGGTCAGCATTGACGGCAGCGAATGGGAAATCGTTGTTGGCCGTGGACACTCGCCCGAACATTCGTGCCTATTCAATGCGGAACGCAACATCGTGATCTCAGGTGACCAGTTGTTGCCGAAGATTTCTTCAAACGTCAGTGTTTATCCGACTGAACCTCACGCTGACCCACTCAGAGACTGGATCGAATCGCTTCAAGGCATGAAAAAGCGCTTGCCCGACGATGTTTTGGTGCTACCTGCCCATGGCAGCCCGTTTCGCGGTGCTCATGAACGGTTGGATGCACTCGTTGACGAGCACATGACTGGTTTGAACCGCCTGCTAGAGCTTTGCGACGAGCCACGGCGTGCCGTCGATGTGTTTCCAGCTTTGTTTAAAGCGAAGATTTCCGAAAGCAATATCATCATGGCAACCGGCGAATCGATCGCACACCTCAATTATCTGCTGACCGAAGGCGAATTGAAGACCGATTTGGACAGAGAAGGTGTGCGTTGGTACGAACGCAGTTAGATGACCCTGCAAACGACAATCATCGCCTGATTGTTTTCATCCGCGACATCCGTACGCTTTTGCAGATATGTATCGACGATATGGATGTCTGGTTCGGTAACTGTTCCATGTTTCACATCATTGGCAATTTTTTCTGCGAAGCCCTGACTATCGAAATGTGCCGCGTTGATGCCGATTGAACAAACCGCTCCCGGCGCCGCCACTCGCCACAACTCATCCAAAGATTCGGGACCGAGATGCCCGTGCGTGAAGGTCCCGGCGCTGACCAGGCCAGCGTAACTATCCGTTTGCAGATTGATTGTTTCGGTGAGATCAGCCGGGATCAGGTTTCTATACGCTATTGAGCCGTCACGCGATTTCTTCTTTCCCGCCTGGTTGAGCATCGCTTGAGAAATATCGATGCCATCAACCTCGTCGACACCACCATCCCGCAATGCGATGCCAACCACGCCGGTGCCACAGCCAACGTCCAGCACCGGTCCCGCCGGGCGATCAGTGAGTTTCAGAAAAAACTCGGCCGCTCTCTGGTATCCGACGTAGCCGGTCGCGGCGACAAAATCGGCATCATAGGTGTCGGCCCAGTCCTTGTATAACTGAATATTGTCATCCGGAGTCTCGACCGCATACGCGTCGCCAAGTGATATTTTTTCTTTGTTACTCAATAGAGCCCCAGTACATCTCCAAAGTGAACCGACACAATCAGAAACACGACCGCCAGAGCCATGATTTTGATCAAGAGTGGTCCAACGAATCGGACCCATGCAGTGTACGGGACCTTTGCCAACGCAAGTCCGCCCATAACCAGCGGACTGGTCGGAACAATCATATTCGTAAACCCGTCGCCAAACTGAAATGCCAAGACCGCTGTTTGTTGCGGAACCCCGGTAAGTGTGGCCAGCGGCGACATGATAGGCATTGTCACGTATGCCTGCCCGGTGCCCGAAGGAATAAAGAAGTTTGTTACAGACTGGACAACCAGCATGCCGACTGCCGAGACATCCGCTGGCAATCCTTCCAGCGTCCCGGCTATGCCGTTGATTATCGTGTCAATGATCTGCCCGTCTGCCAGTACGATAGAAATTGTTCTCGCGAAACCAACAATGAGCGCCGGCGCAGCCATTTTCGCAGCGCCTTCCAGGAACGTTCTGCTGGTTTCTCCAGGCGACAACCCGGTGAAAATCGCGGCCACCAAACCGATTCCGAGAAACAGCGCATTCAACTCAAGAATGTACCAACCGTAAGTTGCGGCGCCGTAAACGAAGTAGCCGAGCGCAGCAACAAAAACTAACAACACAATTATTCGGCGACCAGTCAACCGAATATCTTCTGGAGCCTCGAAGCCTTTGCTGTAATCAACATCTGCGACCAAACTTGTCGAAGGGTCGCGCTGCACTCGCATCGCGTAGCGATACAAGTGGTGAAAACATAGCGCGAGGAACACGACCATTATCGCTGCTCGAAACATCCAGCCGCTCGTTGGCGTAACACCCGCGATACCTTGAGCGATCAATACACCGAACGGGTTGATGCCGGCGCAACCCCAGCCAACGCCGTACGGAATCCAAACCATGCCCATCGCAACGACCGCATCCATACGCATGGCCAAACTCATGGTGACGATAATGGGCACCAAAGGGACGTATTCTTCGCCCAATCCAATCGTGAACGAGCCAATGCTAAACATCAGCAAACAGCCACCAATCAATATCCATGGACTGTGCCCGAGACTTTTTACGGATCGATGTAGCGCCGCGTCAATCGCGCCGCTTCTGCGCAGCAACTCGATAACGCCACCAACGATAAATATCAAAAATATGACGCCCTGCGCCGCTTCCAAGCCATTGCTTATTGCGATCAACAAATGCCATGGCGGTAACGTGACTTCTTGCTCTTCAGTAACGCGCTCGTAAGTTCCGGCGATAACCATTTCATGGTTCTGGCCATCCGTAGAAATTTCGGTGTCAAATTCTCCCTGCGGAACGACATACGTCAGCAGTTGAGCCAAGACAATGAACGAGAATATGAGGGCCAGCGAATCGATATTCCATGAACGCTTGGTCATGGCTTGCTCCGGATCTTATGTGGCGGACAGTTTACTGAATAAATCGGTCCTTGAGTAAACTGCCCCCGAATAAGAAAAGGCGGTGACTCAACGAGTCACCGCCTTCTATCGGTCTACTTAAGCTATTGATCAGCCACGCTTTCTCTTGCGCGCGTCCTGGCGACGATCGTGACGTCGATCAATCCGTTGGCCCTTGCGATCCAGGCTGCGATCAATCTTGTCTCCTTTACGGTCAAGACGATCCGAAAGTCGATCCTTTCCGGCCGCGTCAGCACGATCCGATTTACGATCCAGGCGACGGTTAATTCTGTCACCTTTCTTGTCCAGTCGATGTTCGACTCGATCGCCGCGATCATGTACTCGGTCTTTGCTTCGATCCGTGTCGTCGGCGACAGAAGTTCCGCTAATAGCTAACAGTGCGCCTCCGACCAACAGTGCTTTTCTGATATCCATTTCAATTCTCCGTTGTATCCATTCGTGTTGCGTTATTAATAGTTACAACGAGATCGGCACTGTCTGGTTGACCAGATTTCTGATTCAATGAACGACCAATTGCCGGATTATGTCTAGTCGGCTAAGCGATACGCTCTGTCCGGGAATGTGACCGGCGCCACTGCCAGGTGCCTTCTACAGCGGTAATCTGCGTGGTAGTGCGAATCAAATCCTTCACAATTGCCCGACAGCGGTGGGCGACTGCCTGCTGTCTGGCCTTAACCGCCACGTTGTTCATTGGTGGCCGCGCGGCTGCGTTTGAAATGGAGATGGGTGCCGTAACGGTTCAAGACACGTTTACCGTTCCGGCCTGGACAAACGTCACTTTTATTCAGGCATTTGACTCCGTGCCGCTGGTATTCGCACTGCCCACGACCGATGGCGGAGATCCGGCCACTCTGCGTATTCGCAACGTATCGACGACCGGGTTTGAAATTGCTCAAGTCGAACCGTCCGCGAACGATGGCCCGCATGTCGCGATGCCGACGGCGTACCTCGCAATTGAGCCCGGCGACCACAGGTTACCGGATGGCACGCATATCGCAGCGTTTGAACACTCAACAACCAGCTTCGTCAACCGCTTCATATCGAATACCTGGGACGTCGTTGGTTATCCGTCAGCTTTCGGCGCATCACCGGCAGTACTCGCCAGTATTCAAACAATGGCGAACGAGTCCGGCACACCGCCCGGCACGTCGTCGGTTCCCTTCATGGATGTTGCTATTCAGAACGTGTCAACGTCAACTATGCAGGTCAGTCTCGAGCGAGCCGAATCAGTTGCCGGCGTGGTCGCATTCAGTGAACGAATCGGCCTGCTCGTCGTAGACAATCTGGCCAATGTTTCATTTGTCGATTCGTTAGGCGTTGCGGCACAACTGCAATCGCTGGCGACGCCCGTCAACATACAGGGCTATAGCAACGGCTGTTATTCCAATAGTTACGCCGCGGCATTTTCGGCTACACCGCTGGCCGTCGCCTCGGCAACTTCCCGGCAAGGCAATAATGGCGGTTGGCTACGACGCTGCAGCCAATCAAACAGCGCATTGGGACTGACTGTCGATGAAGACATCGACAACGATTCGGAACGCAGCCACATCTCAGAGTCCGCTGGAATCGTCGCTACGTCCGTTGCCTTTCACGCCAATTTTGACGTCGAACTTACGGTCGCAAAAAACGTTGTATCGATTTCGGATCCGATCAATGGCACGACTGAGCAACGTTCAATTCCCGAAGCAACCATGGGGTACACAATTTCGGTCGAAAATCGCGGCTCGATTTCGCCGGACCCCGGTACCGTCGTAGTTTCAGAAGATGTTCCGACCGACCTCAGCCTTTGCGTCTCTGCAACATGCCAGGCTGGCGGACCGGTTGTACTGGATACCTCGGCCTCGCCTGTGCCGCCGGGCATTAGTCTGGGATCTGTCGAATACTCCAATAACGGCGGCTTGAGTTACGTCTACGTGCCAATTCCGGATGCCACCGGATTCGACGACGCCGTCGACGCTATTCGTATTACCCTAGCCGGCACATTGGCCAGTATCGACCCGGCAGGCGCGCCATCGTTTGAATTGCGTCTCGCTGCACGTGTTGATTGAGTACGCCTCTAAACGTTTTCTGCCATCTGCGATGCCACGACCGCTGCACCTAACAAGCCCGGGTGTTTGTGCATGATAAGTCGGGTTGGGATTGCTTCCATCAAAGATCGGTAACGACCCTTGTTCTCGAATCCGGACCGAAAATGACTATTGGTGAATAAATCCGGGTATCGCGGCACGATTCCGCCTGCGATGTAAATCCCATCATTCGCTCCGAGCGCAAGCGCAAAATCACCGGCAACCTGGCCGAGAATTTCAAAAAACAACTGCACTGCCTCAGACGCCCGACCGTCTTTGTTTGCGTTTGCGGCGGAGAAGATCTCTTCAGCAGATCGTTGCGGCCAATCCTGGCCATGAACTCGGCCTAACGCCCAATGCAGATTTTCAAGTCCAGGACCACAAACGAGCCGTTCCGACGATACGCGGTCGAATCGTTCGCGCAGCACAGTTAGCAACTCGAGCTGGACCTGCGTCGCGGGTGCAAACCCGATGTGCCCGCCTTCGCCTGCAATCGGCACGCTTGTGCCATCGACGCGCTTTAGCCCGACAGCACCAAGTCCGGTTCCCGGACCGATGATGCCGACTGTGTAATTGTCATTCGATAGATCACCCGACTCTGGTAGCCCAACATGCAGGCAGTCCGCGGCCCCCAGGAATGGAATTGAATGTGCAATCGCTTCAAAGTCGTTCAACAATCGGATCTTGGCCGCGGAGTAGATTCTGGCAAGATCGTGAGTTGCGAGACTCCAATGGTTGTTTGTGAATCGGACGCTGCCGTTGACTACCGGTCCCGCCGCTGCAAGACACACAATATCGGGCGCCGCCGCACCCTTTGCATTGAGGAAATGATCGATGGCCGCGTGTGCCGACTCGAAGTCCGCGCACGTCAATTGAAGTTCATTAGAAAATCCGGGCTGGCCCCGATCAGCCAATGCCAGGCGAGCATTGGTGCCACCAATGTCGCCAATTAATAGTGGTGAATCGCTCACACATTGCCTGTTTCATGGAAATAATGGCAATGCTCTCACATGCCGAGCAATATCGCACCGACTGGAAATAGCAGTTAGTTGAGAGTTAGAACCATACTAATGGATTCGCGTGTGAGACATGTGCACAATTCGTCCCTCACTCGGTATTCACAGTACGCGAAGAAACCAGCGGGACAGGTCGGGCCTTGCCGCGCCTGTCGACGCGCCATAGCACGTTCGCGTTTCTCAACCGCGCTCCAGTCTCCTGTCAACAAAGCCTGTTCTTCCAGTTCCTCCAGCGACGGCACAGCCGCACAACCCGCCATTACCGCCAAGATAAGAACGCTCAAGATCTTCATGACCTTCATAGTTTGATCCTCCATGTCTCTACAAATACTTTCTTTGACAGGAGTTGATCGTTGCGGCGGTGCACAGTTTGTCGTCGGCAATTTTACATTTGTGCTCGCTTGTATTTGGGCAACAGAGCGATGACCACATCCAGGTCAAGCGCCGCCTTATTGTGGAAAAAAAACAACGCGTCGAACAAGAGCGCAAATTCGTGACGAGCGTCACAGTTAGATCGGAGTTTTTGGAATCTCAGGAAGAACCTGCGCGTCAGCGAGATGCCCTCGAGTTATAGCGACATTGGCAGCTGTGTTGTGAATTTGACGCGCCGCAGAACAAAAGTCGAACTCGCCGAACGAACCGCAGAGTGCTTTAGTA
Organism: Woeseiaceae bacterium; assembly: GCA_051007995.1. Taxonomy (GTDB): domain Bacteria; phylum Pseudomonadota; class Gammaproteobacteria; order Steroidobacterales; family Woeseiaceae; genus UBA1847. Next base: position 41,151 of record JBPCYB010000008.1, on the reverse strand, counting down.
CCTGCGAATTCAGGAAATGATTGTAGGCGTCCATGTCACGCACTATTACCTGCAAGATATAGTCTCTTTCGCCTGACACTGAGTAGCATTCGGTTACCTCGGGCAGGGATTGCACGTGTCGTTCGAAGTCGTGCCGGTTTTCGTCGGTATGTTCGGTCATCGCGACTGCCAGCAACACCAGAATCTGGAATCCTGCCTCCTTCGGATCGAGAATCGCCGCCTGTCGCTCGATGAGGCCGGCTTCCTCAAAGTCGCGTATGCGTCGCCAACAGGATGTTCGAGACATGCCCGCCAGATCCGCGAGCTCAATTTGACTGCGTGTTACGTCATGTTGCAGGGCGTCCAGCAGACGTCGATCAGCAGTTGAGAGTTTCATAGACTTTTAACCCGAAAATTTAACAATTTTGTGATATTTGTTTCAAATTCTCTCTAATATTGACCTATTTTGAACACAAAATCGAGACTGCGCGCGCATACTGTCGAAAAGAAGCTGTATGCGTGAGGACACGACGATGACTGATCTATTTGAAAACCCGATGGGCCTCGATGGTTTCGAGTTCGTCGAATTCGCATCTCCCGAACCGGGCGTTCTGGAGCCCGTATTTCACTTGCTCGGATTTGAGGCTGTCGCACGACACCGCTCGAAGAAGGTCACGCTGTATCGGCAAGGTGATATTAATTTCATCTTGAACGAAGAACCCGGCAGCCCTGCAGCTTATTTCGCGCAGGAACACGGTCCGTGCGCCTGCGGCATGGCGTTCCGTGTTAAGGATGCACATCTCGCCTACTCGAGAGCGCTCGAACTGGGTGCACAGCCGATCGAAATTACGACTGGTCCGATGGAACTGCGCTTGCCCGCCATCAAGGGCATTGGCGGCGCCCCACTCTACCTGATCGATCGTTACACACCCGGCAACACGATCTATGATATCGACTTTGAATGGTTCGACGGTGTCGATCGCAATCCCGAGGGTTGTGGCTACAAAGAGATCGACCATCTGACACACAACGTTTATCGCGGTCGCATGGGCTTCTGGGCAGACTTCTATGAATCGCTGTTCAATTTTCGCGAGATTCGCTTTTTCGACATCAAAGGTGAATACACTGGCCTGTATTCGAAAGCACTGACAGCACCGGACGGTCGCATTCGTATTCCTCTCAACGAAGAAGCATCACAAGGCACAGGGCAAATCGAAGAGTTTCTGATGGCGTATAACGGCGAAGGCATCCAACACATCGCATTGAGTTGCGATGATCTTCTTGAGTGCTATGACCGACTGAAAGAACGTGGCTTAAAATTCATGACGCCGCCACCGGATGCCTATTACGAAATGCTCGACGAGCGTATTCCGGGACACGGCGAACCGATTGACGAATTGAAGCCACGTGGAATTTTGGTCGACGGATCCACCAAGAACGGTGATCCGCGACTCTTGCTACAAATCTTCTCGGAGACCATGATCGGACCCGTATTCTTTGAGTTTATCCAGCGCAAGAAAGACGATGGATTTGGCGAAGGCAATTTCAAGGCTTTGTTCGAGTCGATCGAGCGCGATCAGGTTGCTCGCGGCGTAATCGGCGAGCAGCAGGAGGCATCATGAAACTAGACCGTATTCACCACGTCGCCTATCGTTGCAATGATGCGAAGGAGACGGTCGATTTCTACGAGCGAGTATTGAATATGGACTTCATGCTGGCGTTCGCCGAGGACCAGGTCCCATCAACGAAGGAACCAGATCCGTACATGCACGTTTTCCTCGACGCAGGCATGGGCAACGTACTGGCTTTTTTTGAGCTGCCAACACGGCCTGAGATGGGCCGCGACCACAATACGCCACAATGGGTTCAGCACATTGCTTTCGAAGTGAGTGACTACGACGAATTGGTCGCCTCGAAAGAGCACATCGAGAATGAGGGCGTTGATGTTCTTGGCCCGGTCAATCACGGCATATTTCAATCGATCTATTTTTTCGATCCAAACGGCCATCGACTGGAACTGGTTGCGAATACCCAGACTCAGGAACAACTCGAAGAGCTAAAACGTGTTGCACCCGCTATGCTGGAAGAGTGGAGCAAAACCAAGAAAGCGCCCAAGCATGCCGCCTGGTTGCACGAACTGGAATTCCGAGGCACCGAATAATGAAACTTGCATCGCTGAAGAACGGCCGTGATGGCCGGCTCGTCGTCGTGTCGCAAGACATGACGAAATTTGTGGACGCCAGTTCGATCGCGGCAACGCTGCAGCAAGCACTCGACAACTGGGCAGAATGCTGTCCAAAGCTCGAGGCACTGGCGGCCGACGTAGCGTCGAACGGAGAGGCATTTGACCAGAACGCCTGCGCATCACCCCTGCCACGTGCCTATCAATGGGCTGACGGTTCGGCGTACGTCAATCACGTCGAACTGGTTCGCAAAGCGCGCAATGCCGAGATGCCAGCGAGTTTTTGGACAGACCCGCTGATGTACCAGGGAGGTTCGGATTCCTTCATCGGGCCACGCGACGATATTGCGATGGCAGACGAAGCCTGGGGCATCGACTTTGAAGCCGAGGTTGCCGTCGTGACAGATGATGTGCCGATGGGTGTTAGTGCCGCCAATGCAGGTAAGCACATTCAGTTAGTCATGCTCGTCAATGACGTATCCCTGCGCGGCTTGATTCCCGGTGAGTTAGGCAAAGGCTTCGGTTTCTTCCAGTCAAAACCGTCCAGCGCATTCTCGCCGGTGGCTGTGACGCTCGACGAACTTGGTGAGGCCTGGCGGGACAACAAATTGCATTTACCGTTGCTCTCGCAATTCAATGGTGAAGCATTCGGCAAACCCGAAGCCGGCATCGATATGACATTCGATTTTGCGCAGTTGATCGCGCACGCAGCGAAGTCGCGACCGCTGGTTGCGGGCAGCATCATCGGCTCGGGTACGGTTTCCAACAAACTCAACGACGGACCAGGGATAACCATCGCCGAAGGCGGCGTGGGCTACTCCTGCCTGGCCGAGATTCGAACGATCGAGACCATTCAGTCCGGCGCACCTAAGACATCGTTTATGAAATTCGGCGACAACATCAAGATCGAGATGAACGATTCCGCCGGCGCGTCTATTTTTGGCACAATCGATCAGACAGTCGTGAAATATGAAGCTTAGATGAGCATCAAACTCTATAGCTACTGGCGATCAACAGCCGCTTATCGGGTTCGCCTGGCGCTGAATCTGAAAGAGATTGAATACGAAACGGTCAGTGTTTCCTTACTGCCAGGCCAGGCCGAACATCGGCAGGAAGAATACCGCGAGCGCAATCCACAAATGCTCGTCCCATTCTTGCAGGACGGTGAGTTCGGCGTTGGGCAATCACAAGCGATTCTGGAATATCTGGAAGAAACCAGTCCGGCTACACCATTGTTGCCTGAGTCAGCGAGAGAACGTGCCGCTGTACGCTCGTTTTGCAATTCAATTTGTTGCGACATTCATCCACTGAATAATTTGCGCGTACTCATGTATTTGAAAGAAGAATTGGGCGTGAGTAACGAGCAGCGCGACGCCTGGTATGCAAACTGGATCCACGAAGGATTTCGCGCAGCTGAGATCGTGGCAAGCGAACACACAGAAAACGGCCGATTCGTTTTTGGCTCATCAGTGACGCTCGCAGACTGTTGCCTGATACCGCAGATCTACAATGCTCGACGCTTCGACGTCGCGCTAGACGACTTTCCTCGGTTGGTAGAGATTGACGCACACTGTGCGACGCTGCCAGAATTCGCCAACGCCATCCCCGAACTTCAGCCTGATGCGCCGGCGAGGACCGAGATTAATTAAAAACTCCATAAACAGTTCGCCATCTAAAATTACACCCACAATATCCTGGCCGACCTTTGTTCTCAGCGGCGGAGTATCGGTGCTGTTTGTGGTTGCCGCGCTGATCGATCTCGACTGGCTATCGCTGCTCGTCTCGTCAATGTTTCGATGGTCGACTCGCTACTTCGGTGCGTACTGGCAGGTATTCGTTTTATTGAATCTGGGTATCGCGTTGTTCATTGCACTCAGCAAATCCGGTGCTGCCCGCCTTGGTGGCATTGCTGAACCCGAGATGAGTCGCTTCAAGTGGTTCAGCATTATTCTCTGTACGCTGTTGGCCGGCGGCGGTGTTTTTTTCGCTGCGGCAGAACCGCTCGCCCATTTCGTATCGCCTCCGCCGTTGTTCGACGTCGGCCCCGCAAGCGAGGCCGCCGTGTATCCGGCGCTTGCTCAGGGATTCTTGCATTGGGGATTTCTCGGTTGGGCGTTGTACGGCGGCGGCGCTACCGTTATCTACATGTATCTGCACCATGAAAAAGGTCTGCCGTTACGGCCACGAACGCTCCTTTATCCGTTGTTTGGCGATCGCGTCATCAACAGCTGGCTCGGCAGTGTGGTTGACGCGGCCTGTGTTATCGCAGTCGTCGCTGGCACCGTAGGACCGATCGGTTTTCTCGGGTTACAAGTAAGCTACGGACTGGAAACGCTATTCGGAATTCCTGATACGTTGACATCGCAATTTACAATCATTTTTTTCTTAATCGGTGTCTATACAGTTTCGACAGTATCTGGCATTCATCGCGGCATTCAGTGGCTGAGCACATTCAATGTCATTCTTGCGTTCTTGCTTATCGCCTTCATGCTGACGTTCGGACCCACGTCTTTCATTCTCGAAAGCTTTGTTAAATCGCTAGGCACCAATGTCGCCAATTTCATTCCGATGGCGACGTTTCGCGCGGACAAACAGTGGCTCGACCTTTGGACCGTATTTTTTTGGGGCTGGTTTATCGGCTACGCGCCATTGATGGCGATCTTTGTTGCGCGAGTATCCAAAGGGCGGCGCATTCGAGAACTGATTTTGGGAATATCCCTCGTCGCACCTATCGTAACGGCGTTCTGGTTTACCATCGTCGGTGGTACAGGTCTTTCCATTGAGCTAGCAAACCCGGGCGTCATTTCTGGTCCGTTCGAGGGCTTCAACATGCCGGCAGCACTGTTCGCGATTACGCAGCAACTGCCAGCCGGATTCTATATTTCCGTCATGTTTCTTGTTTTGACAACGATTTTTGTCGCAACAACTGGTGACTCGATGACGTATAGCATCTCAATAGTGATGTCGGGGTCCGATGATCCACCCGCGCCACTAAGAATATTCTGGGGTGTGATCATGGGCGCGCTGGCGATGGTGTTGGTGTCGATTGGAGCAGGTGGAATCTCTGCTCTGCAATCGTTTATCGTCGTTACCTCGGTGCCGGTTGCGATTTTGATGTTGCCATCAGTTCTTGCAGGTCCTGTGTTCGCACGTCGAATGGCTGCGCAGCAAGGCTTGCTCTAATCGGCGATACAACTAGCCAATACTGTGGTTCGCCATCGCTTCCAACGACTTGATGAGCCCCGAATGGTCGTCATCACTGCCGCCGTTGGCTGAGCACGCGTTGAATAATTCCTGACAGGTCGCGGTGTTCGGCAAGCTGACGCCAAGAGCACGCGCCGATTGCAATGCAAGATTCAGGTCTTTTTGATGCAAGGCAATCCGAAAGCCCGGCGCAAAAGTCCGTTTGATCATCCGCTCGCCATGAACTTCGAGAATTTTTGAAGCCGCAAACCCTCCCATCAGCGCTTCGCGAACAGCAGCCGGATCGCAGCCCGCCTTCGAAGCAAATACTAAGGCTTCACTGACTGCCTCGATGGTGAGCCCGACGATAATCTGGTTGGCAATTTTGCAGGTCTGGCCCGCACCATTATTTTCACCAACCAACGTGATGTTCTGACCCATCAGCTCAAACAAGGGCTTGGCACGCTCGAACGCACTGCTCGGACCACCGACCATAATCGTCAGAGTCCCCGCTTTGGCGCCGACCTCGCCACCCGATACAGGTGCGTCCAAGTACTGACCGCCTTTTGCGTTTACTGCGGCCGCCATTTCTTCCGTTGCTTGTGGGCTGATCGAACTCATATCGATAATCAGTGAATTGGAAGAGACTCCTTCGACCAATCCTTGGTCGCCTGTTACTACACGTTCAACATCCGGCGTATCCGGCACCATCACAATGACGATTTCCGCCCCCGCAGCGACGGCCGCCGGATCGTTCACGATGGCAGCCTGATCGGCAATCTCGGACGGTACGGGTGACTTGTTCAGGCAGGCAATCAGCGAATGGCCGCCATCGATCAAATGTTTCGCCATTGGCGCGCCCATCACACCGAATCCGATAAATCCAATATTCATTAGCGTGTTCCTGTTGTTGTTTGATCTGATTCCGTAAACAGCCAGTTCATGAACGCCTCCGCTGCCGCGCTGGGGCGTCGGCTTTTGGCAGTGACGACGTAGTATGACCACGGATGTTCAATGCAAAGGTCCAGCGGCGCGATCAAACGCCCGTCCGCGAGCTCGCGTTGCGCGAGTTGCACGTAACCCATCGCAACACCGAGGCCATCCGCCGCGGCCTGCAGCGCGAGACCCGGGTCATAAAGCGACAATCCACGATCGAATTTGACACCGTCGCCATCGGCGGCATCTAACCATGCACCCCATTCCGAATCAATACCGCTGTCATTGGCGACGTCGGCGTGCAATAGCGTGAATTTTTTCAGATCCTGCGGCGCCTGAATCGGCCCGACTTCATCAATCAGCGCCGGACTGCATACCGGCGTCATTGTAATTGGTGTCAGTAGTCTGGACGTGACACCCGGCCATTTGCCAAAACCCGAACGTATGCCGAAATCAAAATTACTGCTCCGAAGATTCGCCAGCGAGAGCGATGAATTGATCTGCACATCGATGTTTTCGTGCTGCGCGCGAAATTGCCGCAGATTGGGCACCAGCCAACGGTTGGCAAATGATGGCGTCACCGTAACGCGCACTTCGGTCGAATCTTTAGCAGGGTGGATCGCATGCAACGCCGTCGACATTGCATCGAAAGACTCAGACAAGACCGGCAATAGCGCCGCACCGGTTTCAGTCAGATTGACGGACTTCCCGCGGCGCTCGAAGAGAGCGACGCCGAGCGCCTCCTCCAGACCTTTGACGTGATGACTGATCGTCGAATGGCTGACGCGCAGTTCGTCGGCCGCACGACTAATGCTCGACAAGCGCCCAGCGGCTTCGAACGCCCGCAAGGCATTGAGATGAACGCCGATTCGATGCATAGCCTGAGCCTCTTGTCGAAAAATTCGACATATGATGTGCAATCTTTGTGCTTGTCGTCAAGCGACGCGACCGCGCATCATCTCGCAACAGCGTTATGCACGACGATCCTGGAGACAAACGACTATGACTCTCGCCACTGATTCGATATTTTCACCGCAAAACTACCGGGATACGCGCGCACCGATCGAAGAGGCGAAGCCCTTGCCGCGCGAGGTTTACTGCTCGCAAGAGTGGTATGACCTGGAGATGGAGACGATCTTCAAACGCAGCTGGCTGCTGGCAACCCGACTCGAGGAAATACCGAACAAAGGCGATTACGTTCGCGTAGACCTGCTCGGTGTACCATTGATCATCCTGCGCGACCGCGACGACAAGATCCGGGCGTTGTCAGCCGCATGCCGACATCGCGGCGCTGAGCTGGTGAGCGGAAAAGGACATTGTGTGCGCCTTGTTTGCCCTTATCACGCCTGGACTTACTCTTTATCAGGCGAATTGATCGGCGCGCCGGCTATGCAAGACGCAAAGGGATTCAATAAAGCAGATCACTCGCTGCCGTCGATAAAGGCTGAAACCTGGGGTGGATTCGTATTCGTCAATTTCGATCAGAACGCTGACTCGCTGCTCGACTCTCTTGGGGGCCTGCCGAAACGGATGGAAAGTTACGGCCTGGAGGACATGCGGGTCACGAAGAAATGGGAGAATCGGTTCAACGCAAACTGGAAAGTCTGGGTAGAAAATTCACGCGAGGGTTACCACGTGCCGACCATCCACCGTGAGTCGCTCGACACCTACTATCCCGGGTGCAAGTTTTCTGGATTCGAAGCGACAGGAGAACCCGGTCGCTACATGATCAACACGAGCGATACGGAAACCGGATTGTACGTGCCGCGCAACAAAACGCTGCCGTTTATTGACGGATTATCCGATGCAGATGAAGCTAGCACCCACTTCCTGGTGTTTTATCCGTCTCTGCTATTAAACGTGCCACCCGATCGGATCACGTTTCATCAGTACTTCCCTGAAGGACCGGAGTGGACCCGTATCGTCACTTGGTGCTGTTTTCCGAAAACCACAGTTGAGCTACCGAATTTCGAGAAAGACGCCGAAGAGCGGTACTATCCACAGATGGAGTTGTTCATTAAAGAAGACAAAGACGTTTGTGCGATCGTCCAGCGCGGACTGAAAAGCCCTATGATGGAAATGGGACGTTACTCTCCTGCGGAAGAGCAAACGGTTTATGATTTTTCAAACTGGGTGCTCGACAAGGTCATAGGGCCAGATCAATAACAACAACGGGGATCTTATGCCAAGAGAAAATATTTCAATTCCGAATGTAGGCGAGCCTGCCGATCCATGCGCCGGTGCACAGTGTATTCGCGATGGCAGGTTTGTATTCATTTCGGGACAGATCGCTTACAACAATGGCGAACTCGTCGGTCGAGGTGATGCCCTCGAGCAATGCCGGCAATGTATTCGGCATATCGATTCATTCGTCACAGCAGCCGGCGGCACCATGGACGATATCGTGTCATTGAATATTTTCCTAAGTGATATTCGTTATCGTCAGGCTTCTTTCGATGCTCGCGCTGAAGCATTCGAAGCACCCGGCCCGAGCGCGACAGTAGTCGGCGGTGTGGATTTCGCATTCGAAGACCTGCTGGTCGAAATCAGTGCGACGGCCATTTTGAAAGAATGAGCGCGTCCTCATTGCCGACGAGCGAGGAAAAGCGTCAAGGCAAGGTTCAGACCGTGCTCGGGATGATCGACGCATCTGATCTCGGCGTCACGCTGGCACACGATCATGTCCTGATTGACGGCTCGTTCATGTACGTCGAACCGACCGAACCCAGTCAGCGCGAACTCGCACATCAAAAAATTACACTGCAAAACCGCGGTTGGGTGGCGTACAACTGGACGTCCAGTCTGGACAATGTCGGACTGCAAGACGAAACCATGGCGGTAACTGAGCTCAAACGCTTTGTGGCGGCCGGCGGGCGGAGCATTGTTGACCCAACGAATATCGGACTTGGCCGCGATCCGCATGCATTGGTTCGCGTCGCTCGTGCCACTGATGCGCATGTCGTCATGGGCGCTGGCTACTACCTGGGAACGACACACCCGGACGACATGGATGACAAATCCGAAGAGCTGATCACCGCCGAGATCGTAGCCGACATTGATCAGGGCGTCGACGAGACAGATATCCGCGCCGGATTAATCGGTGAGATCGGATGTTCATATCCCTGGTTGCCGAATGAGAAGAAAAGCCTGCGTGCTGCGGCCGTTGCGCAAGTGCAAACTGGGGCACCACTGATGGTGCATCCGGGACGCGATCCGCGCTCGCCCGTCGAGATAGTGGAAATTGTCGATCAAGCCGGTGGTGACTTGTCGCGCACTATTATCTGCCACATCGATCGAACCTGCCTGGACCGCGATTGGCTGCACGAGCTCGCGAGCAGCGGCTGCTATCTGGAGTACGACTTATTCGGCAACGAGAGTTCGTTCTATCCGCCCAATCCGGCCGTCGATATGCCGTCGGATGCGCAGCGCATGGACGTCATTCTCTGGCATTTCGAAAATGGCTTTGAAAAACAGATACTGCTGTCGCATGACATCGCCAGCAAACATCGATTGCAGGCGTATGGCGGCCTTGGCTACGATCATTTGATCACCAACGTAGCGCCGAGACTGCTTGCCCGGGGGCTGACGCAATCGCAGGTTGACCTGCTGATTATCGACAACCCGGCGCGAATCTACGGCTTCGCCTGAACGTCGACCGGAACTGAATCATGCCCGCTCAGCGACAAGCTTTGCATCTGCACATCGACAACTGCTCGGCGCTTGGTGACATTTTTGAGATCACGCCCGAACGCTATGCGGCAGCAGCAAGTCGACACGCCGACGTAGCCGCGAAAGTCTCTGTAAGCATTGCGAATGACGGCGACGGTTTTGCTGCTGCAATGAAGAATGCAAACGTGCTGTTCGCCTGGGACTTCGATCGCTCTGAGCTGAATCGAATTGCCCCAGAGCTGGAGCTTATCCAGATTCAGGGTGCGGGCATCAATCACTTGTTGCCGCTCGACTGGTTACCGGGCGGCATCACGCTGACCAACTCAAGCGGTGCGCATGGAGCGCGTGCCAGCGAGTACCTGATCATGTCAGTGCTGGCATTGAATTGCGGACTGCCTGCAATGACAACGGCTCAGCGCAATTCCCAATGGGCACCGAATCACAACAGCGCCATTGCCGGCAAGACGTTGCTCATCTATGGCGTTGGTGCTATCGGTGGAGCGCTGGCAACACAGGCGAGAAAGTTCGACCTGCACGTTATTGGGATTCGGCAATCGGGCAAGCCGCATGCGGATGTACACGAGATGCACGCACCGGACCAATTGCATGAATTATTACCGCGCGCAGACTTTGTTGCCGTCACTGCGCCGAACACCAATGCGACGCGAGGAGTTTTTGGTGTTGCTGAGTTTGACGCAATGAAGAATGGCGCGGGATTTATTGCATACAGTCGATCTGAACTGGTCGATTACGATGCCATGTGCAAAAAGCTGTCCGCGAATGAGATCAGCGCGATCGCCGATGTCTTCGACGAAGAACCATTGCCTGGCTCATCGCCTTACTGGCAGGCACCAAATCTGATCATCACGCCGCATTCGTCATCAAACGATCCCGAGCGACACGCCGCTCGAAGTCTCGATATACTATTTGACAATCTACGTCGTTATTTCGACGGCGAAACCCTGCTTAATGTTGTGGATCCGGAGTTGCAGTACTAGTCACGGCAACCACCGCGTGTTCGGTGTTCAACTCGAAAACAACATCAGCAACTTCCTGCAGCGTATCGAGATTTGCCTGCGTCAGACGTTCGAAGTGCTGTATAAACGCACGCACCTCCGCCTCGCTCATCAAACCTTTTGACCCGGCATCGGCAGATGCTGCCAGTTTGTCCTCCTGCTCCTGCCGCCATCGATGAATGCAGTCGAAATCCGGCACGCGAAGAAACGCCAGCACGTCGAGTTGGCGAAAAACGGGCGCATAGTCTGTACTCAGTTTTTCGTTGACCAGCCGCCGCCAACGACCGTCTACATCGTGCTGGCGTTCGAACTCGTTGATCGGATGATCCAGCTCTTGTGACGACTGCGCACGTGAGCCCACACACCAGCCTTCAAGAATCACAAGATCGAGCGGACCGGACACGACGGGCCAGTCGCTGCTCCGCTTGCGATCATCGGTCGCCTTGTCAAACCGCGGTAGCGGTATTTCGTCGCCCGGCCCAGCTTGCATAAGTTGAACGATCGTTTCTGCCAGTAATTTCGTATCGTGGGTACCGGGAACTCCGCGAGTGCGAAGCAGTGGATGTACTGCGTCAGCGAGGGCGATTCGCTCGGCAAGCGTGTAGTAAAAATCGTCGATCGACAGCACGGCGACATTCCACTCGAGCAAAGCAGACGTCGCTATCTTGATGAAACTCGCCAGCGTCGACTTACCGGTTCCCTGCGCGCCATTGATGCCGAGAAACAACGGGATGTCGCCGCTGCGGAACTCGGGCAACTGCAATGCGAAATACAGAAAGAAGCGAGTCGCCGTATCAGCAAATTCCGCGGGCAAGCGATGTTCGGTGATGAACTCGCTAAGCATCTCTTTATCGAGTACGTCCGTATTAGTCACTTCCCACCTGAGCAGCAAAAGAAATTGCGACGCGGGCCAGGTTAACTTTTTCTTGCAGGCTATTCATGTGAATACTGCTTACGTCGACTGCAACGCCTGTACTCTCTATCTCTGCAGACAGAGCCGCGTCCCGATGGTCAATAATGATCCCGTCCAATAACCCCTTATAGTGTGCGGCCACTTCAATCGCGCTACAGGGCTTGCCCATTTCGCGCATTATCTTGCTGGTCGGGCCTTTTACTGATTCTCCGCCTAACACCGGAGACACAGCAATGACCGGCGCGGCACTTTCGTTCAACGCCCGTCGAACACCGGGGATCGAAATGATCGGGTCGATACTCAGATAAGGGTTGGATGGGCAAATGACAAAGGCGTCAATGCTCGCATCTTGCAACAGGTCCACAAATGCAGGCGCAGGTTTTGCGTTATCCACACCTTCAAAGCGAATGCCGCGAACGGTCGGTTCGCATTTTTGCCGCACAAAATAGTCCTGAAACGGCAGTATCCCGGAGTCGGTCTCGATCATCGTGTGTACGCGATCGTCAGTCATCGGAATTATTGAATCGCGTATGCCGTATCGCTCTGCCAGGCCAGACGTGATCTCGCTGAGTTGCTTGCCGCTGCGAAGCTCATTCGTTCTATAGAGGTTTAGTGCCAGGTCTTTGTCGCCGAGCTGAAACCAGGTTGGCCCACCGATTTCCTCAAGTGCTGCCATGAATGACCAGGATTCTTCTTTACGACCCCACCCCGTGTCAGGATTGTTCAGGCCGGCAAGCGTATACATCAATGTGTCGACGTCAGGTGATACATGCAGGCCGAGATGTTCGAAATCATCTCCCGTATTCGCAATGACCAAAAGTTCGCCATCCTGAAGTACTTGCGACAGGCCAACAGCCAGTTTTGCGCCGCCAATACCACCGGAAAGAGCGACGACCCGCGACGTGGTTGTCACCTGAACAGATCCTGTGCTTTGTCACGAACGATCGTGCGCGCACTCGTTGCACCTTCGAACGGGCCGAATCCGCGCATCAATACTGCTGGAATGCCTTCACCGCCTTGCCCCATGATCAGTGTGGCAGCAGCCGCCATCTCATCGGCTAGGGCAACTTCCGTAACCAGTAACTCACGTCCGAGCAGGTCCATGTTTTGCCGAAGGTCCACAACAACCGGAATGCCGGCTGCGCCGATCGCATGACCAACAATTCCTTTGCGCCAGGCACGCCCGATACTGTCCGCGATGACAATGCCTACTGACACGCCGCTGGATTTTTTGATGTACTGCCGCAGTTGTTCGGCAGAGGCATCAGGATCTTTCGGCAACAGCAATGCCGTGCCTTGCGCCACATTGGACTGATCAATGCCGGCATTAGCCATGACGATACCCAGATTGCTTTCAGTAATGATGAGGCTATCGCGCTGCCGAACGACAGCGACAGATTCGCGAAGAATCAGCTCCACCAATCGGGGGTCTTTACCTGTATCGGCGGCCAGATGTCGAGCATCCTCGCTTGGATCAACCTCATCCAGCGAAACAAGGCGACCTTCGGCCTTGGACACAATTTTTTGCGCGAGAACCAACACGTCGTTGGCCTCAAGTTGAATTTTATTCTTGACCAGCGCGGTCTCAAGTAGCTCACCGAGATGGTCGCCTGGCTCAACCAGTGGGATGCTGTGCAGTCCCGTCAGTTCAAGTCGGTCGGTGCTGTAACTTTGTGTCACGAAATTCCCTGAGGTCTATTGAGCGGAACCCGTAAATGCCTGAATGCCCGTTTGAGCGCGGCCCAGGATCAGCGCATGAATATCATGCGTGCCCTCGTAAGTATTGACCGCTTCGAGGTTGAGTACGTGCCTGATCACATGATACTCGTCCGACACGCCGTTACCGCCGTGCATGTCTCTTGCCTGCCTCGCTATATCCAATGCCTTGCCACAATTATTCCGCTTCATCAGGGAAATGGCTTCGGGCGCAGCCTCGCCTGAGTCGATCATGCGACCAACCTGCAAAGCGCCCTGCAAACCCAGAGTGATCTCGGTCTGCATATTCGCCAGCTTGAGCTGAATGATTTGATTGGCCGCAATGGGCCGCCCAAACTGCTTGCGTTCCAATGTGTATTCCCTTGCCGCATGCCAACAAAATTCGGCCGCGCCCATCGCGCCCCAGGCAATACCGTAGCGCGCGCGATTCAAACAACCGAAAGGGCCGGACAAACCAGCCGCATTAGGCAACAGGTTTTCTTCCGCAACGAAAACCTGGTCCATCACTATTTCACCGGTTACCGATGCCCGCAGCGAAAACTTGCCTTCGATCTTCGGTGCGCTAAGACCCTGCATGCCCTTCTCGAGGACGAAACCGCGAATCACGCCATCTTCGGTCTTTGCCCAGACGACGAAAACGTCGGCGATGGGTGAGTTGGTAATCCACATTTTTGCGCCGCTCAATTCATAACCATCTGCCACTTTCTTGGCGCGCGTTTTCATACTGCCAGGGTCGGATCCATGATCCGGCTCGGTCAGTCCGAAACAGCCGATCCACTCACCACTCGCCAGCTTCGGCAGATATTTGTGCCGTTGCTCCTCATTGCCGTAGGCATAAATCGGATGCATCACCAGACTGGACTGCACACTCATTGCCGAACGGTAACCCGAGTCGACACGTTCCACTTCACGCGCAACCAGCCCATACGAGACGTAATTCAAACCTGCGCCACCGTACTCCTCGGGAATCGTCGAGCCGAGAAATCCAAGTTCGGCCATCTCGCGCATGATTTCCGGATCAAACTTCTCGGCGCGGTGCGCCTCCAGGACACGCGGAAGCAACTGCTCCTGGCAATATTGCTTGGCCGCCTCCTGAATCATGCGCTCCTCGTCGGTTAGCTGGTTTTCTAAATGCAGTGGGTCTTGCCACGAGAATCTTCCTTCCGCGCTTGCTTTGCGATCGGATTCAGAGGCTTGTTTGGGATGACTCATGTCGATGTTCCTGGTGTTGTTCCGGTTGCCGGTTTCGGCGCACCGGGGAGTTAATAATGGGTAGCAAAGGTTCTGCGTCAAAAAGTGTTTGTGACTCCGCATTCGTGACTGGAGCGTACAGTGTTGAGCGTTGTTGCGGCTTGCGTCCTGCCTGTCGGATAAGCGACTCAATCTCGGCTGGCGAAAAGGCCTGGCCGTGAGCGGCACCGGCCGCTCGGCTGATGCTTTCGTTCATGAGCGTTCCGCCGAGATCATTGCAGCCTGCATTGAGACAGGCCTGTGCGCCAGCAGCCCCCATCTTCACCCACGATGTCTGGATGTTGGGGATGTGCGGATGCAGTGCCAGTCGCGCCACGGCGTGCATCAGAATTGTCTCGCGATAGCTTGGCCCTTTACGTGCGAGACCTTTCAAGTATATCGGTGCTTCACGATGCACAAAGGGCAGCGGTACGAATTCGCTGATGCCGCCGGTCTGCTTTTGCAACTCACGCAATCGCAATAGATGCCGGGCCCAGTGTCGTGGCTGATCAACGTGACCAAACATGATCGTCGATGTCGTCTTGAGCCCCAGGTTGTGTGCTGCTGCTACGACATCGAGCCACTGCTGCGTATTGATTTTGTCGGGACAGATGATCTTGCGAACGTCGTCGTCAAGAATTTCGGCCGCAGTACCCGGCAAGGTAGAGAGACCGGCATCTCTTAGTTGTTCGAGAAACGATTCGACACTAATGTCGAGCGTGTTCGCACCCTGCCAGATTTCCAACGGCGAAAAAGCGTGGATATGAACACCTGGTGCCGCTTGTTTTATAGCACGACAGATTTCGAGATAGGTTTCACCTGTATAGCGCGGATGTATCCCTCCCTGCAAACAAACTTCGGTTGCGCCATGATCCACTGCTTCACGCACGCGGCGGCGAATTTCGCCCAATTCGAGGTCGTAAGACCTACCGCGTAACTCCTCGGTATGTTTTCCTTTGGAGAATGCACAAAAACCGCAACGGAAATAACAAACATTTGTGTAGTTGATATTTCGATTAACAACATAGGTGACGACGTCGCCATTCATCTCGCGGCGCAAGTGATCCGCAGCGGCGCACACAACATCGAACGCATCACCGCGAACAGCAAACAGCTGCTCTATTTGCTGTTCCGAAAGATCGCCCCCGTCGACGGCGACAGAAATAATTTCGCCAAGTGCATCGGAGCGTTGCCAACAGCGACTGCTGTCAGATGCATTTAATGAGAATGGCAGCACAGCAGATTCTCCCGGATACCAGGAATCTGTGCGCACCAGTCCATCTGCGTCGATGAATTGTAATGCCCGCGTCCGCAAATCCTGGTGCAACCAGTCCGAATCTTCTTGCAGGTACGCGGGGTACACAGCAAGCCGCTCTACAAGCACTTTGCCTGCTGTAGATGTTTGTTTCGCCAGTGTCTCAAGATGTGGCCAGGGCGCTTCGGGATTAACGAAGTCCGGAGTAACCGGCGATACGCCGCCCCAATCATTGATGCCCGCGTCCATGAGCCGCGCGAGTTCACCTTCGTTGAGATTGGGTGGCACCTGAATGTTCATGTCGGGGCCGAAAATTAATCGTGTCGCTGCGATCGTCCAGATCAGCTCATCAATGCCGGGTTCCGGCGACAAAGCCATGATCGTGTCCGGCTTGGCCCTGAAATTCTGCACGATAATTTCCTGAATATGGCCGTATTGCCTGTGCAATTCGTGTAACGCATGCAGGGACTCGAGTCGTTCCTCGCGTGTCTCTCCTATGCCGATCAAAATGCCACTGGTGAACGGGATGCGCCGCTGGCCAGCCAGACGAATGGTCTTGAGACGGCTGGCAGGATCTTTGTCCGGCGAACCGTAATGCGGCCCGCCTTTCTCACACAGCCTCGTTGACGCACTTTCCAGCATAAGGCCCTGCGACACAGACACTTGTTTTAGCATGTCGAGTTCATCGCCGGACATTACTCCCGCATTGATGTGCGGCAACAATCCTGTCTCGTCCATAACGAGCCGAGCCATCGCCCCGACGTACTCCAGTGTCGTAGCAAACCCGGACACTTCCAATGCTTCGCGCGCGACGCGGTAGCGCAGCTCGGGTTTGTCTCCCAATGTAAAGAGCGCCTCTTTGCAGCCAGCCGCCTGCCCGGCACGGGCCGTTTCGAGCACCTCTTCCGGTGTCATGTAGGCGCTCTCAATGTGGCGCGGTGTTTTCGCATAGGTGCAGTAGTGACACACGTCTCGGCAAAGACGAGTTAGCGGGATAAAAACCTTCTTCGAAAAGCTGACGAGATCACCGTGACCCTCGTCGCGTAGCGCTGCCGCCGCCGGCACCAGCTCGCTCAGCTCAGAGCGCGGTTCAATCATTGCACCGCCCCGCCACTTGCAATTCTGCGCACCGAAGGTTCAGCCGTGAGCCCCTGCCGCTCGAGCCGCGCTGCAATACCGCTGTCCAACAGATAGTTTTGCGCCGCCGTTGTTGCATCGTATTCCAACAAGCTGACGAGGTCCGCTGCAGTATCGATATCCAGAGCCATCGCCGGGAGTCGCAGCACCTTAATGTCGACACCCTGTTCCTGCGCTAAGCGAAGATGGGTCGGAAATGACATCGCTCCAAACGCGAACGGGATGGCATGCGGCGGCGAACAGGCAATACTGTTGGTTCCGGTGTCGTCTCTGCTTGGAACAAGGGTCATGCAGGGCGCAGCAGCCATGCTCGCGCAAATCATATCGATCTCTGTCGCTGACATTAACGGCACATCGCCGGCCAAGGTAACAATGTTTTTGACGCCTTCGGTCGACAGTAGCTTGGCTCCTTCCGTCACGGCCACGGACTGCCCCTGGTCCGCATCGGTAACGAGGACACGCGCGCCAAACTTCCTGGCCAATTCCCTAACCTCACTGTCGCGGGTCACGATTAGCAGATCTTGCAGCGCGGTCGTGTCATCGACAGCGGCAAGCACATCCCCCAGCATGTTGCGAAACAATTCTTGTCGCTCAGTGTTCGACAGCACGTTCGACAATCGTTGTTTGGCCGAACCGATTTGTTTAACCGGCAATATTGCCCAGGTTGGCGCTCTCTTTTCGGATGTTGGTGTCACGCTGGCTCGCCGATGATGCGTATGCCAGCGCCATCGATTTTGTATTTCTTGTTCAAGAATATCAGCACAGAGGTCAGCGCCTCACTAACAACAGAGTTATCAATAGAGCCCGCATGCCAGCCACGCAAACCAGCCGCCTCGACCAGTCGAATGACGGTTTCGCGAGCATCGTTGTTGTTGCCGTATACAAGAACATCACCATCGTCCTGGTCCATCTGTTCCTGAAGGTGTGCGGCAGCGACATTGTGAAATGCCGATACAACTCTTACGCCGTCACCGAGAATCGACTGGGTTGTCTTTGCAACCGGCCAGTCGTCCGACAGTTGCACGCGTGCGACCTTCGGCGGTACCAGCGGCACCGTCGTATCCACAACGATTTTTCCGTCCACTGCGCCCTTGATTTCATCGAGCGTCGGTCGATGATGTGCGTACGGCACGGTCAACACGACGACATCCGCCGCTACTGCTGCTGCCTCATTACTACTGCCGCTGACTGATGACGACGGCAGACGTTGCAGCAATGCTGCAGCCGCTGCTTCGCCTTTGTCCTTGGAGCGCGAACCGATAACGACGGGATACCCTTTCCCGGCCCATTGGTACGCAAGTCCGGAGCCGAGTGCGCCGGTCCCGCCAATCACCGCAATCCGAGGCAACGCATCGGTCATATCCTGTCTCCTGAGTTGGCCCAGTTTGGGCACCTTGAAAGATCCTATATTATATCATCTATCGGAATTATCGAAGAACGCCCGAAACCAGACGCCGGCTACGGCGTCTGCAGCTACATTCAAAGGCATGCGGGTGTCATTCAGCTCTTCCTGGGCATACCAGCAATAGGCCGACTGTTCGGTCATTGAGGCCATTGTTTCAGCGAGAATTCTCGTGGATATCCCGTTGACCTCCGTAACACCGTGCGTCTTTTCCAATGCATGAACAAAGCGTGCAACATGCCGCTCCCGCATTTTCCACCAGATATTCCGGTAGTGCTTGTCGACGGTGACGGCTTCAATCAGGGCGCGCATGATGTCTCGATTGCTGTAGTAGTGTTCGAGATAGCCATAGTTCGCTTCCCGAAGTGCTTCACGCGGCGTCGATTGCAAATCGTTTTCGGACGCCCTGCTCGCGACGAACAATTCTTCGTGAATATCGGCAATGAGATGCGAAAACATATCGTCCTTGTTCTCAAAATAGCGGTAGAACGCACCCAGCGAGAGACCGGCCTCAGCCGCAACATCTCCGACTCGCATCCCGACGTAGCCGTGCCTGGCAACAACGCGTCGCGCGGCATCGAGAATATTCTCGCGCGTCCGTCTCCCTTTTGGCGTTACAGGTAATTCCATAATTTTCACTTTATGGTTTAGGTAAACAGTGCCCGACCGGATTTCAATACTTGCGTATCGCCGACCGAAGACTCGAAGTGTAGCGAACCATCATTTGCCACACCTGCTCGCGTCGTAATTGCATCGCCCGGCATCACGGGAGCTGCCAGTCGCGATTCCAGTGATTGTAGATTCGCCGGGTGTGTTTGTGCGGCGGCCGCCAGAACTCTTGCGGCAATACCGAGCGTACAAAGCCCGTGCAGAATTGGCCGGTCGAACCCGTTTGCACGTGCGACGTCTACATCTATGTGTATCGGATGGCGATCCCCGGTTAGACGATATAAAGTCGCTTGATCGCGGCTGGTTTCAGACGTGTCAGCCCAATTCAATTCGACCGGATCCTCAGCCGCTGACGCCGATGGCCCGCGGTCACCGCCCCATCCGCCGAGACCGGGCAGAAAAATCCCGTAGCTCGCTGTAAACACATCGGACTGTACGACGATGTCGATCAGCGCGGCCTTACCCTTGTCCCAAACAGATTCGACGCGACCTTCGGTTGCAATTGGCCCGCTGGTCGGCATCGCACTGTGCATCACCAGATTTTGCGAGGCATGCAACGAGCGATTACGATCATAGGCACCTAATTCACCGGCCGCCTCCACCGCCCACAATCCTAATGCCGCCGCATAACAAGGTAGCGTGCGTAATGATTTCTCATAGACCAGATCGAGATCTTCCGTGCTGGCGCCGACAGAAACCGCATACAAAATTGCATCGCGATCATCGTATTCGAGTACCTGCTCGCCCAGTGAATATCCGGCCAGGTCTTTCAGTTCTTTACTCATTTCAGTTTTTCTCTCCCGCATTAGCCGCCGCAATCGCAGCGGCGCGTTCCGGGGAATCCAGCAACTCCCGACGTCGCTGCTCCCATTCGTCTGCTTTGAAATCATCGCTGTCGATGGCATCGAGCAGCTCGCTTGTTGCGGCCACAGCCGCTTCGACATTGGGCTTTGCCTGCCGATCGGTCGGCGCACCGGCATCATCTGAATCAACCGCAACTGCGGCGTGCGTCACGAGTCCGGCAGCGAGTGCTTGTCCGGCACCGAATCGCTCGCCGTGAAGTAATAAACGTGACAGCGTTTCGCGCGACAGCATGCCGCGCATGCGAGCAACTGCAGCCGGGTTATACAACAAGCCGAGTCGGGTCGCTGGTATTTGAAACCAGGCACGTGTCGACGCTATCCGAATGTCGCACGCCAGCATGAGATCAACCGCTCCGCCGACGCACGGGCCGTCGACCCAGGCAATTACCGGAACGCTCACCCGTTGAATTGCGGCGACAACCGCCGCGATCGCATCGTCAATGGCGGTGTCTTCAGACGTGCCCGTTAACTCGGAAAGATCGGCGCCGGCACTGAACACTCCATCGTCCCCGCGAATGATGACAGCCGACAAGGAATCCGTCGGAGTAACAAGCAGTGCATCTTCTAACTCGGCCAGCAATGCATAAGAAAGCGCATTGCGACGCTCGGGCCGATGCAAGCTGATGCCACGTACATCGTTGTGTTGCTCAACGCGTATCATGAGTTTTCGCGAAATGCCCATTTCTTCGCGATTGCCTGTCGGTCGTAACGCAATAGCGCTTCCATATCTTCAGCCAGGTCCAGGAGTTTGGCGTCGCCGTGCATCGGGCCGACAAGTTGCAGCCCAACAGGCAGACCATCGGTAAAACCACAAGGAATAGTCACTGCCGGATTGCCGGATACGTTGAACGCAGGCGTGAACGGAAAGGCACCCCAGGTTCGGGACACACGGTTGCCGTTAATTTCCCGCGGTGCATCGCCGATCACGAACGGCGCCACTGCCGTCGTCGGTGTAATGACAAAATCGTATTCGTTGAAGATGTCGTGAATTTTCTGTCGATATTCACTCTGCTTGCGGTGCGCCAGGTCAACATCGTCTTGAGTCAGGTCTTGTGCAGCCCGCAACGACTTGCGCTCGTAATCGGTCAGCATGTCCGCCGACTCGAGCAGATGCCCCCGTTGCCGACGTTCCTCGTCAAGAACCAATGGTCCGAAGACTTCGTCCCAGCCTTGAACTGGAATGTCGTATTCCTCAATGCGATGCCCCAGCGACATCAGCTGATCCACCGCTGCTCGCAAAACGCTATCGACACCCGGATCCGTCGGTCGGCCTTCTGGATGCGAACACCAGGCGACCCGGAGGCCCGACTCGGGTTTCGCCCGCGAATAAGATGTGTCTGCGAGTACACTCAACATTCGGCGAGCGTCGGCGACACACCAACTGAGCGGGCCCGGGCAAATGAAATCACTCATCGCGGCGAGTCCGCCTTCGTTCTTGCAGAGGCCATAACTTGGTTTCAGTCCTACCAGTCCGGCAAACGCTGCCGGGATACGAACCGAGCCGCCACCGTCGGCGCCGAGAGCAATCGAAGACAGTCCGGCCAGCACCGATGCGGCCGCCCCACCGCTCGATCCACCGGTCGTACGCGCCGTGTCCCAAGGATTGCAGACGTCCGGGAAGAAAAGGTTTTCAGTTGTGGCGGACTGGCCGAACTCAGCAGTGTTCGTGCGTCCCGTAAACACGGCGCCGGCACTGCGCAGGCGACGAACAACGCCCGAATCGGCGTCTGATACTGTCGACTGATAGATCTGCGAACCAAACGTCGTTACATGTCCTTCAATCTGAAACGTATCCTTGATTGAAACAGGTACCCCGCAGAACGGGCCGGCATCGCCACTTTTGTATGCGGCTTCCGCCTGGCGTGCTTGCTTGCGTGCAAGGTCGTCGGTTCTACCCAGGAAAGCGTTCAACTCAGGATTGATCGCATCGATTCTTGTCAGCGCCAGCTCCAAGACTTCCACCGGTGACACATCACGCCGCTCATAAGCTGCGACGAGATCTGCCAGTGGCCAGTACAGTGGGTTTTCGGAATTGGACGTGCTGTCATGCATGCGGATAAACGCCCCCGCTCACACCATAAACTTCGCCGGTAATGTAGCCGGCTTTGTCGCTTACGAGGAATGAGACCAACGAAGAGATATCCGGCGGCTCGCCAACACGCCCGACAAGCGAACGGTTCTCCGCATAGCCATCGAAGAACTCACCCGGGTAAATTTTGCGCAGGAAATCGTTGTAGATCAGACCCGGAGCGACGGCGTTAACTCGGATTCCGTGCTTGCCGTTTTCCGCCGCGGCGACCCGTGTCAGGCCGTGAATTCCGGATTTCGCCGCCGAGTACGCCGCACCGTGTTCGGTGCTTGTTTCCCAGGCCGCAATCGAGGAGATATTGACGATGGCCCCGCTTCCCTGATTGATCATATGTGGCAACGCATGACGCATGCAATTGAAGGTGCCGTTCAGGTCAACATCGATGCATTGCTGCCAGGTTTCCTGTGACATTTCAGCGACCGGTTCTATCTTGCTCCAACCCGCGTTGTTGACCAACACATCCAGACTGCCGCGTTTCTCTGTAACTTCATCCATAACGCGTTGCACGCTCTCGAAGTCCGTGACATTAAGCGGCAACGACAAAAATTCGCGACCGAACTCCTGCGACAACTTGTCCGCAAACTCGCCACTGCGGCGTTCATGAATATCCGTGATGACGACGTCCATGCCGTCACTGGCCAATTCATGCGCGATCGCGGCACCGATACCGGCACCGGCCGCCGCCGTCACTACTGCAACTTTTCGGTCAGCCATTGCTTGTCTCCCGTAACATTGACATTCCCCTATTCGGCCGTCGCACGCGGAATAATTTCATTCGCGAGCTCTTTGATACGGCGTTCGCGCCCACCGGACAGCAATGCAAAACTGATTCGATCGATATCGAGTTCACACACCGAGCGCAGACGCTCAACACAGGTATCCATGTCGCCGGCGATCGCGACGGATTGCACGAATTCATCGCTGACAACCTGTTTGTGTTCGGCGCGCAGAGACAGGTGCTCCTTGAAGTGATAACTCTCTACCGCACTCTTGAACTCGCCGGAGAATCGTTTCCATCCTTCGGGTATTAATTTCCACTGATCAAACTGCGCCGCCTGGCTGGTTGCCCAGGCCGCCACGTCGTTGATTGCATTGCGCTCATTTTCATCAACACTAAGCGTGATAATAATGTCGATCGTGATGTCACTGCGTTTGCGGCCGGCTTTTTCAAGACCCTCGTAAATATACTTAAGCTGCCACTCGCAGAACTCCGGGTCTGCAGCACCCATTAAAATGGCACCATCGCAGATCTCACCCGCCAACCGCAGCATGTTCGGCTGTGACACCGCCAGATAGATCGGAATTTGCCGACGCGCCGTCGCAAGCTGAAGTTCGGTGCCATACAATTCAATCTCTTCACCAGAAAACAGCTTTCTAAAGTCCGCAATTCCTTCGCGTAATTCTGCGATTTTCGACGGGCGCTTGTTAATCGAGTGCAACGCAACCCAGCCGGCACCAAGTCCCAGCAGCGCGCGGCCATCCGACATGTCATCGAGCGCAGTAGTTGCGTTTGCGGTCACAGTTGGATGACGGGTTTGCAAATTGGTCACGGCAGAACCGATTTCAATACGCTTTGTTTCCAAAGCGGCTACGTACATCGCCGCATAAACGTCCTTCATGCCGAGCTGATGGTCGATAAACCACAGGTTTTCGAAACCGTGGTCTTCTGTCATCTTTGCTAGCTCGGCAACCTTGCTGAATTTCTCCCGGGGGCTCACACCGCGGGATAAACCGAATCGTTTGATCACTGTATTCTCCTGTGCAAAATATTTTTAATGGTCTCTGCATAGGCGTCGGGTTGATCGACACTGATCAGATGACCTGCGTTCTTGATTTCGTGGTAGGTACCGTGCTTGAGCTCGGCCATAATGATGTCGGCAGCCTTGCGTGGGCAAAAAACGTCGCCCTCACCGCCTATGACGTCCACCGGACAATCGATAGTCTCGAGCTCAGGCGTTAACGGCGCTTCGTTAACACCGATCATCGCGCGCGCCGCATTGATGTAGCCCTGGCCATCGCCAATCGCCTCAAGGCGAGTTGCCGTGACTGCATCTACATCAACATTCGCATTCAGAATCTGCGCTGCGGTATCGCTGCGCAGTGCTTTTGCGAATGCTGGTTTTTCGTTTTGAATAAGCTCTATTCGGTCATGAAAGAATCCGACTGCCGTTCGACCGACTATCGTTGACGTTCCCGCAATTACCACGTGTTGAATCAGGTCGGGGCGTCGCGATGCGGCCCATAGCACAACCGTGCCGCCGAGCGAATAGCCGATACACCGTGCCGGGCCGCTGACCTCCTCGAGAAAAGCGATCAGGTCTTCGCCTAGCTGTTGCAAACTGCCGTCCGCCTCCCCAACGCTGGTATCACCGTGACCACGGAACGAATAAGCGTAGGTATGGAAGTCGGACAGTGCATTCTGCAGGTCCGCAAAACTGCGCTGATCCTCAGCCAGTCCATGCACCATGACGACGGTATCGCCGTTACCATTTTCGGTAAAGGCCACTTCGATATCCCGGACAGCCCGTTGCTGCTCAGTTCCCATCATTCAACTCCATATGCAATTGTTCCGCGCCAGCTCGCTCGATCAAATCCTTAAGTATCGGTTTGCGAATTTTTCCCGCCGCCGTTCGCGGCATCGCATCAATATAGCGAATGACTTCGGGCAGCTGGCGTTTTGGCAGGCCCTCGCCAGTCGCAAAGTCGATTAGCTCATCCAGGGTCGGCGTTTCATCAGTCGCTTCGATAACTGCACATATGCGCTCGCCCAGGCGATCATCCGGATAACCAACGATAGCGACGCTGCGAATTTTCGGATGAGATGAAAGAACATCTTCCGCAGGCAGAGGTGAAATATTGACGCCACCGCGAACAATAATGTCCTTGAGTCGGCCGGTGATCTGCACGTAGCCGTCGTTGTCTATTCGCGCCAGGTCGCCGGTGCGGAAAAAGCCATCCGCCGTTAGCAACGACTGATACAGATCATCCTGTCCGTAATAGCCTACAAAAACACCCGGTCCGCGCATCGCAAGTTCGCCTATGCAATTTGAGTCGCGCGCATTCTCGTCATCGTCGAGAATTCTCAATTCGAGTCCGGGCAGGCCAATACCCGCCGTGCCAATCAGTTTTTCTTTCGGACTATCCGGCACGCTCGTTACGAGCCCGCCTTCCGTCATGCCCCAGAGGTTCGTGAAAAACGTATCCGGAAATTCATTCCATGCTGTCTCTAGCAGCGCGGGCGGAACAGGAGCACCTCCACAAAGAAAAGTTGCCAGCATCCGCTTGCCGTGATTTTTGCGGTTACGTTGCTCATCAACCAGATCTTTCAGAAACGGTGTCGCCGCCGCGGTGAATTTACATTGGTACTGATCGATCATTTGTAGCGCCAGATGCGGCTGCCAGGTTTCCTGCAGAATTAGC
Source organism: Woeseiaceae bacterium (assembly GCA_051007995.1). GTDB lineage: Bacteria > Pseudomonadota > Gammaproteobacteria > Steroidobacterales > Woeseiaceae > UBA1847. The sequence goes on along the minus strand of JBPCYB010000008.1, from coordinate 15,492 downwards.
GCGGCACCTGTATATAGCGCGAGCCGCGCACCATGTATGCCACCAACGCTATGCCCAAGCGGTGAACCCATAAAAATTGGTGTGTCTGGGCCTAGCGAAAAGCGCTCTGCGAACAGTATGTTCAACGCCGCGAGCGTATCCGCCGTGTGCATAACCGCTTTCGGTAAACCGGTTGTGCTGGACGTAAACATGATGTGGTCCAGCTCGAGATTCACACCGCTGACATCGTCAACTAGTTCTTCTTCGCCGCACAACTGAAACCCGCCATCGGCGGCGATGCACAAGATCTGAAGTCCTCGTTCAAGGTCGGCCGCAGCCGATTCAGCTAGATCGAGTAAGCCCTGCCCTTTTTCACTTTCAGAAGTCAGAACAAACCTGCAACCAACGAGTTTGGCCGCGTAGGTCAGCGTCTTCGCATCTGTGCTGGTCGGAATTGACGCAGGTACCGCTCGCCGACGTAATACCGCGAGCATCGCTATTTGCCATTCAAGCCTGTTTGGGAGAAACAACAGTACGATGTCCCCCGAGCCTATCCCCTTACTTTCCAGTACGTCTGCCAGTTCCCCGGATCGTTGCCACAATTCGACGCGGGTTAGTTCGCGTCCTGTACTGTCCGCTACAGCGAGAGCGCCAGGCTCGGATTCGACATGCCGGAGATAGTGTTGCTCGAGCCGCCCGCCCGGCCACCAACCACGAACGCGGTATTCCTCATGTTGTTCTTGTGACGCTGCGGTGGACATTAGAATTCTTGTGACAAGGTTATTTGTGATACTGATATCACTTTTTAAAAAGAAATGCAAACCGCATGCTTTCGGGCTTTTTCAATCTTTTATTGAAAATGATGTCACTTTTTCTTATCATTCAGGTACGAACTTGCACTCGCACCTTGCGATAGCACAGGATGTAGCTCTATGTTCACGAAACCGGTCTTATGGAGGATCTGCTGCGGCATCGTTGTCGCAATTTCAATCTTCGCATTTACCCCGTATGTGCTGGCTCCCGGTGAGCACCAGCCTGAGCTCTTCGGCGTACCCCGTACACTTTGGCTTGGAATCCTGATCGCTTTTGCACTGGTAGGAATGACCTACATCGGCGGCCTCGTGCACCCTGCGAACGACACTGATCCGGACACTTCGCGAGACGACAGTTGCTGACCTGGTTTCTCGTTCTCGGCGGGGTTTACGCGATCGGCCTGGTGGCCGCAACGATCGGCGCCCGAAAAGAAACCCACAGCGCCGACGATTTTATGACGGCCGGATCGGACCTCGGAATCTTACTTGGTAGTCTTACGGTCGCAGCAACGCTTTTCAGCACATTTACGTTGCTCGGCATGCCCGATTTCTTTCGCACTCATGGCGTCGGCGCGTGGATTTTCCTTGCTGTTTCTGACGGCGCATTGGCGTTTACTGTCATCTGGTTCGGTGCCCACCTGCGGCGCCGCGCTGCAGATAACGGGCCATTCCAGGGCCTGGCCGGACTTTTGCGCGACTGTTTCGGCACCCGCTTGGCCGGATTTCTTTATCTCGCCGGAATATTCATTTTCCTAATTCCCTACGTTGCTGTACAGATTCGCGGCGTCTCGATATTCATGAATGCAATATTTCCGGAAGCGCTGCCGATCTGGGGATGGGCCACTTTGCTCGTTGCCGTCATGCTGACGTACAGCGAGCTCGGCGGACTGAAAGCCATTATCTATGCCGATGCGATTCAGGGCATGATTCTGTTGAGCGCGACGCTGGCAGTCGCCTACGGATGTATCGCTCATTTCGGCGGCATCGTCGAATTGTTTGACCAGGTCGCCGCACGTAACGAGTCGCTCTTATCAGTACCCGGTCCGGCCGGACTGTTCTCGACGCAATTTCTGATCGCAACTTTCATTGTCATTGTGCTGGTTCCCGTAACTCAGCCACAGATGTCGATTCGGCTGGTTATCATGCGTGATTTTTTGTCGTTACGACGCATGGCTGTGCTTTTGGGGCTGTTCGCAATGATCGTCATCCTTGCAACCATACCGATTGGGTTTTTTGGTGCCGTGGAGTACGCCGGCGCGCCGGTTACCGAGTTCCTCGTGGGAACCCTGATTCATGACCAGGCACCGCTTATCGCCGCAGCCGTAGCGATCGGGCTAATCGCCGCGGCGATTTCAACCGCAGATTCACAGCTGTTTGCGCTGGGCGCAGAGTTACGCTCAATGATGAGCGGCGATGAGAAAACCGTTATGCACCGTACGCGCTTGTCGATCTTTGGCTTCGCTGCGGGGTCACTGATTGTGGCATTGATGAGCAGCGATCAACTCGTCTTGCTCGCCCGCGTGAGTTTTGCCGGTACCGCACTGCTGGGTCCGTTTATTCTGGGCGGAATCCTGATGAAGCGCGCGCCGGGTATCGAGATCATCGTCGCAACCGGCGTGGCGTTGCTGCTGTTCCTGGCATCCGTCGTCGGCACAATTCCACAGATGGTCGGGTCGATACGGCTTGATTTGCTGCTGCTTGCAATCCTCAGCACCATAGCGGTGTTATCGAGCTTATTCAGGAAGAGCTAATGCAAAATATCGTCATTGTTGGAGGCGGCTTTGCCGGGCTATGGGCCGGTCTGGCAGCTGCCAAACAGATTGACGATTACGCCGGCGACATTCAGGTCACGATGATCTCGACCGACGGGTACCTGAGCATTCGACCACGCCTTTACGAACCCAACCCAGAAGCGCTTCGCGTGCCGCTTGCCAACACTCTCGATCCGGTAGGTATTGACTTAATCGAAGCTACCGTCTCGCGCATCGACTCTGCGGCTCGCTCGCTTAGCTTTGTGACGGCCAGTGGTGAGATCGAAAGCCGCACTTACGATCAGCTGATTCTGACCGCCGGCAGCGTACAAAAACCACTGCCCCTGCCCGGCGCAGCAGAACGTACCTGGAACATAGACAGCTTCGAGGCGGCCGTCGCGCTGGATGAGCACCTGCATCAGCTCACCCAATCTCCTGAATCGCCCGGCTGTCGTGCCATTGTGATTGTCGGTGGTGGCTTCACGGGCATCGAACTTGCCACCGAAATGCGATCGCGGCTTGCAGCACACAGCAACGAGGAGACGGCAAAGCGAATACGCATCGTGTTGATAGAGCAATCAGACGTCATCGGTCCGGATCTTGGCCTGAACCCAAGGCCGGAAATCGAACGCGCATTGCAATCGCTCGATATTGAACTGCACACATCAACCAGGGTCGCTGAAGTTCGTGGCCATGAAGTCGTACTCAGTAATGGCGACACTGTAGAAACAAAGACCACTATTGTGACTGCCGGTCTGCGAGCAAATCCTTTGGCCAATGAATTGCAAGTTGAATTGGATGATCTGGGTCGCCTCCCTGTAGATGAACAACTGCACGTTCGCGATACAAAAAACATTTTCGCCGCGGGAGACATAGCTCGGGCCCAAGCGGATGAATCCAACGTCGCTTTGATGTCTTGTCAGCACGCGATGCCCATGGGCCGATTCGCGGGTTACAACGCGGCCCGCGAACTGTTGCAATTGCCCTTGCAGGCATACCACCAGCCAATCTACGTAACTTGCCTGGACCTCGGGGCGGCAGGCGCTATGTTCACGCAAGGTTGGGATCGCAGCATCGTGCTACTTGGCGCCGACGCCAAAGACAAGAAACGCCAAATCAACACCGAGCGGATCTATCCTCCGACAGGCGACAAGGACACGATCCTCGCAACGGCTGGAATCGACGCCAGGCCACCGCCATAGCGGCAAAACTATTGATTTGAGGCGTAAAGTATATAGAATATAGAATGTTGAATTTCATTATTTGGGGGTATTGCGGTGCCAGCAATAGCAACAGTGTGGCTGCGTGGATTTCCACTGATGCTGGCGTTATTGCTGGTCCTCAGCGCCTGCGGCGGGGGTTCCGACGGCACGGATCGCACCACCGCAGACGGCCGCGACACGATTCGCATTGTCCCCTGGGGCCCACGCTTCATCGATTTCATCGATTTGTATGTCGGTGAAGAAAATGGCTACTTCGCCGACGCAGGCATTTACATTGATCAGCTCGCGGCTGAGGGAGCAGGTGATGCGGTGCGCAACGTCATTGCCGGCAATGCCGACATCGCAATGGCTGACCAGTTCTCCGGATATTTCGCACTAACAAAAGGTGCAAACCTTAAGGGACTTTACTGTCCGTACACAAAGAATTGGATGACGCTGGTCGTCAACAAGGAAAAAGGCATCGCGTCGCCTGCAGACTTGAAAGGCAAAACGATTGCGGTAACGTCGCAGGCGTCCACAAGCCGCTACAACGTTATGTATCTCCTCGCCGCAAACGGACTAACGGAAGATGATGTGACGATGGCGGCTGTCGGCCGCGATTTCGCATCGGTGCTACTTGGCGGTACTGTCGACGCCGCATCGACCTGGGGCAGCATCAACTGGGGCATGTTTCGGCACGTCCAGGATCCGAACGAGATTGGCTTTGACGTCTGGGAGTATGAAGAAGTACCCGGCCCTAATGCCGTCTACTTCGCAGATCGCCAATGGTTAGAGAATAACAAAGATCTCGTTCATCGCTTTATCACCGCGCTCGACAAGTCCAAGCGCTGGATTGCCGAAAACCCGGATGCAGCCGCCGAGATCGGATCACGATACGCCGTCGGTGCAGACAATCTTGAACGAAATCGCGCCGTGATCGACTTGCGCATCGAAATGCAAAGCACCGGCCCGGGCGTTGCCGAGCACGGCATGGGTTGGTGCGATATCGATACGATGTCGAAGATTGCCGATGAGGCAGTCGAACTCGGCATTCTCGATCGACCCGTTGATGTCGCCGACATCATCACCAACGAATTCCTGCCTACACCATGACGGGTTCGTCAACTGTGGATGGACGCATCCTTATTGATGGGGTAACGAAGACCTATTCATCGGATGCCGGCAATATCCTTGCCCTGGACAAGATAAATCTCGACATAGCATCAGGTGAATTCGTGTCAATCGTCGGACCGAGCGGCTGCGGCAAGAGTACCTTACTGCGCTGTATCGGCGGCCTGATCGCCGCAACCGGAGGAAGCATCCGAATTGGCGATGCAGAGATCCACGGACCTGATGCGCGCATCGGCTACGTCTTCCAGAAAGCCGTGTTGCTGCCGTGGCGAACTGTCGAGGACAACTTGCTACTACCCTTCGAGATCAACGGAAAAGCCAGCAGTGATGACAAAGACAAAGTCCGAAATATTCTCAAGATGGTCGGCTTGGACAAATACGCACAGCACCGGCCAACCGAATTGTCGGGCGGTATGCAACAACGGGTATCGGTTGCGCGAGCACTCGTAATGTCGCCGTCGATACTGATGATGGACGAGCCGTTCGGCGCTCTCGATGCGCAGACACGCGAAACAATGAATGAGGAATTGCTGCGAATCTGGCGCGAAGCCGGAACTACGATTGTATTCGTGACACATGACATTGGCGAAGCACTGTTTTTGTCGGACCGCATCATCATCATGTCAGCGCAACCCGGTGCTATCCATGACACCATCGACGTCGATATTCCCAGACCGCGAACGTTTGACCAGGTCGAAAGCGATGAACGCTTTTGGAAAATGCGCAACAAGATTCGGGAGGCTCTGCACTAGGCAATGGCGAAACTCAGCGAAAAGTCACTCGGACGCATTCTTGTCGTCGCTTCGGCGGCGTTATTCCTGTTTGTATGGCATCTGATTGCGGAGCAGACCTCGCCACTGATTCTGCCGGGCCCGGACGCCGTCTTGACCCGGCTGATCTCGTTCGTGGGTAGTGGGCGGGCGTGGCCGCACATTCTGCTGACGACCCAGGAAATTCTCGCCGGCTTTGCCGTCGGCGCGGTTCTGGGCATCGGTTGCGGCACCCTGGCGGCGGAATTCAGTATTGCCCGCCGCGTCATCATGCCCTACGTCATTATCACGCAGGCCCTGCCAAAATTCGCGCTCGCCCCGATTCTCGTAATCTGGTTTGGTTTCGGCATGGGACCAAAAGTCATCATCGCCGCATTGATTGCGTTCTTTCCATTACTCGAGAACACCTATCTCGGCCTGACCTCGACACCACGGGAACATCTCGAGTTATTCCGCGCACTGCGCGCATCGCGTTGGTTTACTTTGACGAGGCTGCGTATACCGCATGCCATTCCCGCAATCTCCAGCGGCGTACGCGTGGCGTTGATGCTGAGTTTGGTCGGCGCCGTCGTCGCTGAATACGTCGGTGCCAACAAGGGGCTCGGCGCATTAATTATTGTTTCGCAAGGAACGCTCGATACCGAGCTAATGTTCGTTGCGTTTGTACTTCTCACCGCGCTTGGATTCACGCTCGATAAAGTGCATGGATTCCTGCATCGCATTGTCATGCGCCGACTGTATGGGCGAGCCGCGGCTGATGCTGAGTCCTCCGCCGGTCATGTGTCTGTCTGATTGGGCCAAGCCAAATATTTGTTAGTAAGAATTAGAAAAAGGTAGAAAAAAATGGATCTAGGTTGGCGCATCCCTTCATATGCTCGTCCCACCACGACGGCAGAACAATCCCGCAATCTCGTGCCGTACTGTGCCAAGGTTGAAGAAAGCGGCTTCAGGACAATCTGGGTAATCGATCACCTGTTGATCGCACCGAATGTCTATTCGGTCGCATGGCAGGATCCGCTCATTACGCTCGCCGTCGCCGCCGGCGCCACCGAGTCGATTGGCCTCGGTACTGCAATACTCTGCGCGCCCATGCGTCACCCGGTAATGACAGCAAAGATGGTTGCGAGTATTGATCACATGGCTGGTGGCGGTCGCGTGATACTTGGCGTCGGCACCGGCCACGACGAGCGCGAATTCAACTGTCTCGGCGTATCAAAAAAGGAGCGTGGTAAGCGCACCGACGAGACGCTGGCCTTGCTGCGAAAACTGTTGACTGAAGACGACGTTCATTTCGACGGCAAGTTTTTCAAGGTAGAGGGTGTATCCATCTACCCAAGACCCGCCAAGCCGATTCCAATCTGGATTGGCGGCGGCTCGCAAGTGCACATGGCGAATAACTTCGACAAACCGATCATGGTCCCGGCGGTGCTGGAACGAATCGCGACGCACGACGGCTGGATCTGCCGTTCAAGTGGTACGGATCGCGACATCATTAAACGCGATGTCGAAACCGTCACGGCGCGACTTGCCGAGGACCGTGACATGCACGACTTTACGGTGTCGCACGCGCAATGGATTCACGTTGTCGACTCAACAGACCGCGACAAAGTCATCGAGGAACAATTGAAAGCCTACCGCAGCGTCATGGACGACAAGCGTACCGACAAGGATCTGCAGCTCGCTTACCTGTTCGGCACGATTGATGAGCTTATTGAGCGCATTCAGTCGCTCAAGGCGACCGGAATTCAGCACCTGATGTTTAATCCACTTTCGGAAGATGAATCGCAGATCGATATGTTCACCAAAGAGATCATGCCTAACATCTGATAACGGGAAGTATCCATGCAAGTCTTGTTACACAATATCGGACACGCCTTTACCGGCATTTTCGAATCGCCAACCGCGGAGATCGACGCGATTGTAATCGATGGCGGTAAAATAACCTCGTTCGATGCCGGTTCGGCAAACAATCCCGACATGACCATCGATTGCAAGGGAATGACCGCTGCGCCTGGACTCGTCGACACCCATGTGCATCCGACGCTTGGCGACTACGGTACCAAGCAACAATCGGTTGGATACCTGCAGCAAATGGTTCACGGCGCGGTAACGCGTGTCATGTCAGCGGGCGAGGTCCATGTTGCTGGCCGCACCGACGCTGAGTCGGCCTTCGCGATCGCGCACGCGGCTTTCGTTTCTTACCGCAGTTTTCAGCCACTCGGCATGAAAATCCACGGCGGAGCCATGCTGTTCGAAAAGGACACAGAATTCACGCATATCGATCGTGCGTACGCAGCAGGCATGAGAATCATCGGTGAAGTTGGTATTGGCGGACTAAAAGACCCGGTGCGATCGGGTGAGTTATCAATGTACGCACGAGAACTCGGGATGACAGTGCATATGCACTGCGGCTGCACGTCGGACCGTGGCCCAGGCGGGGAAGCGCACCCCTACTTCGGCGCGCAAGATGTTCTGACCGTTCAACCCAGCATCGCATCGCACATGAACACATTTGCTTCATTATCAGATGCTGACATCGACCTTTTGTGCAGCGACGAGAATGCGCCGCCATTTATAGAGGTCGTCCAGGCCGGTGGTGCACGCTCAATGCTGCGTGTGGTCGAGAGGCTTACTGACCGCAATGAACTCAATCGACTTTTGATCGGAACTGACACACCTACCGGTTACGGTGTCACATCTCTTGGCATTGTGAAGACCATCGGCGACATCTGTTCATTAGGTGGCGTTGCTCCAGAGCTGGGGTGGGCAATTGCCTCCGGTCAAGGTGCACGCGCATTCGGTGTTGACGGCAATCAACTGGCAGAAGGTAAATCTGCCGACATCGTCATCATTGACGCCTCACTCGGTTCGGTCGAATCGTCTGCAACCACCGCGCTCGCGGCCGGCGAATTTCCCGGTGTAGCCCTGGTATTGACGGACGGCCAGATTCGCGTCAAAGGCTCTTTATGCACGCTACGCGCTCGCGGCGTCGTCGACGTGGACAAGGCGGCCTGAGCTCGGTGCTGAATGGCTAACTCAAACAGCAATGAACAATCCGCACCACCACTTAGCGGCTTGGTCGTCGCTGATTTTTCACGTGTTCTTGCCGGGCCGCTAACAACGATGATGCTCGGCGACCTTGGCGCCGAAGTCATCAAGATCGAACGGCCCGAATCCGGCGACGAAACCCGCGCCTGGGGTCCGCCCTATACCGAGGATGGCGACAGTGCTTACTATTTGTCCGTCAACCGCAACAAGCGCAGTGTCGCACTCGATCTTGGCGACGACGCTCAATGCAGCCAGGCTCGGCAAATCGCCGAATCGGCCGATATAGTCATCGAAAACTTTCGCGCCGGCACGATGCAACGATTCGGTCTCGATTACGACAGCCTGCGGGAACGAAATCCTGGTGTCATCTACTGCCGCATCAGCGGTTTCGGCAACAAGCGCGGCCGCGACTTGCCGGGTTACGATTTCCTCGCCCAGGCTTTAAGTGGCCTGATGAGTATCACAGGTGAAGCAGATGGGCCGCCGATGAAAACAGGCGTGGCTATCGTTGACGTACTAACTGGCCTGCATGCAACAATCGGCATATTGGCAGCGCTTAATGATCGGCAGCGAACACAATGCGGACAAATGGTTGATGTCAACCTGTATTCGTCGGCGTTATCGTCGCTCGTAAACCAGGGGTCGAGTTATTTGACAACGGGCACCGTGCCTACCCGAATCAGCAATCAGCACCCGAGCATCGCTCCTTACGAAACCTATGCGACGGATTCTGAACCGATTGTTATTGCTGTCGGCAATGACGGTCAATTCCGCAAGCTGTGTCGCGCATTGGGCGCCGAGCAAATGGCTGACAATTCTCTGTGGGTCGGCAACGCGGAGCGCGTAACGAATCGCAAGAAACTTGCGGACGCGCTCGAAGAAATACTGACTACCCATCCCCGCGACCACTGGTTGCGTTTGCTCGAAGACAGCGGCATACCGTGTGGCCCGGTTAACAATATTGCAGAGGCTTTCGAGTTAGCCGATCGACTTGATATGGATGTTGTCCGTGAATTGAAACGGCCGGATGGCGCAACCATCGCTACCGTGGCAAACCCGATCGAATTTTCGCGGTCAGCCATCAGCTACGAACTGGCACCACCAAGACTTGGCGCAGACTCGGTGCAGATCCTCGAGGCGCTTGCGGGCAATGGACTAAAATCCTGACCAAGCCGTGCATGTATATATAATATATACACATTATTTTATCTTATGAGAGAAGCACATGAAGGGATTTGAAAGACCCAAAACTGCACAAGAGGCTGTGCTTCTCGAGATCCGCAGACGACTTCTGGATGGCCGTCTGCAACCCGGCCAGGCGATTCGACCTGACGCGGTCGGTGAAGAACTTGGAATGTCTGCAGTACCTGTTCGCGAAGCGTTACGAATCCTCGAAGGCGAACATCAGGTTCGATACCGCCCGCACCGTGGTTATCTTGTCACCGAGCTCGACATTAAGGACCTGCGTGAGATCTACGCGATCCGCGCATTGCTTGAAGCAGAGGCCGTGCGGCACGCGCTACCGAACATCGACAAATCCGATGTCGACGAAATGCGCTCGGCGATTGAGGACATGGAAACCAGCGGCGACGATGTATTTGCGTTAACCACGGCGAATCGTCAGTTTCATTTCACGCTTTTCGATGCAGCAGACATGCCGCATCTGATGCGCATGATCACGTGGCTATGGGATGCCTCGGAACCCTGTCACTATCGCTCAGCCGGATTCATGCAGCGCGAAAATCGTGGGCGAATCGACGCGGAACACCGACAGATTCTCGCCGCAATCGAAGCTGGCAAAGCCGACAAGCTCATCGCGGAATTGAGCGCGCATCGGAGTCACGCGCTGACCGCACTTGAAGCCGACGTTGAATAGTACTGCCGTCTAAGCAGACGCAGCAGCTGTCTCAATATCCGCCCAATCCGTATCGCGATCTCCAATTCGCGGAAAGGGTCGCGATCCCGTAGCGGCTCCAACAGCCACAACAACTTCATCCGGTCGCGGTGCGTCGACGATCGACGTTTGCGCCGTGTGATAATGCGTCCGAGTCAGCAATTCACCTTTGTGCACCATCGGCACAGTAATCTGTGCCCCAGCCGGCGCTCGAGTATTTGCAAACACGAGTGCGCTGGCACCGTTGGCGCGGTTGCGTACTTCCTCGCCGAACAACAAAGTGTGGACCATCGCAGACGCATGCTCGAGTTCACCGTCAATACCAACAATCGATGACTTACCGTAGGCCTGAATGGCCTCCGGCGATCCGGCCTCTTCAATCAGGCGCTCGCCCAGAATAGCGCCGAGCGGTGCCGCAAAGCGCCTGATCTCGGTTCGAAGGTCATCGGTATAGGGTATGTCCGCCCAGGGGTTACGCATAACCGCCGCAACAATGATTGTTTTGAGCGGTGGCGTGACCGGCCGACCCACCTCGAGGTGTATCTCTTCAATGGCGACATGAATCTTTCGAATTTCTTTCACAATTTTCAGTCCTCTCGTTACTTCTTGCCCACTAGATCGATTCGGCGCTGTTCGATCTTGGTCAGCAACGGCGGGAAAATTTCTTGTGGATCGATGGTGATTGCCAACAACACAGGATCCGTCGCCTCCATCGACCATTTAACGGCGTCTTGCAATTCACTTTCCTGGGATACGGTGCGAGCTTCAACACCACAGGCCTGACCGATTTTTTCAAAATCGATGGGCTCGAGTCGCACGAAGTGATCCTCGCCATAAAATCCTTCGGCCTGATGCCGGAGAATCCCCAAAGCGCCGTCAATGAAAACGACAGCGACGATCTTAAGACCTTCCTCTTTGGCCACTGCAAGCTCGCCCATCGTATGCACGAAGCCGCCATCGCCGGAGATCGTAATGATCTTAGTTTCCGGCGACGCGACCGAGGCACCGATCGCGGTCGGCATGCTGAAGCCCATTGCGTCGAATTCGCAGGACTGCAACAGACAATCGGGATGTGTAATGTCCAGTTGCTCACACACCCATAAGCGGTGATTACCAATATCTGCCGTAACAATTGCGTCATCCGGTTTGTGCTTGTTCAAAGCCTGCAGGAACGACGCCGCGCTCAAACCGCGTGCCGGGTCGTTTTGTGGCGATGTGCGCTCCGGTTTTTGCGAAAACCAGGGTTTGCGATTGCCAACCTGTCCGTCCAACGCACCAAGCAGTTTACCGGCATCGCAATTGATGCCGTGATCAACGGCGTAGACGCGGTTGATCTGCGATGCCTCGATGTCAACTTGTGCAAGAACAGCATCGTCTGCAAATAGATTGCTACGCCAGCCAAAGGTCGTCTGCTCACCGAGCGCACAACCGGCGATCAGTACGAGGTCGGCTTGTGCTACCGCCTCGCGCGCCGAATCCGGACCGTAGAACCCGAGCATGCCGACACTTTGCGGATGCGACGTTTCGATGCTTCCGATGCCAGAACGACTTGTCGCAATGGGTGCACCCAATTGCTCCGCGACGGCGCGCAGTTGTTCCGACCCACCGCCGCGCAGAATGCCGTGACCTGCAAGAATAGTCGGTCGTTTGCTAGATTTGAGTAGCGACAGCAGCGATCCGACGTCGCTTTCTGTCGGACCCGGTTTTCCCATAGGCGTCACATTGACTCTGGCTTGAGGCACCAGGTGTTCGACTTGCAGGTTTTGCGGCAATGCTACATGAACGGGTCCAGGCCGCCCGGAAGCAGCTAGTTGCAGACTCGTGGCGAGTAGATTTGCTACTTCGTCAATCGAGACTGCCTGGACAGATCGTTTACAAAAAGGTTCAAACAACGACACGTTGTCGCAGTACTGCAGAATATTTCTGTGCACATAGCGACGATCCACCTGCGCCGTGAGAACCAGCAAGGGAATGGAGTCTGCCTGCGCGTTGGCGACCGCCGTCACCAGATTGGTCGCGCCAGGACCCGGGGCTCCGGAAAAAACGACGCCAGGTTGACCTGTAACGAGAGCATGGCCTGATGCCATGTAACCTGCGCCTTGTTCATGTCGAGCTGCCACGACTCGGGTCGCGCCGAGCTTGCCAATTTCGTGAAAGGTTGGCAGAAAATGGCCACCCGCAACTGTAAAAAGAGTGTCGATACCCGCATCGCGGATGGCCTCTGCTATCGCTCGCCGGCCGATAATACTGTCGGAATTTGTTACCACGCTGTTAGTCCTTTCGCTTTGTCTAATACAGATTCAATATTGTCATACTAAAAGTCAGGCCGAGTACTGAGACTCGGCCTGACCACCACCAACCATTGAGGGGGGAGATTGGTGCTCTAGAAGTCGTAACCGAACGTAATGCCGAAGGTTGATGGCGCGAGGTTATTGGCAGATACGATGAGTCCTGTAGAACTCACGAAAGCACCGCTGACAACAAATTCGTCAGTAATGTTTTTGCCCCAAACATTTACCGTCTTGCGCTCGTCGGGCGACGTATATTTGAGGTTCACGTCCACCAACGAATACGCCTCCTGTCCGGACACATCATCGTTAAACTCCGTGTAATACTGATCGTCTTTATACGAGACCTGCGCGCCAAAAGTCATTGTGCCGCCGCCACTCAGCGAGTTGACCCACTCGCCGCGGAGAAAACCACTGACTTCCGGCGCCTGGCGCAACTTGTTTCCCTTGAGATCGGAGAGCACCTGATCGATCGCGCTGACCGACATGTAGTCAGTAAACTCTGCATCCAGGAATGCGATGTTGCCATCCAATCGGAAATTGTCCGAGGCGAGGAATGAAAACTCGATTTCCACGCCCTGACCTTCCGCTGCACCGGCATTCTCAAAGATCGCCGCGAACCCTCCACCTGCTAACGGCAATGTTCTATCCAATTGCATGTCTTCCACTTCGTAATAGAAGCCGGCTACGTTTAGTAGCAGACGATCGTCAAGGTACGTGCCTTTCACGCCGAGCTCGTAGTTATCGATCAACTCCGGCTCGAGAATCGGCACACGTTGCCCGGACTGAAACCCACCGCCCTTGAAACCCTCGGAGTAGGTGAAATACGTCAACACGTTATCGCTCGACTTCCATTCAAAACCGATTGAAGGTTTGAATTCGCTGAAGCTCTCTGAATCTGAGAACGGAACCGATAATGGGATGAAGAACAGGTTCCAGGTGTTGTCACCGCCCCTATCTTCCTGTGCGTAGCGGCCGCCTACGTTGATAGAAAATTCATCACTGATATCGTAGGACACGTTTGCAAACAACGCCGTCGTTTCAATATCGATGTCGCCGGTTAGAAGAACATTCGTTGTCAGGCCATTGTCCGGATGTGCGGCGCCAATATTATTATTGTTCTTGAAACTCTCATCGAAGTAGTACAACGCGATTAGGCCATGCAGACGATCCGTATTGAAATGGAACTGCAGTTCAGAACTGAGCTGATCACTGTCCGTGCCATTAGATTGGATACCGGTACTAACGTTGCTCGAGTTGTCCAGATCCTGCACAAGCAATATATCGGTCTGCCGCCAGTTCGTTATCCAGCTCAAACCCCAGGTGTCGTTGATTTGCTTGTTCCAGGTGGCTGTGAGCGACGTGCTTTCCCGCTTGTTCTCATTATCTTTTTCCGATGACGTATCGCGCCTGCCAGGAGCGAATCCGCCAGCACCGCTTGGTGGGTTTGGATAAACGACCGGGTTAAGTGCGTTCAAGGACTCGACGAATTTGATGCCCATGCCGGCATCATCTTCGCGTTGCCATTCTGCTGTCAGCAACAGGTCCGATGTGTCGCTGATATTGAATTGCAGATGGCCACGCACGGCTTGCTTGTTCGCATCGTCGATGTCGTTGCCCGTAAATATGTTTTCGCCGTAGCCGCTTCGATCCGTCGATTTGTAAGCGAGTCTGCCGAGTACGTTGTCGGACAAGGGTCCACTCACTGCACCCTCGAGTCGCGTAAGGTCGTAATCACCTAAGGTGATCCGTCCATAGCCTTCGAACTCCTCGGTTGGCTTACGCGTGATCAGGTTGACTGAGCCGCCGGTCGCATTCTTGCCATACAGGGTGCCCTGCGGCCCACGCAATACTTCCACGCGTTCGAGGTCGAAAAACGCACCCAATTGTGCGTACGACGATGAAATCACCGCGCCATCGACGTGCAATGCAACCGATGGATCAACGCCCGCAAATGAGCTGTTTAGACCAATGCCTCGAATGAACAGCTTGGCAAACGCGAAGTCATTGCCTGCTGACATCGATGGGACCATCACCTGGATGTCCTCAATAGTGTCGATCTGTCGCTCTTCCAGAGTTAAGCCACCCACCGCCGTAACGGACATATTGACGTCCTGCAATGACTCCTGCCGTTTTGCGGCAGTAACGACGATTTCCTCAAACGTGCTCTGCGACCAGGCCGTTGTCGAAACTGCGGCCAGCAGGATTGCCGTCAGGATTTTGCTAACGAAGCTTTTACTTGTCATGGATTTTCTCCCCCTGTAATTCCCAGCAACGCCAGTAACGGCAACATTTGGGAGCTCACTGGTTACATAGATCTGGTTCTTGTGGACACTTGTGACGAAAATTCGGTCAATTAGCATTTCCAACATCCTATCATCTATAGAATACATACTCAACCCGATCAAACTCGGCTGAGGACCTTTAACTCATTAATATTTATCGTAATTTTATTTAATGCTGATATCATTTTTTTCTTTTTACCTACGTTCAACGCCCCACTCCGGATCCAACGAGATGGGAATTAGTTCTGGGTCGCCCTGCACATGACCGAAATAAACCGAACCGGCAGGTCGATCAACTCGTCCGGCCCATGCGTTACATCGGCGTCAAAAAA
>JBPCYB010000007.1:0-17797 GCA_051007995.1 Woeseiaceae bacterium | reverse complement strand
TCCGAACATCCCATCTCGCAACCCCTTTTCAGGTGGGGCACCCAGCGTGATGTGACGATGTCCGTGTGGATTAATTGCCTCAAGGGCGCGCGCTTTATACCATAGCCGATCGCAGCCAACAACGGCGGCGTGAACAATTCGTGGCCAAAGGCCTTTTACCCTACCTAAGTGTCTGAGTCTAAAGAGAAAATAGGCTTGGACCTCGTTTCGGACAAAGAATGACCGTCACCATAAAAACAGCTGAAGAACAGGACAAAATGCGGCTTGCGGGTCGCCTCGCCGCCGACGTGCTCGACATGATCGGTGAGCATGTGCAGGCGGGCGTCACAACAGACCAGCTCAATGACATTTGCCACAAGTTCATCGTTGACGTTCAGGATGCCATTCCCGCACCGCTCAATTACCGTGGCTTTCCAAAATCGATCTGTACATCGGTCAACCACGTCGTTTGTCACGGCATTCCCGGTGAGCGAAAGCTCAAGGCCGGCGACGCCGTCAATATCGACATTACGGTCATCAAGGACGGCTTCCATGGCGACACGAGCCGCATGTTCTTCGTCGGCAAGCCCGGCGTGCAGGCGCAACGGCTAGCCGATATCGCATTTGAGGGTATGTGGCTCGGCATTGAGGAATTGGCAGCCGGCAAACACCTTGGCGACGTCGGTGCAGCTGTACAAAAGCACGTGGAAAAGAACCGCTTCTCGATCGTCAAGGAATATTGCGGACATGGCATCGGACGCGTCTTTCACGAGGACCCGCAGGTGCTGCATTACGGCTCGGCAGGCACCGGTCTCGAACTCAAGGCCGGCATGACTTTGACTGTCGAACCGATGGTTAATGCGGGCAAAGCCAGCGTCAAGCTGCTGCCAGACGGGTGGACTGTTGTCACTAAGGACCACAGCCTGTCAGCACAATGGGAACACACCGTTCTGATTACGGACACGGGTTTCGAGGTGCTTACACTCGGAGCCAACGATCGATGATTATATCTTTATAATTCAATGAGTTATGTGGCAAAAAGCCGCGCTGATCTCGACGCTGCCAGCGCCGATATCCGCGAACGATTTCTGGCCGGCGAATCGGTTGTCACACTCGTGCACGAACGCTCGCTGCTGGTCGACTCCATACTGACCCATCTCTGGCAGCAGCATGCTCCGGATTGTGTAGGGATAGCAGCATTGGTTGCCGTTGGCGGCTATGGACGAGCCGAACTTCACCCCTACTCCGACGTCGACATCATGGTCCTGGTGCCGAAGAAACTATCGGCGACGCTCAAGTCGCAGCTCAGCGACTTTGTAACTGCCCTTTGGGATGTCGGTCTGGAGATTGGGCACAGCGTCCGAACGGTCAAGCAGAGTCGTAAAGAAGCCAAGGCTGATCTTACGGTGGCAACCACGTTGATGGAATCTCGGTTGATCGATGGACCGCCGGAATTGTATGCCGACATGCAGAGCGCTGTAGCACCCGACAAAATATGGCCGCCAGCCGAGTTTTTTGCGGAAAAACGTAAAGAGCAAATAGCACGCCATCATCGCTACGACGACTCGGCCTACAATCTTGAGCCGAACGTCAAAGGAAGTCCTGGCGGCCTGCGCGATATTCAAATGGTCGGCTGGGTCGCAAAACGATATTTCGACGTGGAGACCTTCGAGGAGCTCGTCCCGCACAAGTTTCTGACGCCCGGTCAGGTACAACGCCTGCATGAAGGTCAGGAGTTCCTGTGGCGAGTTCGATTCGGATTGCACACGCTGACCGGCCGCGGTGAAGACCGCCTCTTATTCGATCACCAGATCAATCTCGCCAAAATGCTCGGCTACGAAGACGCCAGCTATACACTGGCAGTTGAGCAACTCATGCAGCGCTATTACCGCACGGTTATGGACCTGAGCCGACTCAACGAAATGCTGCTGCAGTTGTTTGAAGAAGCGATATTGATGGACCCGGCCGCGAAACCTGCGGCTATCAACGAGCGCTTTCAGGTCAAGAATGGCTTCCTGCAGACAATTGATGATCGGGTGTTTGCTCGCGACCCGTCGGCTTTACTCGAGTTGTTTCTGCTGTTGCAACAAAATCCAGACATCCGTGGCGTCAGTGCGTACACGATCGGTTTGATCAAGCGCAATCTGCATCTTATTGACGAGGAGTTTCGCCAGAATCCACGTAATCATCGTTTGTTCCTGGCAATCCTGCGAGCGCCGGAGGGGGTTACACACGAACTGCGGCGTATGAACCTGTATGGCGTGCTCGGCTTGTACATTCCGTCGTTCGGACGGATTGTCGGACGCATGCAATACGACTTGTTTCATGCGTATACAGTTGATGAACACACGCTATTTGTCGTCAGTAACCTACGTAAGTTCGCGCTGTCACGATTTGATCACGAGTTTCCCGAATGCAGCCGAATCATGCAGAGCTTCGAGAAACCTGAAATTGCCTACCTGGGTGGCCTGTTTCATGATATTGCCAAAGGCCGCGGTGGCGACCACTCCGAGCTCGGAGCTGTCGACGCCGAGGCTTTCTGTCTCGAACATGGTATGAGCAAGTACGACGCCGGCATTGTTGCCTGGCTCGTGCGCAGTCATTTGATCTTGTCGACAACTGCGCAGAAAAAAGACATTGGTGACCCCGACGTTATTGACGAATTTGCGTCCATGGTCAGCGATCCTTTACACCTCGATTACCTGTATGTCCTGACAGTCGCTGACGTCCGTGGGACAAACCCGAAACTCTGGAATTCCTGGAAGGCCACGCTATTTGGCGATTTGTACAAATTGACGCACCACGCTTTACGACGCGGCCTTGATAATCCGATCGATCGGGAACAACTCGTGATCGAAAAGAAATCGCAAGCCAAAGAGTCGCTGGCAGAGATCAATATTGCTAGCGAAAAGTCCGATGCTGTATGGCAGTTATTTGACGACAGCTATTTCCTGCGCCATCGCAGCGAAGAAATCGTCTGGCATACCGAGTGGCTTGCCGATTCCGATACCAATTCCGATGTCGGCCTGGTCGATGTGCGACGGCAGCCGAATGGAGATGGTGTAGAGGCGGTTTTGTATACGCCGAAGAAGCGACGGACGTTTGCGCACGCCACCGCTGTACTCGATGAGCTAAGCATGACGATTGTCGATGCGCGGATCGTTCCAATTGCGAACGGCTACAGCATCGACACGTATATTTTTATGGAGCTGGATAAGATGATCGACATCGATGAAGCGCGAATCAATAAGATTCGACGATCATTGACGCGCATCCTGACCTCGGGCGACGATGATACTGTTCCGGTCACACGTGCGGCACCACGGCGGATGCGAATGTTTACAACCACCACGAGCGTGGAGTTTGCCAATGACACTCCGAATGGACGGACCGTAATGGATCTCGTGGCAGCTGACAGACCTGGTTTATTGAGCAAAGTGGGACAGGCATTTATTGAACAAGGTATTGATATCGACGCTGCCAAGATCATGACGATTGGCGAACGCGCCGAGGACGTCTTCTATATAAGCGACGAGGCCGGGATGCCCCTTAGCGATTTAGCAAAACAACAACTTCGCGACAAATTAGTCGCTAAACTGGACGACTGATGCAAACGATGATCGACATTATAGAAAAGGGCTTCGAATGCGGCGGCCAAATGGATGACGCTGGCGAGGTCGAACAGCTCGGCGAGGCAGTGCAATCGGCTATTGCCATGCTCGACGCGGGATCAGCCCGCGTTGCAGAACCTCGCGATGGCGGCTGGCACGTCAACCAATGGCTGAAGAAGGCCGTACTGTTGAGCTTCCGCTTGTCCGATAACGCGGTCATGCCCGGCACGCATAGCAAGTTCTTTGACAAAGTACCGATGAAGTACGCCGACTATTCTGAAGCCGATTTTCGTCGCGACGGCGTGCGCGTCGTACCTGATGCAATCGTCCGCCGCGGCGCGTTTGTCGCGAGCGATGTTGTATTGATGCCGAGCTACGTAAACATCGGCGCACGAGTCGACTCGGGCACGATGGTCGATACCTGGGCCACCGTGGGCAGCTGTGCCCAAATCGGTAAGAACGTGCACCTTTCTGGAGGCGTCGGCATCGGCGGCGTGCTCGAGCCGATACAGGCCGGGCCTACAATCATCGAGGATGACTGCTTCATTGGCGCACGCTCAGAAATCGTCGAGGGCGTCGTCGTCGAAAAGGGCTCAGTTATTTCGATGGGCGTTTATATCGGTCAGAGTACGAAAATTTACGATCGTGCGACTGGCGAAGTCAGTTACGGCCGTATACCGGCCGGGTCAGTTGTCGTGTCCGGTAATTTACCGTCAGCCGACGGAAAATACTCATTGTATTGTGCCGTCATCGTCAAGCATGTTGATGCAAAGACGCGTTCGAAAACGAGTCTCAATGACCTGTTACGCAACGCAGAATAGGGATTGATAAGAGTGCTGACAGTTTACGGTATCCAAAGTTGTGACACTTGCAGGAATGCTCGAAAGTTTCTGACCAGCAAGGAAATCGAACATCGCTTCCACGACCTGCGTGACGATGGGTTGGACATTCAAATGCTTGAGCGTTGGGTTGAACGGATTGGATGGGAGAAGTTGCTTAACAAGCGGAGCCTGACCTGGCGCAAGATCCCTGAAGTTGACCGCAATGACATGACCCGGGACAAGGCATTGGCGGCGATGATTGAAAGACCTACCCTAATCAAGCGACCGGTACTGGAGGCCGATCATTTCATCGCGGTCGGGTTTTCCGAAAAGCGGTTCAGCGAATTCCTCAAAAACCTCTAGCCGATTCGACCATTGACCGAAGCAACTGACAATACCTCTGAAACGCCCGCCGCAATATCGCTGCTTAGGCAATTAATGCGTTGTCGTTCAATTACGCCGCTGGATGCCGGCTGTCAGGAGATTCTGATACAACGGCTTGTGCCTCTGGGCTTCAATTGCGAGACGATGCAATTCGGCGATGTTACTAATCTATATGCGCGTCGCGGCGATACGGGTCCGGTGCTTTGTTTCGCGGGTCACACGGATGTGGTGCCCCCAGGCGACGAGAATGAGTGGCGTTACGACCCGTTTGAACCCACGATTGAAGATGACGTTCTGTATGGACGAGGGTCTGCCGATATGAAAGGTGGACTCGCCGCGATGATCGTCGCGATAGAGGAGTTCCTCGCCGAAAACACGACTCATGATGGCAGCATTGCATTGCTCATCACCAGCGACGAAGAAGGTCGTGCAAGGGACGGCACTCTCAAGGTCATGCAGGCCTTGCAGGCTCGCGAGGAGAAAATTGACTGGTGCGTATTAGGCGAACCGTCGAGTGAAGCAACGCTCGGAGATATAGTACGGGTCGGACGTCGCGGATCGCTTAGCGGAATGTTGACTGTTAATGGCGTTCAGGGACACGTTGCTTACCCACAACTCGCCGATAACCCAATTGCGCGATTCGCTCCGGTTCTCGCAGAATTGCACAACATCGAGTGGGATGCGGGCAATGAATTCTTTCCGCCGACCAGCTTTCAAGTTGTCGACATACAATCCGGAATCGGTTTTCCGAACGTAACACCTGGCGAACTATCGGCACGATTTAATTTTCGCTATTCAACCGTTTGGGACTATGAAACGTTGCAAGAAAAAGTCCGCGACATATTCGATTCCCACGAAATTGACTATGACCTGAATTGGCATTTGTCGGGTGAACCGTTTTTGACCGGCCCCGGCGAACTTATTAATGCTGTCTCCACTGCCGTCGCCGAACTCACGGGCGTCGCCCCGGAATTATCAACGGGAGGCGGCACGTCGGACGGTCGCTTCATCGCACCAGCCGGCACCGACGTCGTCGAACTTGGTCCCGTAAATGCCTCGATTCACAAGATCGACGAGCACGTCCGGATCGACGACATCATCGTATTGTCGTCAATGTACAAACGAATAATGGAAAAACTCTTACTACCTGATTAGGCGCGCGATCGAAACAAGTTGTTCCAAAAACCGAATGCGGCCAGCGAAACAATACCGATCAGCACCCAGCTTGGCATTGATAGACCGAGCAACGACCAATCCACAGTTGCGCACTCCCCCGATCCTGTGAACACCATCTTGAGGGCATCGGCGAACGGAAAATTATCCAGCATGTAGCCGAGCCCCGGCCCGCACGACGGTACTTTGTCCGGCGGTAGATTCTGCAGCCAGACGTGGCGACCCGCGACGATTATTCCGCCAATGGCGGCAAGATCAAGAATTGCCAGGTAAATCCGTCGCGCCCAACCTGGACTCGGATCGTGCAGCCCAAGCAACAAGAACGCTATGCCCATCCCAATGACAGCAATACGCTGAAATACGCACAGCGGACATGGTTCCAGCAAGAGTTGGTGCTCGGCATACAGAGCGTAAGCCATCATGCCTGCGCAGACGAGAAAACCTGCGAAATTTAGCAAGCGCTTTGAAGGTAATGTCATAAGCCTATTTCCATTTCCACTGCATGTCGATCATGAGGCGGTCGTAATCACGCTCCGTGCCCGTAGTGATATCGACTTCATTAATAAAGTACTGTGCGCCGATCGTCCAGTTCTTACTGACGCCGTAGTTGAATTGCAACCAATGCCCTTTGCTATCGGTGCCACCACCACCGAAGTCCGAATCGGTGACCAGACCGAGCATCGCATCAGCTTCCTTCTCGGCATAAAGGTAGGTGAATTGCATTTGACCGCGATCTTTGGCTTGGCCTAACTTCGCGCCTATCGTCCAGCCGGTGTCATCGTCCGACGCATCACTGTTATTTATGTAGTCGCCGAATATCGATAGCGGCCAACCGCCGACTTCAAATGAAGCTTCGGCGAAAAATTCAGTCAACGTATAGTCGTAGAGGTACACGCAATCTGTACCCGGAGTAGTTCCGCAAGGGAGTCCGCCGGTTTCAACGGCCGTGTTGCCGAAGTAATCATCGGGATCGCTAGTGTCCCCAAACGTCGTCATCTTGCCTGCTGAGTCGATTGAGTAATAAGCAACGCCCCCTGTAAGTTTCACGTCACCGACCATGCCGGTCATGCCGAACTGGCTCCCCCAGGCGAAACTGTCGTTATTGTTTTTATTGTCACTCTCCAAAAACGAGCCAAACGCGTTAATGAAGAATCGGTCTCGTTGATATTTTAGTGCGAGTCCCTCGGGAGTCCAGTCACCGTCCCATAGCAGTGCTTGACCGCCCGCTTTTGTAAGTGGGTTTTTAAATTTTCCTGCAAGCAGGTGCAGACCGTCAATTGCCTCCCAGTCAACGTATGCCAGGTTCAATGCGACACCCTTAGATGAACCTCCACCGCCCAATGTTTGATTGGTCGAAACCGGATCGTCGCCGCCCGTAGCCAGCCCGAAGCCAACATCAATATTCTCTGCGACATGCGCTTTAATATTCGTGCGGGCGCGAATTCTATTGCGACGTCGTGTCGAGCTGCCTTCCGCATCGATGCTCTCATACCGATATCTAAAATCGCCGTCGAACTTGATTCGGTCCGGCCAGGATTCCGCTGCTACAGCAGTTTCCGCCCGGTCCTGACTGTCCCGTAGTTCAGCATTTTCGGCTGCTAGTTGATCCAGTCGCTGCGACAGCAATGCTATCTGTTCGCGGAGTTGTTGAATGTCTTCATCACTTACCGCCGCGATCACATTTGGCGTAACAACCAGAAATCCAAACAAAATCACAATCTGTTTCATCGTCTTGTATCCGTAGTCAAATTAGGCAGGTTTCTCCGCCACTTTTTGCCGCAGGTATGCGGGAGCCAGATCGGCTGGAAAACAGGCACCATCGTTCTGCAGTAACACCACAGCTTGCGCGAGCAAATGGCGAGCTCGCGGGTAGGATATCGCAGCGGACTCATGCAGAAATTCACTATTAGACTGCAAGAGCGCTGGATATCGTTGCCAGCCGATGCCAGCGGCGATGCACATTCCGCCCTCCAGCTCGGCAAATTCTTCAATGCGATTCTGACCGTGCAATCGCTCGCCAAACAATGGCACTGGGAGTCCATCGCTACCGCGTCGAAATACGCCCAGGTAGACCTCGGACATGTGCGCATCTTGAGCAACTGCGACAAATTCAGCCGTCGCATCGACAAAGACTTCGGCCGCAACTGCGGCAAGTGACGAAACCGGAACGATATTTAGCCCCGAGCCGTGGGCCAGGCCTTGCGCGACCGACGCCGCGATACGCATTCCTATAAATGAACCGGGCCCATTGCCCAGAACGATCGCGTCCAGATCATCGATCCCGACCTGGGATTCCTGTAACAGAGATCGAATCATAGGTACCAACAAGCGCGTGTGTTCACGCGGCTGCTCTTCGTAACGTTCCTTTACAACATCATCAACTTGCAACGCAACGCTGCACGCGATTGACGAGGTATCAAGCGCCAGCAACTTCACGCAATGGCCCTCTTGTTCTCATGCTTCGCGAGAAAGCCGGCGACATCTTCGATTGACGAGGTCGACGGCATCGGTTCGAAGCTCTTCAAAAAGACTCGCCCGTAGCTCTTACTCCTTATACGAGGATCGCAGAGAACGATGACCCCATAGTCGTTCTGATCGCGTAGCAGTCGGCCCGCACCCTGCTTCATTGCGAGCACCGCCTGCGGCAACTGGTGCTGGGAAAAACCGTTGCCGCCTTCGCGTCGAATGTATTCCAGTCTGGCCATCATCAAAGGATCTGCCGGTGAACCGAACGGCAACTTGTCGATTGCGACCACGG
This sequence comes from Woeseiaceae bacterium, assembly GCA_051007995.1. Taxonomy (GTDB): domain Bacteria; phylum Pseudomonadota; class Gammaproteobacteria; order Steroidobacterales; family Woeseiaceae; genus UBA1847. The sequence goes on along the minus strand of JBPCYB010000007.1, from coordinate 9,071 downwards.
TTAGCGCCTGGCCGCGAACATCCACGCCCTCCCAGAAACTGCCAGTGCCCAGCAATACGGCATCACCCGCCTCACGAAAACGTCGCAAGAGGTCGTCGCGTGGCGTCGTACCCTGAACCAACAATTCGCGCCCCGCTAACACTTTCTTATTCGTCTTGAACCATTGCTTTGCATTGTTCAGAGCACGATGACTGGTGAACAGGCAAAAAACGCCACCCGACGTCATGCCGAGTAACGGCGCAACCGCTTCAAGCGCCGCACCTGTGTGCAGCGGATTCGATGGTTCCGGAAGATCGGGTGGCAAGTAAACCAGGCCATTATCTTGCACAGCGTACGGGCTGGGAAAGGTCAAAGCTGTCGAATCGGCCAATCCCATTCGTGAAAGAAAGTGTGAAAAGTCGTCGCCGACAGCAAGCGTCGCGGACGTGAAAACCCATGCCTGATCGGGGTTATTGATCATGCCGCTCAGAGTCGCAGACACATCCAATGGTGTCAGGTTCAGGCGCAGGCTACGTGGATTGATTTCGAGCCAGCGCAGCCCGTCCCAGGTTTCGTCGTTAGCCAGCAAGGCTAGACGCTCGATCAAGCTAATGACCTGGACGTGCAACTGTTCAAGCTCTATGGATGCGTCTGAGATATCTAACAATGCTTCCTGAATTTCGCCCAATGCGAGTCGCAGAGCATGAAGCGCATCTCGAATATCGGGCAGCACCTCGGTTAGCTGATGCTTGCCTTCCTTTTTCGGTGCATCGGCACGCAATTGACGAATTGCTGTCTGCAATTTATCAATTCGACGTTGCAATTCCGGCTGGTGAAATGACAGCGTTTCGGCACGGACCTCGTCCACAATTCGATCCAGTTCGCGGCTGCCTAGAGCAACGCCGAAGAACTGCACGGCAAGGTCAGGAATCTGGTGTGCCTCATCCAGAATGACAGCCTCCGCGCCCGGCAGAAACTCGACAAAGCCCTCTTCCTTCATGGCCAGATCGGCGAGCAGAAGATGATGATTGACGACGACCAGATCTGCTTCCTGCGCTGCACGCCGCGCTTTGACGACATGACAATTGGCGTACTCGGGACATTTTTGGCCGAGACAATTGTCGACCGTTGAAGTTACGGCCGGCCATATGAATGAGTCCTCAGCCACCGCCGCAAGCTCTGCGCGATCACCGCTGCGGGTCCGGTGTCGCCACTCACGCACTTCCTGTAAATCGTCCATAAGGGATGGCGCAACATCATTTGTGTTGTCCAGACGGTGTAAACACAAATAATTCGCCCGACCTTTTAGTAACGCTGTCTTTACGGGCCGACCGACAGCTTTACTGATCAATGGCAGATCCCGGTGGTACAACTGATCTTGCAGGGCCTTCGTTCCGGTCGAAATAATCGTCTTGCGGCCGCTCTGCAGCGCCGGCAGCAAATAGGCGAAGGTCTTGCCCGTTCCGGTACCCGCTTCGACCACAAGCTTGTCGAGATTAGCGATGGTTTCAGCGACGGATTCGGCCATCCATGCCTGGCCGGCGCGAGGCTGGAAGCCAGGCAGCAAGCCAATCAGAGGGCTGTCATTTCCGAAGAATTCAGCGAGAGAGATCACGCGCACGAGGGTACACGTTTAGTCCGAAATTGGCAGACCTATCTTCCGGTGATTCCTTTGAGGAAGTGTTGATCAGCTTTGACCGAGAAGCGCAGGAATGGACCCTGTGCCGTGTATCGCGCCTGAGCAAAGTCGCTATCGTGGAAGCCCCTCGCGTTGTAGCCAACCGATATCCACATGTTGTCGAGCAAGTTGAAACCGACGTCCACGCCGATTCCATAGTCGATAACGTCAGACTCATAGGAATGATAGATGCTCGTATTCAAACCGATATCCCAACGACGGCTAAGGCCACGTCGCCAATCGACTCCAATCAGATCCGTGAAACCGGAGTATCCATCGTCGTCAAATTCTGTGCGCACATACTTAAACGCATATTGCAGAGACAACTGCGACGCTGCACTGAAGCGCCGGTTTGCATTGAAATTGTTGATAAATCGCCACGCCAACAGGTCCTGAGTTCCTTGCGTCGCGTCTTCAAACACCAGGTCGGTCCTATTGAGGAATGACCATTTGCTGTTTGCCTTGCGATACGCCCAACCAATCTTCAAATCGGCGGCCGTCGTTGAGTCGCCGGACAACATCTCATTCTCGAAAATTGTCATGCCGGCGGACAACCCATGGCCCGATGTCGGCTCGCGATACCAACCAACCAATAGTGTTGTTCGTTCTTCACGATCCGCATTGCGGTGTTCGAGTCGAGTATTCGCACTCCACAATTCGGCGCTGTACAGCGCACCCGCATAGACCGCCAGGAAATCATCATTGAATGAACCAGTTGCAAGTTCACGATCAGGGTCGTATTGACGTGCGCTCGAGTCCGACAACGTATTACTTTGATCGACGCCGAAGTCCAGCGTCCAGCGCTCGTTAAGCTGAAAGCCTTGGATCAATCCAACATTGGCGAACAATCGCGGCCCGAATTCCGATACTTCGTTGGTGATAAACGAATTGATTTGTGTACGACTCCACGGTGAGGCCTTGATGCCTATACGCGTCATCGTTGCATCGAGTCCGGTACCGCTCGCGTCCTCATATTCACCGACGAGATCCACACCCTGCATCAGACGATAATCGGCGCCGAGTATGAAGCTGGTCGGAAAGTCCGTATTGGCAGCTTCTTCAGACAACGCCGTACTTCCACTTGCTCGCAACGTCAGGCGGTTATCAAACACCTTCTGCGAAACACCCAGTTCAGCAATATCACTGGTCCGCATTTCACCGTCGTCAAATTCGTCTTCGGCGTGGGTCACTCCCAATGTGCCGCTAAAGGCGTTTCGTTCGTAGCGCACGCGTGCAGTTGCCAGTGTTCGAATATCGCTGGTATCGAGATTTTGCTGCCAGCCAGCTTCACCTTCAACGGCCCATTGGTCACTGATCTTGCTACGGCCCTCTATGCCAATCCTGCGAAAGCCCTGGTCGGCAGCTGACTGGTAACCCATTCCAAACTCGTTCTCGACTTCACGCAGATAGGCGCGAATATCCGACTTCTCACCGTTGTATTCAAACTCGAGTAAATGCGCAGCCCCATTCTGCTCTACGCCGGCAACCGTTGAATTGGTCTCCGAATACTCGGCTTTGAAGATCGCCTGGTCATTGACCTGCCAGCGCACATCCACGCCACTCAAATCGGCCTCGGCACCAACAGTCTCGTCGGTAACATGCGTCGCGCCGACTTCTATCGTATCCGCACTGTTGCTCAGACTTACTCGGCCACCGGCGACCAGATCCTCATCCGAATCTGAAGCTGATTCGTACTCGACGACGATATAAATCGGGTTGAAGTCAAGATCCCGACTCGGCACTGGTTGCTTGAAGAACAAGGTGCCATTTACATTGTCGAGGTTGTAATCCAGGAAGCGATTGAGGTTCGTCTCACTCAATACCTGACCGCTGTCGAAACGATCACGTACTTCAAGTCGTACCTTTTCGCTGTTCGCGATAATCGGTGCGAAACTCAGGCGATACAAGCCAGACGTACCATCACCGCGCATTTCATCACGGTGGAATCCCTGACTACTCTCTGCGGCGAAAACCGTGTAGCCGAGATTTTCGCCACGATACTCGCTCTTGAATCCATTGAAGCGCCGCTCATAGCGCGACAAGTCCGCTACTGACAGCCCCGTGTCATAGTCACCGAATAGTGCATTGAACTGGCTGCGCTCCAGTTTCACGTACAGCTTGCGTTGGCTCGGTGCCTCGAAACGTTGTTCGCTGGTATCCGCAAACAGGGGGTAACTCGCATTAGGGTCGATGACTGTTTCGAATCGATTGCTGGTTTCCGAACGCTCACGATCCGAATCGTAGGCAATCGTCATCAAGTACTGCCCCTTGATACTTCCCTTCGCGAAGAATGCAACGCGACCCTCGTCAACGTAACCCTCTTCGTGTCCCGCGGCCATCGCCGCTGACATATTATCGGACAACGTATTGTGTGCAGCACTGCCCTCTGCGAAGCCAACAAGAATCCAGTCGCGCGTAGCCGGCGTCAGCCAAGTCCGCATTTCCTGCTCGCGTTGGTGATCGAATTTGAGGTTGAGCGTGACCTCGCCTGACTGGGTTGTCGGCTCAAGCTCAAATAGCGCGATGCCGTCAGCGCCAACACGGTAAGTCGGTTCCCGCGGGCCAATATCAATCAATTTGTTTTTGCGGTCATTCTCGACATCCCACCAAGACCGGTATGGCGCGTCAATACGATACGCACCGACAGTTCCGGCCCGCGACCGTCGGCCGGCACGATCAAACATGCGCACAGCGATAACCGGCCGAGTCTTGCCGTCCGCAACCAGATGTGATTTTTCGGCGACGATTTCACCGCGAATCGCTGGGCCCGAGTAGTAAATCCTGCGGGTTATCGATCCAGCACGACTGCCATCCGAATTTGAGACAACGATTCGAATTTCATTGTCGCCGTCTTCAAGGTCGACGCCCTTCCAACGCGACACAGCGACGGTACGCGCCGAGTTCAGCGCCATCGCATCGAAGTTGAGCGTGCTAACGGGCGCATCGTTGAGATACACCTTAACGGCCTGATCGGGAGCGTGTTGCACGGAAATCTTTGTCACCGGAAGTGCCGGCTGGAATGTCTTTTTCGGCAACAACAACGCGTAGCCATTGCGAAGCGTGTCTATATCCGGCTCGATCTGCGATGCAGGCATGCCCGCATTCTCATCGATCTCGACCGCATTCCTGTTGCGGTCCACGTCTTCACCCGGGATCGCGCCTTGCGTCGGCGTTATCTTCATACCGCTCGACTCTTGCGTGACCTGCAGAAATGACGGCTTGCTCGGTCGAATACCAGACAGCACCATTTCGACGCGTCTATTGGCTTGTCGACCATCCGCAGTGTCATTGCTCGCAATCGGGTCATCGGGTCCGCGCCCTGCTACCTGAATATTTGCAACAGGTACGCCAAGTGCGTCGGCAAGATACGAGGCGGCCGCCATGGCACGTGCCTGAGACAACACATAGTTATCTGCAAACAGGTGCTGGTTTCGGGCTGCGATTTTCTGACTATCGCTATGCCCGATCGCGCCGATTTTGATGTCGCTGACGCCGGACCAGTCTTCGATGAGTGCGGCAAGTTCGACTTTGTCGCCGGCAGACAGTTGCGCTGACAACACGCCGAATTTGAGGTCGAGGACATAGCCTTCGTTCTTGCTAACTGCGGCTTCGCGGATCATTTTGGTTTCGGCGACCGGAGTTTGCTGGTTGTCGGCGATCGGAGAATTGAACTTCGCCAATGCGCGCGTAATTTGCTCGCCTTCGACATCGGGGTCAATGCTGGCAACAAAACTGACTTTACTAATCCAATCACCAATCTGATCACTGAGTGGCATGGACACGACGGTGTCGTTCGTCGTTGGATCACCAACATTCTCGCCATCCACGCGCATCGTGCCGGGCAAATAATCAATTCCGTCAGGGAGCAAGAACATCAAGGCGATATTTTCTACTGGAACATTGCCAACACCGTCGAGTGTCAATTCGTACGCAACCTGCTCAGCGCTATCCGTACCCGAGCTTCTGAGCTCCAAGTCGATTCGTCCTTCCGGTCGTGGTTTGCGCTTCAAGTAGAAGTCAGCGCGTAACATACTACCCGGCGAGAGCTTCACGAACTGCGAGTCCGCACGACCAGCGAATCCCGGCGTATCTTCGCAACCGATTACGTCAAAGTAGGCCGGAACCGTAAAGGTATCCAACTGTGCGACGTGTGTACCTGGCTTTAGTCCCTCGAGATGGAATCGACCGCCGGCATCGGTCACGGCGTAACGGCCATCCTCGAGATAGATACGTATGTCGGCTACGCCCGCGTCTTCTGAGAACGAGTCCTGACTGCAATCCGCTTCCAGCACACGACCGACGATTGTGCCAGTTGAACGGAATAAATCTTCGGTGAGGCGAATCGTCGCGGTTGCTTCATTCGACAACAACCCGCCGCTCGCCAGTGCCGTGGCGCGATTGACTAATTCGTCATCGCGTGCGCCGCTGATGATTTCAACGACGTAGGTAATAGATGCACTCTCGCTAACTGCGAGCGATGCGACTGTAAATTCGAGTGTACTCAAATCTGCGCTGATCACAGGATCAGCTGCGTTTACATCATTGATACGTACAGAACCGGGAACGAATCGAACTCCGGGTGGCAGATCATCGAATATCTGCACACTGGTGACCGTTCCAACAGACGAACTGTTCTCGAGCAATAGTTCGTAGCGAACGAAGTCGCCGGGGGCCGCAACTGTTGTCGTACTGCGTTTTTGCAAGAACAGCGCGGAAGACAATGGATCGACCGGAATATCGATCGCAAAAGATACTTCGCCGGACTTCGTAAATGAGCTTCCGAACGAACCAGGCTGCAGTGCATATGGCGCGCCAGGCAATGCCTGCAAATCTACGATCTGCTCGACCGACGGCGCACTGTAGTCCGGCGGCGGAGTTACAACAAGGCGATAGTCGCCGTCCGGAACGACGGGGAATCGATACTCGCCGGGTCCAAACACATACAAGGTCCCGGAACTGTCGGTAGCGGTTCCGCCACTTGTTATCAACGACGGAAACTGACTGACTCCATCATTGCCGTACACGACTGCCGGCAAGCCGGTTGCCGCATCGACAAGCTCGATGTCTGCGTTGTTGACGACGGTACCTGAGCGCGATTCGAATACTCGTTGCACGGGGTCAAGCTGTGCACTTGCACTCGCAACATCAGTGCCGTCCGCAGGGTCGGAATAGTTAACGAGAATCGCTGTGTTCGATAGTCCCTGCAGGACACAATCACCACTCGTGGCCGCACCGCCAGCGAGCGGTACGTAGCCTGCAAATACCCCGGTATCCAAACCGGTCTCGGTGAGTTGAATCGTTTCTGTATCACCACTTACAGCACTTGAAACCGTTACGATTGCGTAATCAATAACCTGAAAATCCAGGTTTTGATCAGCATCTTGCAATCGAATGAACGCCGATTCGGCCAATGTATAGGCCGTTGTTGGACTGACGTCCTGGACCTGCGCGGGATCAATTGTGCCACCGCCAATTAACACGGGATCGGCCAAACTGACAAACCCGCCACCTTGATCACATGCAGACGGACCAACGGTTTCCTGATAGTCACCACTGCCCGCGCCGACGACGCGCGTAAATTCAACGGTCGCTGGACTTCGGACTACTGCGGTAGTGACTTGAACGGTGTTGCTCGTGACCGTGACGGTCACGCCGGGTGTCGGCTCATAATTCAGCTGAGCCTGATTTGCGATTACGGCACCCGGAGGACTGGCGAACGCCATTCCCGCGACCAAAATGGTCCCGAGAAATGCGACAAACCGCCGCATCAGAACGTAGCGAGGGCCACCCGATTGGGTGGCCCATCGCCAGTCCGACTTGCGTCGTCCTTTAAGCACCGTGATGTATCAACTCAGTCAAATTAGGTATTAGGAATCAAAACCTGGAATTGAACTGTCGTTGACGCGCCACCTGCAACGTCTGGTACGGGGATAACCAGGTCGCCGGTTGTATCGTCATAGGTACAACCATCACCATTGGTATCACCGACGTCATCGGCATCGCAGAACGTAGCACCAGCGTTGAACGAAACGTTCGAGGCGCCAACGTTGTAAACACCATCCTGCAGATCGACATCACCAAACTGAATGACGTCCGTAATAGTCACGCCTGTCGCTGCAGACGAACCATTCGTGTTGTCGATCGTTATGGTGTATTCAACAATCGCGCCCGGAAGTGCTTTGCCCGTACCGAACGGATCGAAGATGACTGTCGCGATCTTGGTAATCTCGAGATCTGCAGCAACGATCTCGTAACCGTCTTCAGCCTGTTCCAAGCCATCGTTGCCAGCATCTGCAAAGACACTTTCAATTTCGGTCGGATCATCAACACCCGGATCCTCTGACAGATCACCGTCGAGCGCACCTGGCGTTGCAGCAGCCAGAATGTCGTCGGCCGCGAATGCTGTCAGCTGAATGTTGGCAAACTGACCGTCCAACACGGTGAATGGTGCCTCTGCGAATACGTAGATCTCAACAACCGCATCCTCTGCGAGTTCATCGACGTAACCCAGGTCGGTCAGATCCGGAACGCCACCGGCGCCATCACCGTTCGCAACGCGGATATCATAGTTAATGAGATTAGTCGTATCCCCTTCGCCATGAACAATGCCCGCGAAGTCCAGTGCCTCCAGACGGAAGTCCATAATCGCGTTACCATTATTCGTCAAGGTAAATGCGGTGAACACGGCTAGGTCGGCCTGACCAGGCGCAACCGGTGTCGTGTGCGCGCCACCTACTTCGACAAGCGTAAAGTCGACGCGACGGTCAACGAGAAACTCGGTCGGGTTACCTGCACCCGGCGTACTGTTTCCCAGTGGATCAGACTCGATTGGCGTCTGAGCGACTGTACCAACGGTATAGGCTACGGTTGCTTGATTCGAAACCGTTATACCTGCGTCAGTACCCAATGCCATCGCCTGTTGCCCAAGCAACAAAGCGGTGGCGGTTATGCTCAACCTGGCCATCAGGCTGAGACTCTTTCCTACTATTTTCATCACGGTACTCCTTCCTTTGATTTAACTACTTCAATACAGCCGTAAACCGCGCGGTGCCTTGCGCGCCTACAGCCAATTCGTTTTGCATCACCCACTGAATGTGCGTGAAGTCGTCGGGACCTGCTGGCCTCGACTCGCCGCCTTCATCGACGGTTAATTCGTTCGCCGCGGCAAAATTTTGCCCGCCGTCGGTCGAAAACCGGATATCGCTTCCAGGTCCGAACGCCGAACCCTCGACATAGGTCAAGGTCTCGGAAATCGGATTAGTGATAACGACATTGGTCGCGGCTTCGTCACCGATGTTTTGAAACGTGATGGTGTAGATCACGGTTTCGCCAGGTACGACCGTATTGGCAGCGATCAATCGAGTTTCCGATTCACCGGCATCATTTGCTGTCACCACCTGCTTTTGCACGGTAG
>JBPCYB010000006.1:0-82267 GCA_051007995.1 Woeseiaceae bacterium | reverse complement strand
TAAATTCCTGCCGCACAAAACCAAGACCAACGATTGCCACCGCAAACAGGCCAACGATAATTGCCAGAAATCGAATGCGACATTGCAGCGACAGAGTCAGCAAATTTCTATAGAAAGCATACCAGCGACCACCAAACGCATCGCCACTCTGCGGCCTGGCAGATACTTTCAGGGCGATAGTCGAGATCATCGGAACAAATGTCATCGCGAGCAACCACGACAGGAGTAGCGCGATACCGACCACGTAGAATATATCGGACGTGTACTCGCCGACCGCCGACTTGGCCGTTCCGATTGGCATAAAGGCGACTGCCGTAGTCAGCGAAGAGATTAGCAAAGGCGTTTTAAGTTCCGCGCCAGACTCGATGGCTGCAGCTACAGCACTTTTTCCCGCCTCACGCTTAACGAGTATGGATTCGACGATGACGATCGCGTTGTCGACGAGGAGTCCAAGCGCGATGATTAGCGCTGTCAGGGAAATTTGATTAATGGTGATCTCAAAGATCTGCATAGCGAATAGCGATGCAATAACCGTGGTTGGTATTAATGAACCGACAACCAGCCCAGTGCGTAAGCCCAAGAACGCAATCATGACGACGATAACGATCAGAATGGCTTGCCCCAGACTCGACGTAAACGAGTTGACGACGTCCTCGACAAGATCCGCCTGAAACCACACTTTCTCAATTGAAACGCCCCAGGGATGCTTGGCAACGAGATCTGGGATTAACACGTCAAGCCGCTCACCGAGCTTTAAGATATCGCCCCCGTCACGCATGGAAACAGCAATGGCCAACGTCGGCTCACCATTAACCCGGCTGATACTGTTTGGCGGATCCTTATAGCCCCGATATACGCTGGCGATATCTTCCAGATAGACGAGTGCCCCACCAGGCAATTCGATCACGGTCCGTTGCAGGTCCACTACCGACTCAAAGTTGCCGGTTGGCTCTAACGTGATTCGTTCCCGGCCGCTGACAATATCACCACCTGATGACAGGATATTGACGCTAGCTAACGATGCCGACAATTGCTGCGGTGACAGTCCAAGTTCGGCCAGCCTCGAGTTATTGTATTCGACGAAAATGACTTCTTGCTGCCTGCCGTGAATGCTCACCTTTGCAATATCCGGTTCTTTCAGCAAATCATCTCGAAAATCGTCTGCGACATCTTTGAGTTCCGCGTACGAGAATCCATCGCCTGACATCGTGTAAACGCTGCCGAACACGTCGCCAAATTCGTCGTCTACAATAGGAACCTCCGCGCCTTGCGGAAGGTCGGACGTCACGGTATCTACCTTACGGCGGAGATCATCAAAGATCGGTCGCATGACCTTGTAACTCTCTTTGAAGTTCGCGTAGATAATCGAAATGCCGGTACGCGACTCGCTCGTTATCGAATCAATCTCCGGCATTTCCTGGACTTTCTTTTCAATTTTGTCGGTCACCAGCAACTCAACGCGCTCCGGACTGGCGCCCGGGAATCGGGTTGTTATGACCGCCGTACGAATTACGAATCCGGGATCCTGCGCCTTGGGCAAATCGTAGTACGCGAACAATCCAGCTAGCAGAACCAACCCGACAACGGTAAGGGTTACTCGGTTTCTTGCGATAGCTGCTGCGGTTAGATCCACGGTCGGCTATTCCACAGTTGGAATCAGTACGCGCTGCTCATCACGAATGACCGATATACCGGCTGTGATTACCCGATCGCCCGGTTGCAGACCACTCACCACTTCGATTCCTTGTTGCGAAAGCTCGCCCAGACCAACGGGTCGTTTGCGAACGATCGCCACGCCGCCCTGCTCGGTGGGCTCCGCTACGAATACAAAAGTGCCACTCAGTTCGTTGACCACTACACCGATCGGGAGGATCACGACATCGTCGCTGGCGGTATCCGAGCTGAATTGAAACGTAACATCTGCTGCCAGACCAGAACGTAGCGAGGGATCACTGCCTTCAATCTTGATGACGACAGGAAACGCGGCTGTGCCGCTCGACGATGCCACTGCGATTTCGGTTATCTGGCCCGCGAAAACCTGGTCGGGGATGGCGCCGAATCGAACGCTGACCGGTGTACTTTCAGTAATACTACCGATCAGGCTTTCCGGTAGATCGGAGGTAACTTCAAACGCGTCGCCGCAACTGACTACGGCCACCTGCTGCCCCGATGCGACGTTCTCGTTAACTTCAACATCAAGCGACGCAATTGAACAATCAGTATCCGCAGTGAGCCGCGTGTAGGACCTGTTCAAGCGCGCGATCTCCAGTGCTTTGCCGGCAGAGGCAACGACAGCCTGCGCCGACTCCGCTTCTGCCCTGGCCGACTCCAGATCATTCAGCGATGCATTGTCGTTGGCGTACAAGCCTTTTGTACGCTCGTAATTTGCAGCGGCTCGGCGTCCGTTCGCCTGCGCCTCTACGAGGGACGCTTGCGCTTGCTCCACCTGTAAATCGTAGGTTGCAGGATCAATTTCGGCGATCAAATCGCCAGCATTGAGTCGTTGCCCATTTTGTACCGGCACATTGGTGACCGTGCCCGACACCTTGAAACTGAGTCTCGACTCAGTACTCGATTTAGAAATTCCCGAAAAACTTCGGTCGCGAAAACCATCACTGCTTTCGACTGTCACATACCGAACCGGGCGCAGGCGTTCCTCAGTCGGCCCCTCATCACCGCTACAACCTGTCATCAACAATGCTGCGGCTAACAAGATGATTGTCCCGTGACATCGCTCCGTCCTTATCATCGTCATCTACCTGTAATCGTTGCGCGAAACTGCGTCGCGAGTTCGTCTCTTTCCTGCTTACTTAACATGTAATCGAATCCACCAACCGCTCGCTGCAGCGACATGATCGTGATCAGAAAATTGTGTATTGATTCTGCTGCTGCGGCCGACGCGGCGCGACTCGTGTCCTGAGCGTCAAGGAGTTCAATCACCGTAACTGTCCCACGCGCATAGGCATCGCTAACCAGATCGAAGTTTTTGCGTGACGCTTCAGCTGCGATTGCCGTAAGGTCGATTTGCCTGTAGGCAGCCTCTGCCGCATGCAATTGAATCCTCATTTCCTCTTCGACACGTTCGGCCCTAGAAAGCCGAAGTGTCTCTAGCTGACGCAATTCAAATTCTGCTCGTGACACGTTGGCACGTTTTAGACCGCCCGAAAATAACGGCAGCGTTGCTTGCAGTCCAACATTCCAATCATCGAGGCCCTCCCCGGCCAACGATCCGGCTCCCAATCCTGATTGCGACAAATTGCTCGTATATCTACCCGATAGCGAAAAATCAGGGAGCCAATAGGCTCGGCGCGTGCTCGTCAGTTCGCGACGCTTGGCGATTATCTGCGCGTCTAATTGCGCCAGCTCGGGCGCTTGAAACAGGGCCCTCTCGATGTAGAAACGCGAAAACTGAGCATAATCAGCAGGGCTTCGAATGAGTTGATCAAATTCCTTACGAGTCATGACGAAGGGCTCATCGAAACTGGCAGCACGCAACACTAGTCGTTCGCCCTGCGGCCGGTGCAGGACTCGATTCAGCGTTTCCCATCGTTGATTCAGACTCGCTCTGGCATTCAGCACTTCAATCTGTGCACGCGCTACTTCGGCTTGCCACCGATAGACATCTGCCGCGGTCGAATTGCCGAGTCGAACGCGGTTTTCAGCCAGCTCCAGGTTTGCCCTGGTAATCGTCAGGTTGTTCTCGGAAACGTCGAGTTGCGAACGTGCATTCAAAACCTGGTAGTACGATGTCGTAGCAACCTGAATCACATCCAGTCGGAACTGCTGCAGACTGGCGAGTCGTGTCCGCTGTAACTCTTTTTGAATTTTCAGATTGGCACTCGCCGCGTCTGAGTACAGCAATTGATCAAAACTCAGTGCAGCATCGCTGGTCCGCTCGGCAAGCAGGCCTGCGGAGACGCTTTGAGAGTCATTTCGGACCGTATGGCTCGCTGACACACCCAGCTGCGGCAACAAATTTGATCGCGCGGCCGAGATGTCTTCAAGACCAGCCTGGACGCCATAGGACTCGGCTAACAAGTCTTGATTCTGCGCCAGTGCTAACGAAGCAATCTCGACCAGACCAAACACTTCGCCAAAAACGACTTCGTCCTGATTCAGCAAGATCGAATCGCTTAGCACATCGAAACTTAGCGACAGTCCAATACGCCGCGATGTTGCCATGTTGATCGTTAGCTGATCCTTGACGCTTGACGCCACCGGTTGTTCCTCGGCCAAACCACCGAGCATTACCGCCTGCATATTTAGCGCATTGAGACGCGCTTGTCGGTCGATATCTTTCGGCTCGGTATTTGTCGCGAGCAAGCCGCGCTCGACATCGGTTACGCCCGAAAAACTGTAGCTTGGCAAGCCTGCAGAATTAATTGATTCGACGAGTCGATCAAAGTCTTCGCTCGGCATGCGTGGCAGTGCAGCAACGAATATTGCATCCGTGTCATCGGGTACTCTATTCATCAATTCATGGTCCAACCCATCGTGCATGACCTGTAACAACTCCACTCCGCGCGCGGTGCTCTTGTCGAATGCCGACTGGCGAAGCGAAGGAATTGCGGACGACAGGTTTGCATCCACGAACAAAACCAGTTTCTGGTAGTCAGTAATTCGCGCCAACGTATCGAGATCACTCGAAAAATCAGCATATGCACTCAGGTAATTAAGATTGTGAATTCCGGATACGCCACCTCGCGGTTCGTCGGTCAGCAATCCAGTATCTAGAATGATTGGTAGAAACGTCGGCTTCGGGAAATCGCTTCGAATCGCTGCAAATTGATTGGAGACGAATCCGGTCACGAGAACCATATCGATATCCGCATCTTCATATGCGCTTTCGATGGCCGCCTCCATCGTCTGCCGGGTCCAGGCGCCGGAAAACTGACGCAATTGAACGTCGAATTCGCCGGACGTCAGCGCCAGCAACTCATCAATGTACTTCTGCTGTTGACCGGCTAGCCTGTCAGATGGCCCGTCATCCACGACAGCAATCACAACAGAGTCCTGCGCGAACGCTGGCAGAGCCAACATCACTAGCGCTGCAAAAACAGCAATTTTTGACGTCTGGATAATAATTGGGAGCTACCTGATACACGTTCTTCTGGTTCTTTCCCCAGAATATAGGAGATCGACACAACACCCAAGAAGATCTTCGTATACTGGATCCTGGCGCAGCATTCACTTGGGAAGCAATCATGGCGGAAATTACAGCAACACTGACAACCGGCACTGTGGTCAATATCACAAATGGTCGGCATGAATGGACTGGCGACGAGCCCATCGCTGTTGGCGGCACCGACACGGGCCCGAATCCTTATGAATTATTGCTGGGATCGCTCGCCGCATGCACCTGCGCGACTCTGGCCATGTATTGCAAGCACAAAGGCATTACGCTCACGTCTATCTCTGCCAGTTACGAATTTGGGAATATTCACGCCGACGATTGCGTCGACTGCGACGATGATGAAAAAGGCTTCATCGAGCAAATTTCCAGTAAAGTCCATATTGAAGGTGATTTCGACGACGCTCAGCGCAAGCGCCTGGCGCAGATTGTCACGCGCTGCCCGGTGCACAAAACTTTGTCTAAGGGCGTCAAATTCCAGGACGACACAAGCTTCTAGACCTCTATCTGTGACCGTAGTCGCGGATTCTGTTCAATCAGACCTATATTCTGATGAATTACAGGAACTTATCCAGAGACGCGAAGGCAAGACTGCGGTATGGCCGAAGATACGCAAATTATGCGCAGGCCGCTGGTCCTCGTGGCAGCGGACGACCCGAATCAACGGAAACTCATCTGGGAGGTTCTGGAGCAATTCGGGTTCCGCATCGTCACGGCTGAGGACGGCAAGTCCGCCTATGACCTGTTCACCAAAGTGCAGCCCGACGCCATCTTGTTGGATATGCACTCGTCAGACTACGACGGTTTCGCCGTCTGCGAAGCGATTCGAAAACAGGAAACGGGTCGTGAGACCCCGATTTTCATGGTCAGCGAACGTGACGACGAAGATGCGATTGAAAAATCCTATCGTCTCGGTGCAACCGACCTGGTATTCAAACCAATCGCATTGCCGGTGCTACCGCATCGAATTCGATATGCATTGCGCACGGCTCGCTCGCTCAGCGACCTTCGCGGTCTGGTCCGCGCCATTCCCGATCTTATCTTCGTCGTAAACAAAGAAGGTGAGGTACAAGACGGCCTCAGCGGTCCTGACGCGACTCATACATTGCAGTTGAAAGCTCTGACAACTGCATCGCAAATTCACTTCTACCCTTGCGAAAACGATGACGGGGCATTGGAGTGCATTCAGCGCGCGCTCGAAACCGGCAAACCGCAGGTGTATGAGCATGTTCTTGAAGGACTCGACATCCATCTTGAAACTCGATTTGTAACTCGCGACAAGACGACCGTGTTGGCAATTGTTCGTGACATTACCGAGCGCAAGAGTGCAGAAGCGAAGATCTACAATCTTGCGTACTACGATGAACTCACGGAACTCCCGAATCGGGAGCTCTTTGGCCAGAGCCTTGAGAGAACGATCAGCGCCGCGAAACGAGAAAGCCAGAAATTCGCCGTCTTGTTTGTCGATCTCGACCGATTCAAACGTATTAACGACACACTTGGACACACGATTGGTGATGAGCTTTTGAAGGATGTCGCTGATCGACTGGCCAAGTGCACGCGTTCGACAGATTCGATCTCACATCTTGACCCGACCGCAAGCGGCAATATCAAGCTTGCGCGCCTTGGCGGCGATGAGTTTGTGATCAAGTTATACGGCGTAGACTCCGAAGATTCCGTAGCGATTGTTGCGTCTCGCATTATTGAAGCGCTGACGCCGCCATTTACCTGTGCCGGCCACCAGTTTGTCGTGACGCCAAGTATTGGTATTGCGATGTATCCACAGGACGGTACGACCGGTGAGGAATTGCTGATGAACGCCGATTCGGCGATGTATCGTGCGAAAGCCGTAGGCCGTAATAATTTCAAGTTCTATTCGGAAACAATGCGTACCAAATCCCTGCACCGCCTCGATCTTGAAAATCTTATTCGCGCGGCGATCGAAGAGGAGCAATTCGAATTATATTTCCAACCCAAGGTTGATGCAGAAACATTCAGCCTTGTTGGCGCAGAAGCGCTGTTGCGATGGTTCCATCCTGAACGCGGCGCAATTGGCCCGGCAGACTTTATTCCGATTGCCGAAGAAACCGGCCTGATTGTTCCTATTGGACAATGGGTCCTTACCGAAGCCTGCAGACAGGTCAAACTATGGTCGTCCTCTCCGGTTGGAGCTGTGCCAGTCTCGGTCAACATTTCCAGCCATCAGTTTCGTGACAACGGTCTGGTTAGCGACGTACTTGACGCCGTGTCGTCGGCAGGCATAAAAACAACTGACCTCGAACTTGAAATCACCGAAAGCGTGTTGCTGCTCGACGTCGACAAGACGCTGATCGAATTGAGCGCGCTCAAAGAAGCCGGATTGTCACTTTCCATTGATGACTTCGGAACCGGTTACTCGTCATTGAGTTACCTGAAACGCTTCCCTATCGACACGATCAAAATTGATCGCTCATTCGTCAAGGACTTGCACCAGGACACTGACGACGCTGCAATCTGCGCAGCGATTCTCGCAATGGCGCAACAACTGGGCCTCAACGTAGTAGCCGAAGGCGTGGAAACGCGCGAGCAACTGGATTTCCTGCAGCGCCACAAGTGTAATCATATCCAGGGCTATATTTGCAGCAAGCCGTTACCGGCCGCCGAGTTTTTCGATTTACTGGTCCGACTATCCGGCAAGGCAGCCAACGCTGATGAGCGGGCCGAGAAGCGCGCCTAGTTTCGACAGAAAGCGGGCATGAATTTCGGTTGTAGCTCGCCCTCTCGGTCGCATCGCCATTTGATGCCTTCTTCAGACTCTTGTGGCGAGAACGTCAGCGATCCATTCTTGAGATCGTCCAACACGGTAAAGCGCACTCGAATAACGCCGTCTGCTTCGAGCTCGTAGTAGCCGCCTTCCGGATAGTGCGTTCGCTCGCCGGTTTTGAGCTCCGCGTTGCTGGCAGGAAAGCTTTCGAACTCGAGATGGTGTAACTCAACCGCGTTACGCAGGTCTCTCGTCTCCTGATACGCATAAGCAACTCTCGAACGCAGGTTTTTGGTGTACTCAACGCCGCCGAAAGTCGACAAGACAAATATCGGCAACGCAAGAAACGTGATGTTGCCAATCATTGAAATTATCGGCGGACGTGTCAGTTCAGGCGGCGCATCATAGCGCCATTGCATCGCCGCTTTTCGATTAACGACCAGCGAGCGCAGCAACAGGTCATGAGCTGCCTGACGCCTGCGATTGAAGATTGCGAGAATGAGTGACGCATACGCGAGCAAGCCGAGAATCTGGACATACCATTCCAACGGTGGACGAAACACCGCAAGCGTGGCCTCAATGAGCGCTACTAACAGGGCGCTGCGAAGCAAGGCACGGGCAATGCAGAGCTTGTCGCCAGTTTCACTAATGACGCGCATGCCAAACAGGAACTGGGTCGGAGTTGCACGTAGGGGACCTAGCCAAGACACAGCAAAGTAGACAAACAGAAACACCATGACGGTCGGACGATGGTCCGCATACGTAACGCCAATCAACGGGAACACATGGTCGTGTAACGCGCTCGCTGCGAACAGCGCTATGAACGCATCTACTGCGATTGCCGCCATTCGTACGGCGAACTCTGCAAACATGGCGATCCCGGCTGTTTCCGATTATGGTTCGCTGAGTATAGGGAGGGTCAGGCAGTGAAGATCGTAGTCGCGTCTCAAAATCCGGTAAAAATTGCAGCCTCGCGTGCAGCGTTCGCAGCCGTCATGCCGGACACCGACCTTGAGATGATAGGGGTCAGCGCCGCTTCCGGTGTCAGCGACCAGCCCATGTCGGATGCGGAAACACGTCGTGGCGCCAGAAACCGAGTAATGAATGCTATCGAAGCGCAACCAGACGCCGATTTTTGGGTTGGGCTCGAAGGGGGTACCGAGGTATTCGACAATCAACTCATGGCATTTGCCTGGATGGCGATTCAGGACCGCAATAACGTCATTAGTGACGCGCGCAGCGCCACTCTACCGTTGCCGCCCGCCGTCAAAGAACGGATTGATCGTGGTATGGAACTTGGCGATGCAAACGACCAGGTTTTCTCAACGATCAACAGCAAACAAGGTGGCGGCGCTTACGGTCTCTTAACGCACGGACGTTACACCCGTGAGGGCATTTACACACAAACTCTGATCCTGGCTCTCATTCCATTTTTTAACGAGTTATACACATGAAGCAATCCATTGCGCATATTGCGTTGGTAGTCAGTGATTACGATGACGCTATCGACTTCTACACAAAGAAGCTGAACTTCACACTACTTGAAGACACATACCAGCCTGAACAAGACAAGCGCTGGGTTGTGGTCGCACCACCCGGTTCCTCCGGTACGACCCTATTATTGGCTAGAGCATCTTCGCCGACGCAGGAAGCCTTCGTCGGCAATCAATCTGGCGGCCGTGTATTTTTGTTCTTGAGCACTGATAGTTTTTCACGTGACTATGAGGCGATGCTGGCAGCCGGTATCAAATTCGTGCGCGAACCGCTGCACGCTGAGTACGGCACGGTGGCTGTGTTTGAGGACTTATATGGTAATCTCTGGGACCTGATTGAATACGCACCAGATCATCCCATGCGGACCTGAAGCAAAGGAATTGTCATGAAAAACACCGCTATCATCACAGTAGTATTGGCCATTCTCGCGGCTGGCGTTGTCGGCTTGATGATGCTCTTCGGTTTTATCGATGCAGAGCGTGCCGGACCCATCCTAATGAAGACGGTTGGCGCGTTTTTGATCGTCGGCATTTGCGTGGTCGCGATCGGAGCACTGATGCCGGCCAAGAAAGATTCGCAGGACTAACGCAACTAATGGGTAAGTCCTTCTTGGCGCGACAGCGCGCACTGCTTCTGATCACTCCTTTTCTGGCATTCACGGGCGCACAGGCGCAACTGATCTCGGATGACTTAAGAGTTCAAGCCGAAGCACTTCGCGATGCCGCTATGCGTGACACGATCGCCTACGAATTGGTCGAATCACTGACAATGGAAGTCGGTCCTCGGTCAGCTGGTTCAGCCGGGGACAAAGCCGCGGTCGCCTGGGCCGTGCAGATGTTGCAGGGACTTGGATTTGAAAACGTGCGCACTGAGGATGTGGTAGTTCCGCATTGGGATAGAGGATCGCTCAGCACGAAGATGTCTGCCCCGTATGCGCAGCAATTCGTAGCGACGTCACTTGGTGGAAGTCCCGGCACGAATGGCGACACGATTAGCGCCGAAGTCCTGCGTGTCGAAAGCCTCGTCGAGTTGCGCGCCTTGAGCAACGACGAACTGGAGGGCAACGTAGTCTTTATCGATCACGTCATGCAACGCGCGATCGATGGTGGTGGTTATTCCGCAGCGTCACGTATTCGCTCTTGCGCGCACTACATTGCTGCCGAACGTGGCGCCGCCGCGACCTTGATCCGATCCGCTGGAACATCCAGACACCGCGTACCGCACACCGGCAGCATGTTGAATAACGATATTCCGCCAACCATCCCTGCAATCGCTCTCGCAAACGCGGATGCTGACATCCTGACTTATGCGGTGCAGTCCGACGAGCCCGTCGTCGTGCAGCTAAATTCAACAGCGCAACATCATGCGAAGGAAATATCGGCGAATGTCATTGGCGAAATCCCTGGGCAAGGTGCATTGGCTGACGAGATCGTGCTTCTCGGTGCCCATCTCGACTCCTGGGATCTCGGCACCGGCGCTATCGACGATGGTTCTGGCGTTGCGATCGTCACCGCGGCTGCGCGGATGATCCTTGAGTCTGGCAATGCACCACGACGAACCATTCGCGTCGTATTGTTTGCCAATGAGGAATTTGGCCTGGACGGCGCCGAGCAATACAACGAAGATCACGCCGACACAATTGAGAAACATATCGTTGGCTTGGAAGCTGATTCCGGCGCGGGCCGTAACTGGCGCTTGAGATCACAAGTCGCCGAAAGTGCGCTGGACCTGGTCGCCGAAATACATTCATTGCTGGAGCCAATTGGACTCGAACTTGGCAACAACAAGGCCAGCGGCGGTGCGGACCTGAGCCCGATGCGAAAAGTCGGCATGCCGGTTTTGAGCCTGACACACGACAGCACCTACTACTTCGACTATCACCACACGCCGGATGACACTCTCGACAAGATTGATCGCGACGACCTCAATCAAAATGTCGCCGCATACGTCACTGCGACGTATATCGCTGCCAACATTGATCAGGATTTCGGTCGGCTTGCCCCTTACGCACTTCCGGAACGAACTTGCAGTGCCGAGCACGATACCTGGCCACCGAAATAGCTAAGACTATGGTGTCGAAGAAACCGTTTGCCAGACACGAAAGAAATTTCCGCCCATGATCTTGCCGACATCTGCATCGCTATAGCCGCGTGCCAGGAATTCGGCAGCAATAGCATGGAAATTTGCTGACTCGTCGAAGCCTTTGACGTAAGTAGAAATGCCGCGCAGGTCGGAACCGATTCCCACATGGTCGACACCGCCAATCTTGATGACATGCTCCATGTAATCGACCATCTCGGCAACGTCTTCTATGTGCCGACCGTGCGGCCAAATGCCGATGATCCCACCTTTAGCTGAAATCGCGCGTATCTGATCGTCCGTCACGGCACGGTCGTGCTGCGTAAATTCACGCACCCCACCATGACTGAAGACTACCGGATGAACGGATAACTCCAAAACTTCGGCGATCGTTTGTTCGCTCGAGTGCGCCATGTCAATTATCAGTCCAAGGCGGTTCGACTCTCGTACGACCAATCGACCAAATTCGGTCAAGCCACCCGGCGAATACGGCCATGTTTGTGTATGGCCCAGCTCATTATTTCGAAAGTGCAGCAGCTGAATCAGTCGCAGGCCGTTCGCATGCATTTCATAGAGGTTTTCAATCTCGCCCTCGAGTGCATCTGCTCCTTCGAGAGCCGGCATGATTGCCACCTCATTATTCTGCCGGGCTTCGAGCACGGATCCTGGCGTATTGGCATGCACCGCGTAGCCGAGTTCAATGGTCTTGCCGAGCCGCGCAAGCCGATCGGCCGACAACGCGTACGCTTCGCCTGGCGCCGGCTTGTATTCGCCACCATCAATGTACGTACCATCGCGATTCGTGTACCGACCGTCATAGGCCATGTCCGTACTGATGTTCGCAACGACGATATCTATATTGCTTCGCCGGTAAACCTCAATCTCTTCCGGCAAAATCGTCTCCACATTCTCGCGGTGAAATCGACTCGGATGCGCGTGCATGTCTGCAAATACCGATTGCTCATGAATCGCAACAACTCGAGGATCCGGCGGCGCAATCTGCACCGGCGGCGTAATTTGTACCGGCGTCGACTCACAGGCCACGATCCCTGCCAGCGCGATTGAAATTAGCAATGATTTTGAATTTTGCATGACGTTCTCTTTATTGATGTTGATCAAGATGATTCTGTATCCATGCCACAACAGTTTCTTCCAGCATGGGCAAGGTAATACTGCCGTTTTCAAGAACACGATCATGAAATTCCCGGACATCGAACTCGTCACCGAATGCATCTTCGGCCAGCGAGCGCATTTCCATTATCTTTAGCATACCCAACATGTAGGCGTTGGCCTGCCCCGGCCACGCGATGTAACGATCGATCTCCGACTCGATATCAATGGGTGGCCAGGCTGTATAGGCAAGCATGTAGTCGACAGACTGCTGGCGGGTCCAACCCTTGGTGTGCAGGCCCGTATCGATGACCAGTCGCGCCGCGCGCGCGCCTTGATCGGACAACATGCCTAGTCGATCGAGCGGTGTCGAATACTGATCAAGCTCGTCCATGAGTCGTTCCGAATACAGCGCCCAGCCTTCGCCGTAGCCCGAGTTCCAGAGATAGCGCGCAATCGGGTGTACGCGATCACCGAGCTCAAGAGCAATTGCGCCTTGCAAATGATGCCCAGGCAACGTCTCGTGATACAGGAAGGACTGTTGCCCGGTTTTAGAACGCTTTTCCGGAGACGCTGTTGGTATGTAAAAAATTCCGGGCCGCGACGCATCTTCCGACGACGACCAGTATTCCCCGGTACCGCTGCCACGGTATGCCGGGTACGGTTTGATAATGACATCGGCTTTTGGCAATAATCCGAATAGCTGCGGCATCAATTCACGAATTCCGGTCAAAGATGTGCGAGCCCGGTCAAGAATCTCTTGTGAACTACTGAACGTGAACTCCGGATCGACGTTCAGTCGAAGCAAGAATGACTCGATGTCCTCACCACCGTAATGCGAATCGACAATGGATTGCATTTCCGCCTGAATCATCGCCGCTTGCTCAAGGCCCGTCTCGTGAATGACCTCCGGCGACGGCGCGATCGTCGTAAACGCGCGCACCAAGGCCGTATAGCATTCCGCGCCACCGGGGTTATAGGTTAGCGCGAGCTCTTCGCGCGCATTGGGCAAATAGTCGCCTTCGATGAAACTCGCGAAGCGTTCAATCGCTGGTGCGATCTCTTGCTCGAAAACATCTCGTACCGCCGCTTCGAATTCCTCGTCATCGTCACGTGTTGCGAGGTTGAGAAAAGGATTGTCGTCGGCAAGGAGCTCACGAATTTCCTCGGGGACTTTTTCAACGGTTGGACGCGGTGCACTGAAACCGAAATCCAGTCCTGATCGCAAATTGCTGATCTCGGCATCGATATACCCGGCAACTTGACCAAGGCGTTCCAGTGCTTCGGCACGTGCTTCCGGCGTGCCTACGGGCTGCAGATCAAAAACAAACGGCATATCCGTGTGCCAGGCGGTTGCAGTACTCGCGGCCCATAATTCGCTGCGACAGACTCTCGCGCCCACTGATCCAGCCAGCTCTTCGTATAGAATGCCAAACGTCACCCAGTCGCGGCTGCCGACATCCGTCGGCGGGCCAATATCGTTCAGCTCAGCCAGCCACTTGTCCTCCCTGGCGTGCCACGAGCTCAACGCTTCTGGCGAATTTTCATACAAATTCTCATGACTATGTCCTGGAAGCGTGTAATAGGTCGCGGTCGACGGGTAGCGCAGCAGCATCTCTTGCAAGTATTCGTTTGCCACCGCCTCGATACGACTGATGTCAGGTTCATCCTCAGCCGCGGGACCACAGCCAGATAGGAACCAGAAACACGCCATCAACATGATTTTTTTATGCATGAGCAACAACTTACAACATGACGCAATACCGGGAAACCCCATAACGCCGATGCTAGGATCTGGCCATGATCTTGCCGATTCGAGCCGACTTTCCGCTGCCCGGGTTTCCAGTGCTGACCGTGCTGGTTTGCCTCATTTGTTTCGCTGTGTTTATGAAACAGTCCAGCGATTGGGATGACTTCGATCATGCGATCCAACGATATTGTGACGGCAACCGCGCCCGGATCGATGAAATCGTCCTAAAACGTGTTGATGACCTGAAAGGCACGCCATATTGTGGCCAGGCGATGTATCAGATTCACAGCTCCGGTAAAGCTGATGAAGAAATCGAAACCTTGGTCAATGCGCTGAAACCGTTAACCGGGTTCAATCGGGACGACTCACGCGACTACACGCGACAAATCCTGCATGACGAGCTGCGCCTGTACCGAACGTACGTGCCCGAAGACCCCGATTACAAATTCGCCTACGACACAGCGTCTTGGAATCCGCTGCATATGCTGTCGGCCAGTTTCGCGCACGCCGACTGGGGCCACATCATTTTCAATCTGATCTTCTTCTTTGCATTTGCGACCACCGTTGAAGCGATCGCCGGCCATCTCAATTTCGCGATCTATGTGCTGGTAATTTCTTTGGTCATTGGCGTAACTGATTCTGTCGCATCTACGCTTGCGGACGCACACCACTGGACTCTCGGTTTATCCGGTGTAGTTGCTGGAATGATGGGCATGTTTGCCTATCTATTGCCACACGGCAAGATTCGCGTGTACTACTTTTTCATAGTGATTTTCGGTTCAATCGCGGTGCCCGGATGGATTCTTGCGCTGTGGTTCGTCGGTGGTGACATCTACCAGTTGTTTACTTACGACGAACACGGCGGTATCAACGTTTTGGCACACGTTACGGGCGGCGTAGCCGGATACTTCTATGGGTTTTTCTTTCTGCGGAAAGCGCGTCAGCGCGCTGCGGAAGCTCAGAGCATCCTGGACCACGGCAAGCTCCGTCCGGGGGTCTAATCAGGTCGAACTTGACTGCCGCTCTGCAGTCATACTCCTTCATGCGTAATGCTGGGGGAGAATAGTCATGAAGTTCGCACCAATAGCAACATTGCTAATCCTTGCTGGGCTGCTGATGGCCACGAGCAATGTATCGGCCGGTCTTTTTGATGATCCGAAGAATCTCAAAGTCCTGCCCGAAGACACGAGCAGTGACGAATTGCGGCAAACGATGCGTGGCATTAGCCAGGGTACAGGCAATCGCTGCTCTGCATGTCACGTCGGCGAGGTTGAAGCAGATCTGAGCACTTACGACTTTTCTCTCGACGAAAAAGAGAAGAAGGCCAAGGCGCGCAAGATGATCAAAATGGTCAGGGAGATCAATGCAAACCTTGCCGGCGCATTTCCCGATTCGGCAGAGCCGCTCGTGACAGTCACTTGTGCCACCTGCCATCGCGGACAGTCCAAACCCGAGATGATCGAGGACGTCCTGGCCCGCGCATTGCATGATGATGGTCTTGACCAGGCCATTGCCAAGTATCGAGAATTGCGCGATCGCTACTACGGTGGCTACACATTCGACTTCAGCGAAAGAATGCTTATACGCGTTGCCGAAGATCTTGGTGGCCAAAACGATTTAGACGCAGCAATGGGCTTCGTGAACCTGAATATCGAGTATTTTCCCGATTCGTCGCACAGCTATGTGTTGCGCGCACAAGTTCAGGCCGGGCAAGGGAATATCGATGCTGCACGTCGTGACTACGAGACAGCGCTGGAGATGGAGCCAGACAGCCAGTGGATCAAGCAGCAGTTAGACAAGCTCAACTAGGGTCGCGCATAATGTAGCGCTAATAATAAGAAAAAGGCCTGCTGTGCAGATCAAGCCTCTGCTGGCCGCGCTGCTGTTTGTTGCATCGCCGGCCCTCCCTGCTGATGACGTGCTCGATATGGATGCACGCATTGAACTCGGTTGGGAATTATTACTCCGGATCGAGGACGATGCTGCTGCGCTGGTTCGAGCATCATCGAGAGTAGATGCGGCTCAGGCGATAGCGCGACTCGAAACGTCCCGAGACCACGGCGCGACGGATGCCGCCCACCAACTCGGTTTCGCTTTCCTTGCCGGGCGTTTCGACGTACCTCGAAATCTGGCCGAGGCACAACGAAATTATGAAATTGCCGTCGCTCAGGAATTGCCTGCGGCGCTTTGCGACTATGGATGGATGCTGTATTCGGGCCAGCATTTTCCCAAGGATGTCGAACGCGGTTTAAAACTAATCCATCGTTCTGCCGAACTTGGCTTTCAGCCCGCGACTGTTTTTCTGATCAATCACCTACGGGAGACAGGTCGTGCCGAAGATGCCGCCATAGCGGACAAATGGTTTGAGTCGCTCGGTATGCGCGATGAAGAATTTGTTCTTGGCATCGACGGTGACTCGGAGACAAGGGCGCAAGACTATGCGTTCGGCCAGGCATATATATACGCCATGTATCGAGATGGCGTTCTATTTGAGTACAGCCGGGCGAATGCCGATGCATGGATCGATCGAATCGACCCTGAGCAGCTTGCAGTGGCGCTGGATATCGTTGCAAGTTATTTGTCGACGACGTCGAATGTGCAAGGTAATCAACACTTGGCTAAAAGCTTGCAGGAAATTGCGATCGCGAACGACGATCGTAATCCGACGCTTGTAAACAACTATGCCTGGTTGCTGGCTACAGCGAGCAGCGACGACCTGCGCGACGGCCAGGAAGCTGTTCGCCTTATGCAGGAATTGTTCAGTCGCGTCGAGCCACAGGGATTCATGATTGATACGCTAGCCGCAGCACACGCCGAGGCTGGTGACTTTGACGCCGCAATCGCGACGCAAGAGCGGGCGAATGCCTGGTATGAAGCTAAGTCTCAGGACTTCGAGATCGGCATTGCACATCTCAATGCGTACAACGAAGGGCGCGCATGGCGAGACTAGTCATTGTCTGGATCAGCATGCTCGCATTTGTCGAGCCGGTCGTCGCGCAGGAGTTTGATGCCTATGCCGAGGTCGAACAGCGCGTCGACCAGTCATACGCCGACGCGATCACGGAGTATGACGCCGCTATCGCGGCGAATCCGGGCGACATTATGCTCGAAATTCAACGCTGTCACGTGTCAAGTGCATATGTCTATGCCACCGAGTATTACGTCGAAGGGGCGGACGAGGACGCGACAGATTGCTACCAGGATCTGCTGCTGCGCTATCCCGGCGTGCTTGTGGTCGAACTTGCAAACCTGGCCGAAATTGGCGGCGAAGAAGCTCGAGACGAAGCGATGCGCCTTCACGATAGCAACCTGTGGACATGGAATCGAACACAGCATGCCGAACTGCACGAGTTCATAGCTGGCCAGTACTATTACGGCGAAGAACCAGAGGAAAAAGCGGAGCACTGTCTAAAAGCGCTGCAGCTCGACCGACGCACCAATTGTCGAATCACGGTGGCCGAACATTTTATTGGCGCAGGACAACCTGAAAAGGCGGTTTCGATTCTCAGCTCTCCACTCGACCCGCACGATGAATCCTACTATCTGCTGCAAAAACTGGCATTGCTTAGCAAACTCGGCGCGGTGGACGAGGTTCGCGAGCAATATCGGCGCATAGACTTCGAAACTGTTGACGGCTATCAATACGTTGAATTGGCAACTCAACTCGCCGACGTTGGCCTCAAGTATGAGGCAATAGCCGCTCTAAATAAGGTTGGCTCCGACTTTTGGGATCCCGAACAATTTGCGCGCGCGAAGTTTGATGTGTCGATTGCCATCGGTGACTACGACACTGCGCTCGTGAATTACAATCTGATGCGCGATCTCGGCATTCATACCGATCCGTTCTTGCGCGCACGATTCGAACTGGCAGGGCATGACGCCAGCCTGCCATGGAAGGCTCGGGATCTTCTGGCGATTTTCCCTATCTTCGGTGCAACGCTGGCCATTGCGTTGCTCGTGTTAGTCATACCGGCACTCGTGCACTACCGGGGCCTGGCTCGCAAGGCACGCGCTTACACGCCCGGTTTATCAAATGGCCAATGGCGCCTGCGCCACGCATGGTATGCGTTGTTTTCGGTCGTATTTGGCTCCGTGCTGACGCTGTTCATCTATGAGTACGACGTCTTATTGCTTGAATTCACACCGGACTCGTACGGTTTCGCCGACTGGAGCCAGGTCGACCTGGTTCGGCTGATGATTGCCGAATCGTTCATCGTACCGTTGTTTCTAATTCCGCTATTGATCGGCCGCTCACGACTGCAGCAATTCTGGACGCGCGACTGGAGCATACCGCGTTGTATCGGCATCGCATTTGTCGCCGCTATTCTATTGCGCGTCGCCTATCTGATTCCAGTCTACCTGTGGAGCGAGATTTGGGGTGCAGGACAGGCAATGACGACCGAACAAACCATTGTTGCAATGTACGAGCAGCACGGTGCGCTGATGACCTACCTATTGGTTGCGTTACTCACACCGTTGGTTGAGGAATTTGTATTCCGCGGCGTACTGCTACAAGGATTCGCGCAGCACGTCAGCTACCGATGGGCGAATATTTTGCAGGCTCTGATATTCGCAAGTCTGCATGAAAACCTGGTCGCCTTGCCGCTATTATTTGCATTCGGTCTCGTTGCGGGGATACTGACCCGTAAGGCAGGAGGCCTGTTACCGGCGATTATTCTGCACGCGTTTTTCAACGTCACAGCAATCATCGCGAATACATCGGACCTGATTTGAACTGGGATACCTGATTCGAGGAGAATAGACATGGCTTTACCTATAACAGCCCTGTACGGCAGCATCATGATGATCTTCGCGCTTGCCCTGAGTGCACGAGCGGGCGGCTTTCGTGGCAAGAGTGGTATATCGGTCTTGTACGGCGATCCTGCCAATATGGAACTCGCGCAACGCGTTCGCGTACATCAGAACTTTCTGGAGTACGTGCCGATGGCCATCATTCTGATGGGCCTGCTGGAAATAAATGGCGGCAACTCGACCTTCTTACACGTGTTCGGCGTGATTCTGATTATCGCAAGGTATGCTCACGCGATCGGTCTCAGGCACGACAACATGGCCCACCCGGGCCGTGCCATTGGCGCGGGCGGCACCGCATTGATGTCGGCAGCAGCCGCACTGTACATGCTTTGGTTGGTCGCAAAACCGATGCTCGGGTAGTCGGCGAACCGAATGGACGCTTATACAACTGCCATCATCATCAGCGTGATTGTCTACGTTGCGATCGGCAATTATGCCGGTCGCAAAGTAAAACATCTGGATGACTATTTCGTTGCGGGCCGACAAGCGCCGACCTTTCTGATTCTCGGTACTTTGGTCGCCAGCGTCGTCGGCACCAACTCCTTTCTCGGCGACGTAGGCATGACCTACGATGGCTACGCCGCTGCACTGATTCTGTCAGTGCCGGTCACTGTTGCTGGCTACGTACTCGGCGCGATGCTATTTGGTCGTTACATTCGACGTGCCGGAACGTCGACCGTCGCCGAGTACTTCGGACTGCGCTTCAATAGTCGGCGGGTCCGTATTTTCGCAGCCCTGACGGTTGTCATCGGCGTCGGTGGATATCTAATGACGGTGACCCAGGGCGCGGCGATGGTGATTACCTGGATCACCGATATCTCCTACCTGCCCGCGCTGATCGCCGTGTGGCTCGGCTACACGGCATTTACGATCTACTCGGGTTCACGCGGTGTCGTCATCACTGACACGCTGATGTTCGTCCTGTTCGCGACGATTGGCGTACTCGCGCTGTCATATATTGCTGATGCGGCGGGTGGCTGGTTCGAAAGTGTCCGCATACTGAGCAATTTCGAACCACGACCGGGCATCATTAGCGCGAGCGGCTTTATGGGCGATGGTGCTCTTTGGCAAACGCCTAAAGACATGTGGATCTGGGCGACAATTATCGGTTTTTCCTGGGCGCTCGTCGTTGCTATCAGCCCCTGGCAATCCAGTCGCTACCTGATGGCCAGAGATGAACATGTGGTCATTCGATCTGCGTGTATTGCAGTCTGCGTGCTGTCGTTGCTATGGACTCTTATCTACATTTCCGGACCTGTGATCGCCATACTCAACCCGGACGTTGAACCATCGAATAACGCGATGATTTGGGCCGCACTCAATGTGATGCCAACCCTTGTCGGCGCGCTGTTGCTGGCTGGCATCGTGGCGGCCGGACTCTCCTCCGCATCGACCTTTCTCACGCTGGTTGGCTTTGCAATCAGCAATGATGTAATAGATGAATCTACAGCAAGTGACGCGACACGATTGCGTATCAGTCGCTATACCATTCTTGCTGTCGGAATCGTCACTCTGGTACTAGCGATGTTCGTGCCGCCGGATGTTTACTGGATTACGAATTTCGTTGGCCCAATGTTCGCATCTGTATGGGGCCCGGTCGCGTTCATGAGTGTATGGAGCAAGCGCATCAGTGAACCGGCTGCCTTTTGGGGCATGGTCGCGGGATTCGTGGCCTTCATCGGACCAAAATCGATGACGACGCTCAATTTAATCACCCTCCCCTCGTACATGAACCCGATTCTGCTAGGCTTCGTCGTCAGTTTGCTGACGGTAATAATCATATCGCGCAGAACTCAAGTAACTGCCAAGGAAGCCGAGTACCGCGACGCATTGCATGTCGCGCCACCGGAACTTTCCGATGCAGCGGCGAATCGACGCACACTCATGTGGCCGAATATCATGATCGTTTGGGGTGCCCTGCTCTCGATCGGATTGATCATTGTCTACGCAAGACCGCACCAGCTCGCCAAGGGCTTGCTTTCCGAGACAAGTACTTTCGTTGTATGGAGCGGCGAATTACTAATTGCAGTTCTATTCGGTGCCGCCATTTCCATTGCCGGTGTGGCTGCACGGCGCATCATCCTAAACGCCGGACGCAAAAGCTGAATCTCGTTAATGTAGAATCATGACCATGCGATCTCTACTGCTAGTTCTTGTATTTGCTTTGCCGGCTGCAGCGGAGCGGGAACAAACGCCGGTTTGCGAAAACGACCGATTTCGAATTGATGCAGATTTTGCCAGCGGCGATCTCGACAAGTGCAAATTCAAATCGCCGAATTCGGTAGAGTTGACGTTTCGCCCCGAAGATTTCAAGGTCGATGATGCGTTTTCCTGGTTCTCTTTTCGCGTCAATTCGAGCGCCTCACAACAACTCGACATTCGCCTTCGTTTTCCCAAATCTTATCCGCGCTTCTGGCCAAAACTCAGTACGGACGGCGTTACCTGGACACGCGCGCCGGAAAGCACCGTCGAATCTTCCGGCAAGGACATGTATCTAACGGTTTCGCCGAACGAGCGGCCATTATGGATCTCCGCGCAGGAGTTGTTGGCCACCGAGTGGTATGCAGAGTGGCTGGCCGAACTGAATGCGCACGCAGAGCTGACAGTCGCGTCGATCGGTGAAAGCGTCGAAGGTCGCTCCATCGATATCGCTAAGACAGGCAATAAAAAAGAAGCAATTATTTTGATCGGCCGACAACACCCGACCGAAATACCCGGTGCCATCGCTATGCGAGACTTCGTTGATGTCGTTATTTCGGATTCTGAACTCGCACGGCAATTTCGAGAACGCTTTACATTGTTGATCCTGCCGCTCGTGAATCCTGACGGCGTCGCCAACGGCCATTCGCGACACAATTCAGGACGAACCGACCTGAACCGCGACTGGGGATCCTTCAAACAGCCTGAGACTCGCGCCATCGCTGGTTTGCTCAGCGCCATGGAGGAACTCGAAATGAACCCACGCCTGATGCTCGATTTTCACGCGACTAAATTCACCAAGACCTTGATGTTTTATACGCAAACAGCCGAAGAAGTCACTGACCCGCCCAATTTTGCTGTCAACTGGTTTGCGGCGACCAGAGAGCGGCTTCCGGAATTCGATTTCAAACACGACCCACGGCCCAGTCAAGAGAATCCGAATACCAAGGGTTTCTTCTATCGCCACTACGGTATTCCGGCCTACACCTATGAACTCGGCGACGAAGCTGACCGGGAATTGATTCATCAGACGACGCCGGTGTTCGCTGAAGAAATGATGCGCGAGCTGCTACGCGCGGAGCCCCTATGACACCTTGTTGATCTCATTGAGATGATCGACATCACCCAGTAGCTCGAGGTGCTCAAGATCTTTGGGCCGATTGGCAATACGCTTGTAATCGACAACGTACTGCAATCGGACGAACGGCAAATCGCGAATGATTTCTGCAGTATCGATCAATTCGTCGATATCGAATTCGCCGATTCCCCAACTGGTGCCGATCGTGATCAATCCATCATCTATAGAAACTACATGGACATCATAGTTCTCGAGATACACGAGTTCACCGATCGCTTGCGCATGCTGCCAAGCTGCGCCACGACTTATGATGTCAATGTCATTGCTTGACTCGATGATGTTGCGAACCAACATCGGTCCACTACCGAATATCGCATAATCGCCAAGCGGCATTCCGAGCGCTTTAACCTCACTAAATATAGAGTGCAATCTTCGCTACTCGTACTTGAACTGCTTGACCGCAAGGACCGCGACCAGCAACGCAGCACTTAAGAGTGCAGCAACGTGTGGCAATGCCGAGACAGCGTCCGCCTGAAAACTGATCAACTTGTGCAATGCATCCATTGTCCAGCCGGTCGGCAGGAGTTTCTGCACAAACTGCATCCAGTCCGGCGTAATTTCTATGGGCCACCAGCAACCACCTAGTGCGGCTAACAGGTTCGTTGCCAATACACCTATCCCGGCCGCCTGCCCTTCAGTCTTGGCGACGCTGCCCAGCAACAAGCCAGCCGAGGCGCAAAACGCCGCCCAGGCCGCAAGCACCAACATGACCATTGCGAGGTTCGGACCCCAGTCCATGCTGAACAAGAATGTACCGAACGTCAGCGCGACTATGATTTGAATTGCCGCAAGCACCATGCGACCGCCCCATTTTCCTGCGACAACGTCACCACGCGTCATCGGTGCCGACGCTAATCGTCGCAACAGACCTTGTGTCCGCTCAACGACCAGCATCGTGCCACCGCTGGTTAGCAACACGAGCAAGGTGAACATGACAAGAATGCCGGGAATCGATTGCTCGAAACCGCTGGGAATACGTTGTCGCTTGCCGGCAGCTGCCACGTCCAGTCGCCAGATTCGTGGCATTGCGTTCAGCGCCTGCAAGCTGTCAGCTGAAATATCCGCATTAGCATTGACCACGGCGATGTCGCCCAAGGTCGTGTACAAACTGCGCTGAATACGAATCGCCTCAAAATCTCTTGATAAAGACGATGCGCGAGTGTCGTAGCTCGCGGTAATTGCCTCGCCGGCGATAACTTGGGTCGTTAGGTCTGGTGCAAACTTCAGAACCCGTATTGGCGCAGGATTTTCTTCCGTAATTTCCGCAGCGTGTTCTCGCCATTCCGGCTCATAGTCGTTGCTGCGCAAATGCATGTCGATCTGGTCTTTAAGAAATCCAGGCGCTTCGGCTTCGACGACCAAAGGCGTCGCTGTTCCGCCCGTTAGGCCACCAGAAAAACCGCCGGTAACAGTCCCGATGAAGTAAAAGAATATGGGCGGCATCACAAGCAGCCACACGAGCGTCGACCCCTGCCGCAGCTGATAGCGTACGTCGTGCCAGACGATGAAGCGTATGCCGCGCATCATTCTCAGCTCCTCGCAAACCCGGATCGCAAACGCCAGGCGCAAATCGCGAGTCCGGAAGCGGTCATGGCCAGGACGATCAGCCAGCTGTTGAAGTCAATTGACCACGGGCCAGGTGTCACCAATTCTGAGGCCATGCGGTCGACCACAAATCCGTTCGGAGAGAGACGACCGATCGCCGCTATCCAATCGGGCAGTACAGCGAGCGGAAAGAAACTGCCGCCGGCCATGAGTAATGGGAATAACAAAATGGACGTCAGCAGGTTTGCTGTTCTTTGCGTGGCAAACAGCATCTGCAGGGCCCCGAACCAGGCAAATATGCCGACACCCGAAACCGTCAACCAAATCAATGACGGTGGGAATTCGGCCCAGGCGATGTCGTGATAGAGAAATCCTATCGTCATAGTTATCAAGACGATGGCGCCGATGACAATGCCAACAGCCAGAGCCTTGCCAGTGACAAACGCTGTGAGTCGGCCCGGCGCGAACACCAAACGTCGCAGCGTACCGTTTTGCCGTTCAACCCAGTAGTCCGCCGCAAGACTATTGGCTGCGAACAGGATCGCCATCATGATAATGCCCGGCAAAAACATTAACGCCAACGGCAATCTGGGTTCAGACGGTGGCGGTGGCACAATTTCAAGGTCGATGGCGGGTGGAAACAGGTGCGGTGCAATGGTATCCACCTTATTATCGATGCGCGTTGCCATAACAGCCACGGCAACGTTATCGCCGCCGCCATCGTCGCTCGTGATTTCCTTAATCTCTGCGCCAAACAATCGCTGCGTATAAAAGCCCGCATCGAGCAGGATCTCAGTGACATCCGTGATGATCCCAGGAAGAATGGTCTGCGACGGATTTGTTTTAAGCGTCAGCGTGACGGGCACCTCATTAAGAAACGCGTCGCCGAATCCTTCCGGAATGATCAGCAGTCCACTGCCTTCGCCCGCGTTGATGCGTTCATTGCCTTCCGCTAACGAGACTTTTTCAACACTAATCAGCTCGCCAAGCTCACCCGATGTATAGGCGCCAGCGACCAAACCACTAAGAAACGAATCGTCCTGGTCGACGAGCAGCAGGACTCCGTGTGGTTTGGCGCCATCACCACCATCCATCAATGTCGTGATCATGCCGCCAACAAGAAAGGGGATGCCCAGCCAAATCAATATTGCTGTGCGATCCTGCCACCATCGAGCGAGGTCTTTACGCATCGATGACAACACGAATTTCATGACTTACTCACGCAGATCCTTGCCGGTGAGCAGCAAGAACAAAGTTTCGAGATTCGGGCTACGCAGATTCGTCTCGGTTACGTTGCCGCCGGCATCCGCCACCGCTTTGAAGACCGCCGGCAAATTTTGCGACGCGTCGGTCAGCGTCAGCATCAGATTGTCTTCATCCTGGCTGATAATCTCGAGATCCTGTACCCCGTGTCCGGTCAGCGACTCAATCGCGCTCTTGGTCGTTTGCTGCGGGAAATGTCCGCTGAGTTGTAATGCGTCTCTCGCACCGAGTTGCGCGCGCAGTTCCCGCACTGTGCCTTGAGCGATCAGTTTGCCGTGATCTATGATCGCCAAGGAATCGCAGAGACGCTCCGCTTCTTCCATGTAATGCGTCGTATAAACGACGCAGGCGCCGTTGTCACGTTCGGCTTCAACCATCTCGAACAGGCGCTGGCGCGACTGCGGATCAACACCGACCGTAGGCTCGTCAAGTAACAGGACCGACGGTCTGTGAACAATACCGCAGCCGAAATTCAGGCGACGTTTCATGCCGCCCGAAAAAGTTTTCGGCAAGTCCTTGGCCCGATCACCCAATCCGATGTGTGTGAGCACTTCCGCGACGCGGCTTTCAAGCGCCGTACCGCGAAGACCGTAAGCCTCGCCCCAATAACGCAGATTCTCGATTGCGGGCAGGTCTTCGTAAACAGCGATGTCCTGTGGCACGACGCCGAGCGATTGCCGAGCTGCCTTTCCCTCTTTGACGGCGTCGTACCCGGCCACCGTTATGTGGCCAGACGTCGGCGTGAGCAAGCCGGAAATGCAATTGATCGTGCTGGACTTGCCGGCACCATTCGGCCCAAGCAGACCAAACACCGTCCCTTTGGCAGCGTCAAAGCTGACGCCGTCGACAGCTGTAAAGTCCCCGTATTGCTTAACGAGGTCTTCTACTTTGAGCATGTTGGCCCCCTCCGCGATCAGGCCGTATGGTATCAGCTTTGGCCCGAAAATCGGCGTACCATCAAGGGCTTGAACCAGGCTATCCGAGGATCGACGTATGCATATTCGACTGTTATTTGGGCTAGTTCTTTTCTTCAGCGGCGCCGCATTCGGCGATACGATCGCCGTCATCGGTACGGGCAATGTCGGTGCCGCGCTCGGGCCCGAATTCGCGGCTCAGGGCAATGCCATCGTCTACGGTTCGCGCGACCCGTTTAGCGACAAAGTAACAGAACTTGTAACTCGCACAGGTGATGGTGCATCGGCGACGACGTCTGCCGAAGCCGTCGTCGGCGCCGATATCGTCGTCCTCGCCGTCCCCGGTTTGATGGTCGAAGAAATTACCAACGGATTGGGTGACCTGAGCGGCAAGATCGTCATCGATCCAACGAATCCGCTCGCGCGCGGCGAAGGCGGATTGTCATTCGCCGTCGAAACATCGAACGCTGAAATCATCCAGGCAGCTGCTCCAGGCGCATATGTAGTCAAAGCTTTTAACACACTCAACTGGCAACAAATGGTCGAACCGGCAACTTCCGGGGGCCCGATTTCAATTCCTCTGGCAGGCAATAGCGATGCGGCAAAAGCCCGAGTTGCAGAGCTCGTTGAAGGCATGGGTCTAGAGGCGATCGATGTCGGACCGGTCGAACATGCGCACTGGGTCGAAGGCATGCTGATCCTGTGGATCAACAATCGCTACGGATCAGAACGACCGAACTTCGACTTTCATTTACGAAAAAACTAGAGAAAATGGTGCCGGATGGGTGACTCGAACACCCGACCTATACATTACGAATGTACCGCTCTACCACCTGAGCTAATCCGGCTGGGCGCGAAGTATAGCCTCGGCAACCGCTGCCGAAAAGGGCTATTCGGCATAAATTGATTCGGTCAGGAGCTATCGCGAACCTTGATCAGGACCTCAACGCTTTCTCGCTTAGTGCCATCCGGCAAATCCGGCAATGTCGCGAAACCGACCTCTGAGTCCGCAATATCCGAAAGCTGGCCAGTATCTACGTTGTAGAAGTGGTGGTGTGGGTGCGTCGTCGAGTCATAAAACTTGCGAATCGGGTCAACCATGACCTCTTTGACGAGGCCATGCTCACTGAACAGATTGAGCGTGTTGTACACCGTCGCTTTTGAGACCGCACTGCCCTCAGTTCGCAACCGATCTATGATCTGATCGGCCGATAGATGCTGTGGCTTTTCCAACAAAATGTTGGCGATTTCGAGTCGTTGTGGCGTCGGCAAGATGCCGAATTTATCGAATACTGAGCGCGCGCCCGATTGAGACATTTTACCAACCTCTAAATTTAAGATTGCGGGAGTATAGCCCACAAATTGCCCGTGTAATCGCTTACCTATAGGCCTAGATTCACTATTTTAGTCTGAGTCTAGACAATGCGCCAACAACGAAAAGGATTTTCCTTATATGAACTTTTGGTCACACTGACGTTGATCGCGATCCTGGTCGGACTCGGCATGCCCAGTTTCGCCAAGATCACTGCCAGCGCTCGATTGCGCACGGAAGTTAACGCTCTTTTCCATGCCGTGCATGTCGCGCGCAAAGAATCGATCATGCGTCGCAGCGTCGTGTCCATTTGCCCGAGTATCGATGGACGCACCTGCACGGCTGCACTGGATTGGTCCGACGGCTGGATTATGTTTAATAACATAGACCGCGACGAGCCACCGGCCCTCGATCCGAACGAACCAATCCTGCAAATTCACCGCACCGGCTCCAGGGTCAGAATCACCGCAAACCGGCGTGGATTTACACTCAGAGCTACACAGAAGCGAGCCACCAACGGCACAATCGTCGTCTGCGACAAGGCAGGACGAGTCAGGCCCAGGGCGTTGGTCGTCAGCTACACGGGTCGACCCCGGGTCGCAATCGAGGATCGTCGCGGCAATAACTACCAGTGTGCGGATTAAGTTAAGTCGATACCCACAATATCGACCGCTTATCGGTCCGATTTAGCCGTTCGTCAGCTGCTTGGGAACCCCTGAACCCGGCACAGTATATTGCCTGCATGAAAAAACGAACCCAGACAGGCTTTACGCTCTACGAATTGCTGATCACGGTGTTGATCGTCGGCGTTGTGTTGACGCTCGGCATTCCGAATATGACAGCGTTCACAGCGAACAGCCGAATAACGACCTCGGCCAACGATCTGCACGCCGCTTTTCAGGTGGCACGTAGTGAAGCAGCGCGTGGCAAGACCAACATCACGATATGCGCCAGCGATAACTCGATGGATCCTGTCCTGGCCGACTGCCAGGGAACCTGGGAAGAAGGCTTTATCGTGTTCATCGACAATAACGGCGATATATCGCGAGGCGGTGCAGGTGAGAATATTCTCCGCGCACACCCGGCTATCGCCGATGGTGTCAATCTGCGCGTGGCCAACGATGCAACTTTCTTCAGCTATGCATCGACCGGTCTCGGTCGTGGCGCCGTCGGCGGACAACCCGCGATTTCACAGATCATTGTTTGTGACGACCGCGGCGTTGCCGAAGCCACCAAAGACTTCTCTTTTGGACGCCTGTTCGTTGCGACGCCACTTGGCCGCGCGACCGTGTTGCGCGACTACACGCTGGTAGACGCCGCGCTCACCAACATGGGCAAAGTCTGCCCATAGGCGCCCTGCTCTATATATAAGGAATACATTTGATGTTACTTGCCCACACAAAACGCGACCACCGGAATCGCGCACCGCAAAAACTGCGAGGTTTCTCACTCGTTGAGGTGTTGATTGCGCTGGTCATCATGTCGGTCGGTATGCTCGGAATTGCCGGTTTGTACGTGCAGAGCATGCAGGCAGGTCGCACATCGATGTTGCGACACCATGCTGTAACACTGGCTGGCGATGTTGCTGATCGCATTCGTGCGAATCCTCGTGCTGGCATAGCGTATGAAGGCCCACCGCTGAATGGCAATTGCGTGTCAGGTGTCGTGAGTTGCGACGAAGTAGGCATGGCCGGACATGACATCATGCTGTGGCAGGAACAGGCCGTTGACACTTTGCCGACAGGCACCGTCACGATTGTCTTCGACGACAGCGGCGTTCCACCCATTTATACGATTACCGTGGGTTGGGATGAGCCCGGTGCAGTTACGCCGCCGTCCTACGAGATCGTAGTTCCAGTAATGCCCAACTGAGGCAAACTAAATGATGCAATCAACTCAAAAATTCGTACGCAATCAAACCGGTTTGACCATGGTTGAACTCCTGGTTGCACTGGCGATCGGCTCATTTCTGATGATCGGCGCTGTGCAGATCTATAACCAGAGCCGTCAGTCATTCGTGATCAACGAATCGATCGCGCGTGTGCAGGAAACAGCGCAGTTCGCCATGGATACGATCGAGAATGACATGCGCATGGCCAGTAACTGGGGCCGCAGTAGTCGCGCGCTCTCGATCGAAGGTCGGTCGTTACTCGGCGACAAGAACCCTAATTCGTTGCCGGAACCCAATGTTTGCGGCGATGGCTGGGCACTGGATGTCGCCTTGTCGGTCGATGGCGAAAACAATCAGTACACGCTGCCATGCCTGCCACAACCGGCACATCAGCCGAATACCGACATTATTACGGTGCGCCGTGCAACCGTTGCGCCCGTCGTCGTCGATGACACGCGGCTGCAGATTCAAACAACCCGCATTCAGGGTGAAATTTTCAGTGCCATCGCACCGCCGCCGAATTTCAGCACGGCGATCAACCCGGACACCGGACAACCGGTATCAACGACACACAACTTGCTCGTCAGTTCCTACTACGTCGCAACCGACTCAGCCTTAATTCCGGGTGTGCCGACATTGCGACGCAAGCGGCTTACGAGCGTCGGTGGCGCACCAACTATCGTTGACGAGGAAGTGGCACCAGGCGTCGAGAACATTCAGATCCAGCTAGGTGTTGACGTTGACGGCGACAACACGGTTGACCGCTACGTCAATCCTGGTGAGGGCGTCTATGACCCCAATGATGCCGTTAACTTTATTCCCAGCGCGCGAGTAATCACAGCACGTGTCTGGCTGCTGGTACGCGGTGTAACACCCGAAAACGGCATCGTGGACCCGACTGACTACGAACCGGGTGATGTCGACATGGGTACGTACAACGACAATTTTCGCCGCATGCAGATTTCGAAAACCATTCTGTTACGTAACGCCAGAACCTAATTGAGAGTAATGCAATGAAAACCATTCCACTACATAACAAACAGCAAGGCGCGGCGCTTATCGTCGGCCTGGTCCTGCTCGTCGTAATTACGGTTCTTGCGATCTCCGGCATGAACACAGCGACCACCGAACTTGCGATGGCGCGGAACGACCAAAACTACGAATACGCTTTCCAGGCGGCCGAAACCGGTCTGGAAACCATGATGAGTGCAGGTTCGTTTCCGACAGGCGGTTCGGCTGCGGTCACGAAGATAATCAACTCGCACGATTCAGTTGTCTCTCAGCTTCAATATGAAGACACCTCTATCGTTCCTGATAAAGCGTTTAGCTTGGGTACGGGTGGCGTAGCCGCTTACCACTTTGTCGGCACCGCGACTGCAGAGTCGCTGCGCGACTCGGGCGGCACTACAGACCGTGATGCGGGCGCAATTCATACACAGGCATTTTATATCGTCGGCCCACCCGCGCAGACGCTTTAAACAACTGAGAGACAACCCAGGGAAATATGGTGAAACTCATGAACATTAAGAAATTAGTAACGATCACTTTGATTTGTGTTGGCTTTGCGGCCAGCGCGCAAGGAGACGTCGTTTCTCAGGCGCATGAACTTACATTGAGTCAGTTCACGGCCCCCACAACGAATAATGCCAGCATTGCATTCAAGGAATGTGACGACTGCGAACGACTTCGCACGCGCGTCACGAATGCGACCAGCTATTCATTCGACGGTAAACGAGTTCGCCTGGAAAAATTCCGGACAGCCGTTTCACAAGTACGTGATCGCGACAATACGTTCGTAACCGTACTCCGTCATCTCGAATCGAACACTGTTGTTTCGATCAGTGTCACGAAATAATTGCCAACTTTAGATTGAGGCCAGGATCATGAAGATCTATACGCGAAAAATTACATGGATGAGTGTCAGCTTCTGTTTTGCATTGCTAACAGGAGCACCGGCAATAGCTGACGACACGGAATTGCTATTGATTAACCCGGATCCCACACAGAATCCTAAACCGAACGTCATGTTCATTCTGGATACGTCCGGCTCCATGACGACGATTCAGAATACGACCGATCCATACGACAGTGATGATGACTATGGCGGCGACTGCGATATCGATCGGGTTTACTGGACCGAGTTTGACGTGACACCGGTTTGCGACGCTGCCAACACGTCCTATGTCGAGAAATCGGCGTTTCAATGTGACTATGCGAGCAATCAGATCGCTGGCATCGGTAGCTTCACCAACACGATGGTGCAGTACCGTCCTGGCGGAAAGACCGGTACGACAGGTGCAGCGGCCAGTTGGACAACTTTATTGCCGGGCTTTAACACTGAGCCCGTTGAATGCCAGGCTGACTCAGGCGTGCATGGTGATGGCAGCAACGGAACAGATGTCTATGCCAGCAACGGCACGGGGCTGTCTAATCCGTGGACGGAATTTCCGATGAACGAGGTGTCCTGGGGAAGCGCGCCGCGCAACATCGGGTACACGTTCTACGACGGCAATTATCTGAACTGGAAGGCCTCTCCCAACACTGTGCCGTTGTCGCGCACCGTCATCATGAAAGCAGTGACGAAGCAGGTTCTTAGCTCGGTCAACAACCTCAATGTCGGCCTGATGCGTTTCGACGGCAATGATGGCGGTCCGGTGATTCTTGACATTACCGACCTGGATACGAACCGACAGGATGTACTCGATGCAGTCGAGGCGCTGCCGGCTGGCGGCAACACGCCGCTTTCCGAGGTTATGTATGAGTCAGCACTGTTCTGGCGCGGCATGCCTGCGCACTTCGGCACGACGGCGTTCACCAATTTAACCGATCCGGATGCTCTGGCAACCACAGCACCAATGGTTTACGAACAACCAGGATGGGATGTTTGTGCGAAGAACTACAACGTATTACTCACTGACGGTGTCCCAGTACAGGACTTTGACACGCCGGGACTGATCGCCAATTTGCCGGCTATTGCAACCGTACTTGGCTATTCCGGTTGTGATGGTGCGGTACTCGGTGGCGGTGGTCAGTGTCTGGACGATGTCGCCGAATACCTGTCGCTGCAGGATATTGATCCCCTGACGGCCGGCGACCAGCTGGTCACGACGCATACGATCGGCTTTGGCGACGATGCTTCTGACATTCCCATTCTTGAAGAAACCGCCATTAATTCCGGCGGCCAGGCATTCGTGGCCAACGATGTTGAAACACTGACGAAGACCTTGCTTTCGATTATCGCCAACATTAACGAGCGAACATTGTCGTTCTCGGCGCCTGCGGTTTCCGTGAATACCTTTAATCGC
The DNA here is from genome assembly GCA_051007995.1 of Woeseiaceae bacterium. Taxonomy (GTDB): domain Bacteria; phylum Pseudomonadota; class Gammaproteobacteria; order Steroidobacterales; family Woeseiaceae; genus UBA1847. The sequence goes on along the minus strand of JBPCYB010000006.1, from coordinate 49,581 downwards.
ACGCAGAATCTGAATGACCTTTACATCACAACATTTGGTGCGAGGGCGCATGCACACTGGCCCGGTAACTTGAAGAAATATCGGATCCAGAATCGCAATGTTGTGGACGTTAACGACACCGTTGCGGTCGACCCAATGACCGGATTCTTCCTCGACACCGCACACAGTATCTGGACTGTTGGCGGTGCCGATGGCAATGACGTGCGCCTCGGCGGTGCAGCACAACAGCTGCCCGTTCCGACAATGCGGAACATCTACAGCAACTACAATCCTGGCAGCATTACACAGGCTAACAACCAAATAGACACGGGTAACGGAACGCTTGTAGCTGCCGATTTCGGGCTTGTGGGCGCAACGGGTGAACCTACACTGGACGTGTTAATTGACTGGGCCCGTGGCGAAGATGTTCTCGACGAGGACTTTAACCCGGCAACGACGGTGCGCAAAGCGATGGGCGATCCGTTGCACTCACAACCAGCCGCCGTAGTTTATGGTGGCACTCCTGCAGCGCCTGAAACGGTTGTGTATACAGCAACCAACGATGGCTTCCTGCACGCCATTGACGGTTCCAACGGCCGCGAACTCTGGTCATTTATCCCGAAAGAAATGCTGGCTAACCAGACTCGTTTGTACTTCGATCCGGGCACGAAATACAAACAGTATGGGATTGACGGCAACGTGGTACCGGTCGTCAAGGATGTCGATCGCGATGGCATCATTGAGCAAGCCGACGGTGATTTTGTATACATCGTCTTTGGTTTGCGCCGCGGCGGTGAAACTTATTACGCGCTCGACGTAACCAGCAGAACTGCGCCGGAGCTCTTGTGGACGGCCAACTTTCCGGAATCCGGCAGTAGTTGGTCCACGCCAGTTGTCGCTCGCATGGAAATTGCGTCGGTCACGCAAAACCTTGACAAAGCCGTTGTTGTTATCGGCGGCGGCTACGACACGGTGCACGACACAGCCGCTCATCCTGCGACCGCCGACTTGGTCGGCGCCGGCATCCACATTCTGGATCTCGAATCGGGTATCCGGCTCTGGCGTGCCGGCATGGACAGCGGTGCGGATTTGCGATTGGACGAACCCGGGCGCGAGATGGATCGAGCAATTCCGACCCAGGTGCGCACGATCGATCTTAGCGGCGACGGCCTCGCCGACCGTATGTATGCGACCGATATGGGCGGTCAGATTTGGCGCTTCGACATTACGAATCGCAACGACCCGAGTACATTGGTTGCGGGCGGTGTAATAGCGCAGCTTGGTGCTGAGGGACTATCTGGTACGCCAACGCAGGCCGATACGCGTCGCTTCTACAACGCACCTGACGTATCACTCGTGACCGACGACATTCAACAACGTAAGTATGTCGCAGTAAGCGTTGGTTCCGGCTATCGCGCACATCCGTTTGATTTGTCGGCATCGGATAGATTCTTCTCGATTCGTGATGAAAATGTCTTCAATCAAGTGGATCAGAATACCTATGACACGCAGGCGATCACTACGGTAGCTGACTTGGTTGAGGTTAGCGGCCAGACACAGACCGTGATCACCAAGAATGACAAGGGCTGGATGTTTACGCTGCCGCCCAACGAGAAAGTCTTGGCGGAGTCGTTAACGTTTAGTGACGAGATTTTCTTTGTTGCGTTCACACCGGACTCAGCCGCGGCAGCGACCTGCTCGGCTGGTAGAGGAACCAACTTCCTGTATCGCATGAGTGCCATCAATGGCGACCCGATTGTGCCGAATATTGACACATTGAATCCGCTCGTTTCGGATGCCGAACGTCGCACAACCCTGCAACAGGGTGGTATTGCACCGTCGCCGACGGTTATTTTCCCGTCACCCGATGACAATTGCACCGGCGACGACTGTAACCAGCCGCCATTAGGCTGTGTCGGTGTCGAGTGTTTCGATCCAGGTTTCGATCCGTTCCCGGTTCGTACATTGTGGACACAGGACGGCATTGAATAAGCGCATGGGCATTCGGAGCAAAGTTATGCAGATACGGAAATCATTGTGCATCATCGTACTGGCCTGTTGCGCACCCGCACTCGCAGAGTTCGAGATCGTAACCCTGGTCAATGCGGTGGAAACATCGCCTGCGAATATCATTCTTCCCGCAACGACGAACGGCATGATGACCTATCGTGCCTGTTCGGATGAGTGTGACGAGGAATATGAGCGGGCCAGGCTGACTGAAACGACGAGCTTCAGCGTTGAGGGAAAAACGGTGAAGTTCGACGACTTCCGGCAAGTCTATGCGGAAATCAAAAACCTGAAAGACAGCTACGCGTTGGTTAGCGTAGACACGAAACTTGGCACAGTAACGAACATCAATCTGGCGAGGTAATACCTACTGAATTGTGACTGATTGAGCGATAGGTCACGGACTGACTATAGAGAGGACACGACACATGGATATGTGCCGAAAGCACTCCGCTTGGGCAATAGCTGGAATGCTGCTTACACTTACAGTTGCGACCCCCGTATGGGCCGACGACGTCGAACTTTTATTGTCGACGCCGGCTGCCAGCGATGCCGCAAAACCGAACATCCTGTTCATTATCGACTCGTCGGGCAGTATGACGACCGTCGAGCAGAGCCAGGAACCGTACGACGGAACGCAGACCTATTCGGGGCCTTGCGACAGTAACAAGTACTATTGGACGTCAACCTCGTCGATTCCGAACTGTGGAAGTCAGTACAAGTTCAATAAGTCGGTTTTCTATTGTGCTCAGGGCGTCACGCAAATTACGGCGTCCGGTTCTTATACGGACACAATGGCGATGTATTTCAAGTACAACAATCGCTGGAAATGGCGTGAACCCAACAAGTCGCTGCAAAACAGCACGGTTGACTGTAAGGCGGACTCCGGAGTTCATGGCGACAATGCGAATCCCACGCCAAATGTGTACGTACGCAAAGGTTCGAATAAGGCGCGCTATTCGTCGAATCCAGGCCGCGAAGTAAACTGGGGCAGCAGCCCGACGCACAAGATCGTCACTGTGTACGACAGCAATTACCTGAACTGGTACTACAACCCGCCAGGTTCGAGCATGCGCCGTACTGACATTGTTAAAGCAGTAACCAAAAACGTTCTTGGATCGGTCAACAACGTAAACGTGGGCTTCATGCGCTTTCACCACAGCGAAGGTGGACCCGTCATACACGGCCTTAAGGACCTTGACGATAACCGCACTGAGGCCAATACCGTCGTCGACAATATTCCGGCCAGCGGTTGGACGCCATTATCCGAGACTCTGTACGAGTCAGCGCTGTATTGGCGCGGCATGCAAGGAGACTACGGTGGTTTGACGTCGACTGACTCGGACGCATTGATCTCAAGCAGCCCGATGATCTACAAGCAACCGGCCGAATACGCTTGCTCCAAGAATTACGTCGTGCTGTTGACCGACGGTGCTCCCACCAAAGATACGGGCGCATATTACAAGACCCCGACATTGCCCGGTTACACAGCGGCAACAGGGCGCAGCAATTGTGACGGCGGTAACGTCAACGGCGCATGTCTTGATGATATTGCCGAATATTTGTCAAAGACAGATATCAATCCGTCTCTACCGGGCCAGCAATATGTTACGACCTATACAATCGGCTTTAGCGTCGACCTGCCGTTACTTAAGTCTACGGCCGAACGCTCAGGTGGCGAATACTATTTGGCCTCCGATGTGCAATCGCTCACGACGGCGCTCACTGATATTGTCACCAACATCTTCGACCGTGATGTTTCATTCACTGCACCGGCTGTCGCGGTCAATGCGTTCAATCGAACTCAGCATCTGAATGATCTTTATGTGTCGGTCTTCCGTGCAACCGATGAACTGCACTGGCCTGGCAACATGAAAAAATACGCGCTTCGCGACGGCGAAGTACGCGACGAGAATGACCAGAACGCGGTAGACCCGGATACCGGTTACTTCAGCGACAATGCAAGTAACTTCTGGAATGATGAGCCACAACCCGATGGCGCCGATGTACATACAGGTGGCGTTGCCAGCCACTTGCCGGACCCGGCGATTCGCAAAGTCTATACGAACAACGTTTCGGGTAGCTTGCTGCTCGCGGACAATGCGTTTTCCACCGCTAACGTCAGCGCATTCAGTGACGGAATTCTGGGTCTAACCGGGGCCGTCGGCGAACCCAGTATTGATGACCTGATCGACTGGGCGCGCGGTGCTGATGTGCAGGATCACGATAATGATCCCTTGACGACCACGCGCAATATGATGGGTGACACTCTGCACGCGAAACCAGCAACTGTTGTTTATGCTGATGATGGCGGCGACGACGACATAGTCTTGTTTACAGCGACCAACGACGGTTATCTGCACGCACTGGATGCCAATTCGGGCAAAGAGCTTTGGGCGTTTATTCCACGTGAATTGCTGCCACGTTTGCGTGAGCTGTATTTCAATGAAAACGTTGATTACAAAGACTACGGGCTCGACGGCGACATCGTTCCTATCGTCGCCGATCTTGACAGAAACGGCATTATCGAGCCGGGTACCGACTTCGTCTATCTGGTATTTGGCATGCGGCGTGGCGGTGACAATTATTACATGCTTGATGTCACCGATCCGAAGCGTCCCGAAGTTAAATGGATCAAGAAACTGCCAGACTCGGGTCAGTCCTGGTCGCCACCTACGGTCGCAAAGGTCGACGTTAACAGTGGCCAAGTCACCAGCCCGCAAAAAGCCGTTCTAATTATCGGCGGTGGCTACGATACTGTGCATGACACACCGGCCTACCCGTCGAATTCCGACGTCGAGGGCGCAGGAATCTACATGCTGGACATCGAAACCGGCGATCAGATCTGGAACGCCGCCGACGATAGCGGCGCGGATCTGCAACTCTTAAAGATGACTCGCTCGATACCCAGCCAGATTCGGGTTATCGATCTGAACGGTGACGGTCTCGCCGATCGCATGTACGCCGCAGATGTTGGCGGCCAAATCTGGCGCTTTGACATTCATAGTGGCGAGACGCCGGACAAGCTGGTTACAGGCGGTGTAATTGCCAGCCTAGGCGCCGAAGCGGTAAGTGATCCGAGCATGTCTGAAACGCGTCGTTTCTATTCGACGCCGGACATCTCCATGTTTACGGACGAAGTTCAGGCACGTCGCTATCTTGCGATCAGCATTGGCAGTGGTTATCGAGCCCATCCGCTTAATAACAGCGCCAATGACCGTATTTATTCGCTTCGCGACGGCAACATTTTTAACTCGCTCACACAAGCACAGTACAACAGCTACCCCGTAATCAAAGACGACGATCTTGTTGAAGTTGCGGGCAGCTACGGCGCTACGATCAGTGCGACCTCCCCCGGTTGGAAGTTAACGCTGCCTCCGACGGAGAAAGTGCTGGCCGAATCGCGTACGTTCAATGACTCGCTCTACGTTGTGACTTTCGAGCCGCAAACAGTTTCATCGAACCCATGTCAGGCAGGCCTTAGCGTCAATCGCGTATATCGGCTCAGCATTGATAATGGCGACCCGGTCTTCGCTTACGGTGAGCCTGTTCCGCAATCCCCGGAAGATATTGATGCAGCGCGGGTAACCACTCTGGAGCAAGGCGGCATCGCGCCGGTTCCGGTCTTCATGTTCCCGAGCCATTGGGATGAGGACAATGGCTATTGCACAGGCAGCGAATGCCCGCGGCCACCACCAGTAGCCTGTGTCGGTGTCGAGTGTTTTGACCCCGATTTCAAAAACTTCCCGGTACGGACCTTGTGGACCCAGGATGGTATAGACTAGTGCATCGCAAACAGGACAGAACCATGCGAATAATGAAACATATGCGCGGCATTACGCTGCTTGAATTGATGGTCGTTGTCGTGATCATTGGCATTCTCACCGCAATTGCGTATCCCAACTACCGCGAATTTGCGGCGCGGGCAAAGCGGACTGAGGCTAAAGCGATACTGTTGGAGATAGCATCCAATCAGGAACGTTTTTACCTTAATGCCAATCGCTTCGGCACACTGGTCGAGCTTGGATACACTGTCCCACTCGTTACCGGTAGCGGATCGTATACGATAACAATGCCGGTAAATGACGCCAGCACGTTCACGGCCATCGCTGACTATAACTATGGCGGCAAAGAGGGAGCGCGTTGCACAGACTTCACCATTGACGGAGCTGGCAACAAGACCTCAAACGGCAGCATCGGCAACTGCTGGACTGATCAACGCTAAGAAGTTTCTGTTGAATCCTGACGCCCTGAAAAAAACAGGGCGTCGATGATCAGGAATGCGGCGCCCACGGAGATCGCCGAATCGGCGACGTTGAATGACGGGAACGCCCAGTTGCCAAACCAAACCTGGATAAAATCGGTCACATAACCGAGTATCGCGCGATCGATTAGGTTTCCGACCGCCCCGCCAAGCACCAGCGACAAGCCAGCGGTTAACACCAGAGGGCCGTCCTGACGGATACGCCACAACCAGCCGATAAGAACCACGCTGACGACTGACGCGAGAGTTACGAAAAACCAGCGCTGCCAACCCGACTCATTGGCAAGAAAACTGAACGCAGCACCTGAGTTTTGCTGATGTGTCAGGTTCAGAAAGTCATTGATAGGGACCTTGCCATACAACGGCACCCATTCGATGATCGCCCATTTGGTCGCCTGGTCCGCCGCGACGATGAGTATCGCAACACTGATCCAGGCAACAAACCGACGTACACCGCTATCCGCTTTCTCTGACACTATCTCTTCCCTCTAGGCTGCATTCGTAGCCAATATTGATCTCGCATTGTCAGCGTCCCGGTGCATCTGCGCAACCAGCTCGTCGACCTGGTCATATTTAATCTCGCTCCGCAGTCGCGATACAAAGTCTACATGGATGTATTCGCCGTAGATTTCTTCGTTGAAATCAAAGATGTGCACTTCCAGCAAAGGCTTGACCCCGTCGAAAGTCGGCCGCGTACCAACGCTCGCTACAGCATCCAATGGCCGATCTGCCGCGCCGTGCACGCGGACGGCAAATATGCCCATCACGGCGCTTTGGCGGCGCCGAATATCGACGTTTGCGGTCGGGAAACCCAGGGTTCGGCCGAGTTGCTGGCCCATAACTACACTTCCGGACATGCGATATTCGCGCCCCAACAATGCTGCAGCTTGCCGCAGCTCACCAGCGTGAAGCGCCTCCCGTATCGCCGTACTGCTAACGCGTACGCCATTAACGACCACGCTCGGCGTTTCCTCGATGTCGTATTCCAATGCCGCGCCAGCGCCACGCAGAATTTCAATATTGCCTTCGCGACGCCGTGCAAATCGGAAGTCATCACCAACGACTATGTGCCGAGCCGACAGACCGTGCACCAGGATCCGACGAATGAATTCATCTGATGCGATATCGCGCATCCGCGCATCGAACCGCGGGCAGTAAAAAAAATCGATACCATGATCGGCCAACGCTTCAAACTTCTCGCGAAACCGCATCAATCTTGCTGGCGGACGATCCGCTGCGAAAAACTCTCGGGGCGTGGGTTCGAAACTCATAACGATTGATGGCAGCGCATGCGTCTTCGCAGCAATCCGTACGCTTTCGAGCAATCGTTCGTGTCCAAGGTGCAGACCGTCATAGGCGCCAATGGTGACAACGCTGCCTGCACGCAGATCAGCGAATGGAAGGTCCGAAAGATGTCGAATCAGGCGCATGCTAACGCGGCTTCATGCCGAGGTTGGCAATGCGCATTCCGAGCGACAACAACACCAATGCATAAATCCCCGCGCCAGCAATGATCGTGACGGCCAACCAGCCGGCTCGCGTCATCACGCCTGAATCTATCCACCAGGCAAGCGGTCGATTCAGCCAATCTACGACAGCCGCCATGACAACGCTTGCGATAAATGTTTGTATAATCAATAACTTCCAGCCAGGCGAGTGCGTCAATACGTTATCGCGACGCAAACCGCGATACAGCAGCCAGGCATTGAGCAGAGCGGCGACCGAAATCGCAAGTGCGAGTCCGGCGTGATTTCCCGCGTATCCACGGCTCGTCAAGTACCAGGCGAGCACAACGCTCAGGACAAAATTGACCGCCAGTGCGATTAGACCGATACGCACAGGCGTCATGGTATCGTGTCGCGCGAAATACGCCGGCGCAAGAATCTTCACGAATGAAAAGCCAACCAAGCCAATCGCGAACGCTCGCAGAGCAAGACCTGTCATCCTGACATCATCGTAAGTAAAACTGCCGCCGTAGAAAATCGTCGCAACCAAGGGTTCTGCGAGGACGATGAGCCCGATCGCGGCGGGAACGGCAATCAACAATACGAGCTTCATTGACCAATCAATCGTAGCTGAAAATTGCTCATGAGCACCGTTAGCATATTGCCGTGACAGGAAAGGCAAAGTCACGGTCGCCAATGCGATGCCAAATAACCCGAGAGGAAACTCCATGAGCCGATCCGAGTAGTACAGCAAGCTGATTTTTCCGACGCCAAGCATTGACGCAATGATGCCGCCAACCAAAACGTTTATTTGCGCCACTGAAGAGCCGAAAATTGCTGGCAACATCAGACGCATTGAGCGTCGTACACCGTCATGCGAAGGCTTCCATTTGGGACGCGGCAATGCCTTGATACGCATCAGAAACGGCAACTGAAACAACAGTTGAAGAACGCCCGCAATGAAAACGGCATAGGCGAGCGCCATGCCAGGCTCTTCGAGATTGGGCGCCCACCAATACACGGCAGAGATTAGAACCACGTTCAGAATCACTGGGCTGAATGCAGTCGCGGCGAAGCGTCCATAGGTATTCAGAATCCCGCCCGCGAAAGCCGTAAGGGAGACGAAGAACAAGTACGGGAATGTAAACCGCAACATCATCGTTGCGAGATCAAAGTCGCCGCCGTCACCGATGAATCCGGGCGCAACGATTGCGACCAGAATCGGTGCCGCGATCACGCCGATCAGCGTCACAACGAACAGGATAATGGCGAACGTTCCGGCCATCGCGTCGACGAACTGACGCGCTTGTGAGTGGCTATGATTCTCCCGATAGTCGGCCATTACTGGCACGAATCCTTGCGAAAACGCACCTTCGGCAAAGAACCGGCGCAGCATATTGGGGATACGATTGGCCACGAGAAACGCGTCCATCACGATGGAGGTCGCGAAGAATCTGGCGAAGACCATGTCTCGTACCAGGCCGAGAATTCTGGAGATCAGGGTCATGCCGCTGACGACTGAAGTCGACTGAAGCAGGCGTCGGCCTGACGTCACTGATCTTTTGGCGTCAGGATCGTCATTTGGGGCAGTTTCGGGGCCGTTTTCGGTGCTCATTACGGAACGGAGTTTAACCCGGAAAAGTTATGAAATCAGGCATTTAGGTGGCATCGCAATGGCCTGACGACGGCTGTGTGGATAGTCATTGACATAGAGCCGCTGGCCGCGAATAATACGCGGCTCTTTGAGAGCAGGACTCGGTAAAAGCCAGTGGCAAACATTAAATCAGCAAGGAAACGCGCCTGTCAGGCGGAGAAGACCCGCAAGGCCAACATGGGCATGCGCTCCTTGATGCGCACCAAAATCAAGTCGGTCGTCAACGCATGTGATGCCGGAAACAAGGACGCAGCCATTGCGGCCTATAAAGACGCTGTACCCGTGATTGATAGCATGATCAACAAGGGCATCGTCACCAAGAACAAGGCTGCGCGCCACAAGAGCCGCCTGAACAAGCGCGTTAAAGCGCTCAGCGCCTAGCCCGCAAGTTCTTCTTCCTGTTCCAATTCGCGCATGATGGCCTGACCCAGGGCCTCTGTGCCCTGACCCGTCGCTGCACTGACCTCAAAAACCGGTCCGTCCCAGGATAACTCGGACAGCAATTTCTGCCGTGCAGTTGCGAGCTCGTCAGCGGGCAGCAGATCAATCTTATTGATGACCAGCCATCGCGTCTTCTCAGCAAGTTCGGCTGAATAATTGCCCAATTCGTTCGCGATCGCGCTCACTTCATCGGCCGGATTCGTTGCCGGATCAATAGGTGCAATATCGACCAGGTGCAGCAACAAGCCGGTACGCTGCAGATGTTTCAGAAACTGAATGCCTAATCCGGCACCGTCCGAAGCACCTTCAATGAGCCCCGGCACGTCGGCCATGACGAAGCTCTGCAGTGACCCGACACGAACAACTCCCAGGTTTGGATGCAGCGTCGTGAACGGGTAGTCCGCAATTCGAGGTTTTGCTGCTGACATCGCCGTGATCAGCGTCGACTTGCCGGCGTTTGGCATGCCCAACAATCCAACATCGGCCAGAACTTTGAGCTCCAAGGCGAGGTGTCGAGCTTCGCCTTGCGTGCCATTCGTGATTTTTCTCGGCGCCCGGTTCACGCTGCTCTTGAATCGCGTATTTCCCAATCCGCCTCTGCCACCTTCTGCCACCATTTGTCGTTGGCCCGGTTCTGTCAGATCACAGATGAGCTCACCGGTGTCGACATCATGCACCACAGTGCCGCAGGGAATCAGAACGTCGAGATCTTCACCCGACTTGCCCGTCTTGTTGCGGCCGGATCCGCCCTGCCCACCTTCGGCCTTAAATTTCCGCGCTACCCTGAAGTCGGCCAGCGTATTCAAGGATGGTTCTGCCACCAGGTAGACACTGCCGCCGTGCCCGCCGTCGCCGCCATCCGGTCCGCCACGCTCCACATATTTCTCACGACGGAAACTCAGGCAGCCGTGGCCACCGTTGCCGGCCAATACCCGTATGCTTGCCTCGTCGACAAATTTCATGCTGCGATTCTAACCTTCTCAAACGAAAAACCCCGCGATAGCGGGGTTTTCGGGTCATTCCTGATCAGGAATACACCTAGTTCGATACGACACTCACAAACTGGCGGTTCTTCGGGCCCTTTTTCTCAAACTTGACCTGCCCGTCTTTCTTCGCGAATAAGGTGTGGTCCCGGCCAACGCCGACATTCACACCTGCATGAAAACGCGTACCACGTTGCCGTACAAGAATGTTGCCTGCGATGACGTCCTGGCCGCCATACATCTTGACGCCGAGTCGTTTGCTTTCTGAATCGCGACCGTTCTTACTGCTGCCGCCTGCTTTCTTATGTGCCATTGCTTCGTACCTTCAAAAAATTATTCTTTAGTCGTTTTCTTCTTGGCCGTCTTTTTGGCCGCCTTCTTCTTGGCTGCCGGTTTCTTGGCCGCCTTCTTCTTGGCCACCTTCTTCTTAGCGACCTTCTTCGCAGCCGGCTTCTCCGCCGCGTCCGCCTTCGGTGCGGCCGCTTTAGCGCCACTGCCGGTAATTCCTGTAATTTCTACCTCAGTGTAAAACTGGCGATGCGAACCCTGGCGCAAGTAATTCTGCCGGCGCTTGAACTTCACTACAGGGACTTTCTTGGTCTTGCCCTGGCGCAGAACTTTGCCACTGACCGAGCTGCCAGACAGCAGCGGGCTACCGACCTTGATGTCCGTTCCCTCGCCTACGAGCAGAACTTCGTCGAATTTGACCGTAGCGCCTTCGTCGGCCTCGAGCTTCTCGAGACGCAAAATGTCACCTTTTGCCGCACGATATTGCTTACCGCCGGTGCGAAAAACCGCATACATCGTATTTTGCTCCAAATCGTGACTCGCGGTTCTCACGCAACTCACTGAAAATTAAGTGTTTTTTTGTAGCCGCCTTGAAATCGCGCGAGCAAAGCTCTGGCAGCCGCCACAAAGGAGCGGGAATTCTATAGATTCCCCGTCGCCAAAACAAGGCATTTCAGGCATCATCCAACTGTTATGCAGGCGCTCGAAAAACCCCGGAAATCCCTGACTTTTGACGATGTTATCTCGCTCAGTCGCGACGATATGCAAGCCGTCGACAGCCTCATTGCGACCAGTCTCCACAGCGACGTTGCGCTCGTTTCTCAGGTATCGGAGTACATCGTCATGAGCGGCGGCAAGCGCTTGCGCCCGGTCATCGTGTTGCTGGCCGCAAGAGCGTTCGGCTATGACGGTGACCAGCACATTCGGGCCGCCGCAATTGTTGAATTCATTCACACCGCCACCCTTCTACATGATGATGTTGTCGATTCGTCGTCGCGCCGCCGTGGCCAGGACTCCGCGAATACCGTATTCGGGAATCAGGCCAGCGTACTGGTCGGAGACTTTCTGTACTCGCGGGCATTTCAGATGATGGTCGACATAGACAGCATGCGGATCATGCAGATTCTTGCGGATGCGACCAACACAATCGCTGCCGGGGAAGTCATGCAGCTCATGAATGTGCACGACCCGGATACGAGCGAAGAAGCGTATCGCCAGGTCATCTATCGCAAGACAGCTCGACTGTTTGAAGCCGGCGCCCAGATCGCAGCGGTTCTTGGCAATCGCGACAGTGCCGACGAACAAGCCATGATGAGTTACGGACAACACCTCGGCTGCGCGTTTCAACTGGTTGATGATGCACTCGACTTCAATTCGTCCGCCGACGAATTGGGTAAGAACATTGGTGATGATCTTGCCGAGGGCAAAGCAACGCTGCCTCTGATTTACGCGATGGAAAACGGTTCGGCAGCTGACAAGGAACTAATTCGCAACGCGATCCTGAATGGCGGCCTGGACCGGCTTGCCGACATCACGACCATCATCGAAAAAACCGGCGCGTTACAGTACACCGCAACTCGCGCCCAGGAATCGGCTGACTCAGCCGTTGCGGCGATTGCCGATATTCCTGATTCTGCCTATAAGCAGGCGCTTATTACTATTGCCGAGTTTTCTGTGCAGCGACGTTCCTGATTAGGGGAATGAGTTGGTCGGGCTGGCAAGATTCGAACTTGCGACCCTCTGACCCCGAGACAGATGCGCTACCAGACTGCGCCACAGCCCGACCGAGGTGCGCGATTCTACAGTAGGCCTACTGCCCGGGCCAAGCACTAAAGCGTAATCCGTGACCGATATCCTTGTTAAACAACGGCCTTCAGCCACACTGGAGGCGATGTGACACGCTCGTCGTGTTGGGAGGGATTATGAAAAATTGGGGCTTTTATGCAGTTGCTGCATTGGGGTACATCGGCTACGAAGTCGTAACGGGTGCGGACAGAGACAGCACCGGTACGATCGTTGGTGGCGGCAGCATCGATGCATTTCATATCCAGGTCGGCGATTGCTTCGACGATTCAAGCTCGTTCGGCGACGAAATCTCAAACCTCCCGGGCGTTCCTTGTGCAGAGCCACACGACAATGAGGCGTTCGCCGTATTCGACGTGACGATGAGCAGCTATCCGGGCGACGACATGGGCGCAATTGCATACGACAATTGCATGCAGCGTTTCGAGGGTTTTGTCGGCAAGGCGTACGAGTCTTCAACGTTGGAAATCATGACACTGTATCCGACTGTGGACAGTTGGAAACAGAACGACCGTGAGGTCGTCTGTGCGCTGTACGACATGAATGAAGACAAGCTGCAGGGCAGCGTCAAAGGGCTCGCGATTTAGTCAGCCTTTAGTCGGCCATTGATTGGAGTTACCCTGAGGTCTGGAAACCCAAACGAGGATCCAGACCATGCAAGTACTGCGCACGCCCGATGAGCGTTTCGTCGATCTACCCGGCTACACTTTCTCTCCGAACTACATCGACGACCTGCCTGATGTACACGATTGCCGTGTTCACTATTTGGATGAAGGTCCGGCAGACGCAGACGTAACCTGGTTGTGCCTGCATGGCGAACCGACGTGGAGTTATCTCTATCGTAAGATGATTCCGGTATTCGTGGCCGCCGGTCATCGTGTTGTTGCGCCAGATTTCATTGGCTTCGGTCGCTCGGACAAGCCGGTAGACGATTCCGTGTACACGTTCGACTTTCATCGCAACATGTTGCTTGAGTTTATCGACCGTCTCGATCTCAGGAACATTCGCCTTGTTTGCCAGGACTGGGGCGGTCTGCTCGGCCTGACCCTGCCCATGAGTCGAAGCGAACGGTTCTCGGGCCTGCTGGTTATGAATACCGGGCTAGGAACGGGCGACGTTCCGCTCGGTGAGGGGTTTCTCGCCTGGCGAGAGTTCGCCAGAAGCAATCCCGACCTCGATGTCTCGAAATTGATGCAACGCAGTACGCCGGTGTTGAGCGATGCTGAAGCAGCCGCCTATACGGCACCGTTCCCTGATGTTACTTATAAGGCCGGTGTGCGCCGTTTTCCGGACATGGTTCCCGATAATCCCGACGCCCCGGGAACTGAATTGTCACGGCAAGCGCGTGACTGGTGGCAAAACGAATGGCGAGGCAAGAGCCTAATGGCAATCGGCATGCAAGACCCCGTTCTCGGGCCGCCTGCGATGAAGTTTCTGCATCAGTTTATTCGTAACTGTCCGCCGCCAATAGAAGTTGCAGACGCCGGACATTTTGTACAGGAATGGGGCGAAGATATTGCAGCAAGCGCAATCCGATCGCTGACCTAGCTCATATCTTCCCGATGCAAACAAACCTGGTGGTGTAGCTTTTCGATAGCCGCGCTGCCAGATTTCTCGAATACAAATGGGAATATGGCGTGGACTGCACAATAAAATGCGGCCTGCAGCAGGCGGCCGCCAACCGACATCGCAACGACAAAATGTTGCCCATAGGTCTCACCAACTGATTTTGGGTGCGCCGTAAAAATATTGTTACTCGACATCGCTATTCACCTTTAAACCACGCCATTGCAAACAAACCAAACTAGTCTGCGATCAACCCGCCCCTTTTGAGATTGCGCACGATGGCAGCAGCCTCATCGACGTAAATCGAGTAGTCCCGACCGTCGTCAAATTTCTGCCGTATATCGGATTTCGATTCCATCGCCCAAACAACGTCTTTCGAATTTGCAGAAAACAGTTGCGTAGCCAGAGACAACTTGTGCTCGAATTCCATCGCCTGCGGTTCTCGGTATTCCTGCAAATCGACACTCCACACATTGTAGTAATACGTTGGCCGAAAATTGTAGGTCGCCTGAGGATTCATGTTGACAACAGTACCGCTCGACTCCAGCGCGGCGAGTTGCGTTACCAATACGGCATCCGCATTGATACCTTCGACCATCGTCAGAAACGTTTCCCGAGTGACCGGCGTTCTGGTGTCCATCATCGAAGTACTGCGCACGGCATTCGTTCCGTTTTCCTGCAACTTCTTTACTACCTCGGTTTCAAGGTAACGCCGTGAATCGAACGAATCCGCAAGAAAAATCACCAACACATTCTCGTACGGTGCGTCGGCAGCCGCCGAGAGTTCCTGAGTTGTCGCTACCTGCGACCCGCTACAGGCACCAAGAATGGCGCTCGCTACCAGAATGACGATCGATTTTCGCGTGCAGTTGACTACGCTCACTGTGACACCTTGCTTGAATAGGAAGACAAGTCGCATGATGCGACCCGTCCAGGAAAAAAGAAAGGGTTTAGTGAGCCGTTGCTTCGAGATTCAGCAGCGCTGGCACATCCGCCGGGGCGTATAGATCGATCTGCGAGAACGCGATCGGTTCCGACGGTCTTGCCGTGACTGTCAGCGTCGATTTACCGTCAAGAAACTCGAGGTAGGGATCCAGCATGAATTCGTCGAACACAATGCCGTTAAATTCACCTGAATACTTGAATGCGTCCATCTGCGCCTTGATCGTTTCCTCGGGCGTCAATCCACGCTTGCCACAATACTTTCGAACGCGTTCATTTAAAGATCGATCAATGAAATCGAGACTCATTTGTTGCAATTTTGGTCGGTACTGAATGCCTTTCGACATTTCTGTCATCATGTTGCCGGCCAATCCAATGTTCGCGTCGATGTCCCACATATCTTCCATGTTGACCGTCACCGCCAGTGAGTAGCTTGAGCCCAGGTCACGAACTGCCATTGACATGGAAAACACCTGATCTGTGTAACCGAGGCCTGCGAGCGCAGCCGGCGAAAACCCATACTTGCCCGTGCATTCGGCCGCAGCGTCAGTTGCGTCGGTCGCCTGGTGTTCTTCGAGTGTCGCCTCATACATTGTTTTGTAGTAGTCCGCGTCCGCCGGAATTCGCAGACCTTCGACGATGAAAGCAATGTGTTCAGGCAAACTGTCGCCTTCCATTTCCACGAGATCACTTAACTCGAGTAGCGACAAGAAACTCGGCGTATCGATGCCGATGCTGTCTATGTATACCTCGTCGCGAAAGCCCTGCACGCGAAACGTTACATCTTCGACGGTAAGTTCGCCGGTCATCGTGGATGCCACGCCGTTGTACTGAATACTTGCGTACGGCGACATCAACATCACTGCCGTGTCCATCGCGTCGCTGACTTTATTGTGCATGTAGAGCTTGGCACCGAAGTAGCCTACGCCGCCCAACACAATTGCCCAAACGAGAAACTTTTTCATGCGATCATCCGAAAAATGCCGTATACGGGCCGAATTGTGCGGTGAAAGCCGGTCCAACGAAACATAATCCGTCACAGATTTGCTATTCTGACCACGCAAATGGCGAAAAAACTAAAAAACGAGAAGGCCCTGCTGCGAAAGGCGCTCGAGATGATCATGACTGACGCCGTCAAGCGTGGCGTGGTCGAATTTGAAGCCACAGACTCGCACGATCTCAAGATCGAATATGCCTACCGATTATTGGTCCATGACAAAGAGATCGCGCCGTTGCCCAGAGGCCAGGAGTCGCTGCCAAAAATACGACATCGACTTGCCATGTGGGTAACTCACAAGCTACCGGCCGACCACGAACTGCTCAGCTAGTCGCCTACGGAATTACAGCAACCGCCTCAATCTCGACCAGGAATCGCGGGTCTGTTGCCAGACGGACAATGCCGATTGTCGTGCTCGCCGGGCGGTGATCCGGACCAAAATGCTTGTTCATCGTCGCCGTGATCGCATCCTGATTCTCACCGACATTGACGATGAATTTCGTCACCTGAATAACATCCGTGATATCGCCGCCCGCGGCATGCAATGTATCGGTCATGCGTTTCATGATCTCTTCGGTCTGGGCTTCTGCACTGAAATCGAGGTGGTCGAACTCCGCTGGCACGTGCGGGTGGCTATGCGGCACTGAGGCTGACGTGATGCCCGAAAGAAAGACAATGGTACCGGAGTGGACCTTGATTGCTGACGTAAACGGCATGTTTGCACCGGCCGCAGGCTCAGTGCCCGGCAGGTGAACATACTCGAACGCCGGGCCTGAATCGCAAGATGAAAGCAAAGCAAGGAAAGCAATAGTTAGTAGTGCGCGTGTCATTTGTCCGCCCCCAGAACTGGAATTGGCTGTCGCAGCATAGTTTTTCGATTTATTCGGCCATTATACGAATTTTTCGATATTATTGAACGATGCTCAATCTCTATCTCGCAGCGGATTCATGGGTTCTTTAGTTGATGGCAAGTGGGTCGACCACTGGCGCGACACAAAGTCGACGGGCGGTCATTTCGTTCGCCCGCAGTCGATGCTCCGCAACTGGATCACTGCGGACGGCGATCCGGGGCCTTCAGGCGATGGCGGTTTCAAAGCAGAGTCGGGTCGATATCACTTATATATAGCGTCATCCTGCCCCTGGGCGCACCGGACGATGGTCTTTCGCAAATTGAAGGGTCTCGAAGACATGATTTCGACCTCGGTCGTCAATCCGATCGCCCATAGTGACGGTTGGACGTTTCATGATGGCCATGGCGTCATCGCAGACCCGATCAACAACGCGGAATTTCTCTACGAGGTCTATCTTGCTTCGGATCCGAGTTACACAGGCCGCGTTACGGTCCCGACGTTGTGGGACAAACAGCAAGCTACGATTGTCTGCAACGAATCGTCTGAGATCATTCGCATGTTCAACAGTGCATTTGACGGTGTCGGCGCCAAGCCCGGCGACTACTATCCCGAGCACTTGCGAGCCGATATTGATGAGATAAATGAATTCGTCTATGTCGCAATAAACAATGGCGTCTACCGAACCGGATTTGCGACCTCGGATGAAGCGTACGAAGAAAGTTTCAATCGTCTGTTCGACGCACTCGACACACTTGAAGAGCGCCTGAAATCGCAAAAGTATTTGGTCGGCGACACATTAACCGAAGCGGACTGGCGACTCTTCACGACATTGATTCGCTTCGACCTCGCCTACTACGGGCCGTTCAAATGCAACAAGAAACGACTCATCGACTATCCGAATCTCTGGGACTACACGCGTAGTCTTTACCAAGTACCAGGAATCTCGGAAACGGTCGACCCGTTTTCCATCAAACAACATTACTACTCCAGCTCCAAAATGATGCAGCCTACCGGCATCGTTGGACTGGGACCCGACATTGATTTTCAACAACCGACAACACGGTAGTTAAGTCGGTTTCGTCCTCGAGAAGACGCCTGTAACCAGGGCTGTCCCGAGGAATATGATCATGCATCCAGTGGTCATAAGGACGGTTATGGTTTCGTCGAGGATGAGAGCGCCCCAAATCACAGCGAATGCCGGTATCAGGTACGCGACAGTAATCGCTTTTGCCGGGCCGACATTCGCGATCAGGCGAAAGTACAGAATATAGGCAAAGCCAGTACTGGCAATGCCCATTGCTATGAGTGCGCCCCACGCTCGCATCGACGGCATGACATCCGGCCAGAATGCGATTGCGAATGGGGCCAGAATGATCGCCGGAAACAACATGCTGCCCGTCGCTACGGACAGTGATTTCAGTTGCCGAGTGTAACGCTTCGCATAGTTTGCGCCGATGCCATAGAAAAAAGCGCCACCGACAGCGGCTACGACGGCTTGTATTGCGCCTGGGTTCGCCAGGCTCTCCGCGTCTCCAGTTAGAATCGCCACTCCGAGAAAGCCAACGACTAATCCGATAACTCCCGTTTTGCTAAGGCGCTCGGACAGCCATAGCCATGCAACCAATGCTCCCCACAATGGTGCGGTCGCATTAATAACGGACGAGAAACCGGCCGTTACGTACAGTGTTGAATAGGTCAGCAGCAAGAACGGAATCGCCGAGTTGTAAAAACCGAGCATCGTCAAATGCTTCCAGTTACTCGGTAGTTCATCAAGACCTATCCGTAACATCAAGATTGGCAACAAAAATAATGCAGCGATCAACATGCGCAATTGCACCAGCGCGATTACCCCGAATTCAGGCGCGCCCATCCGCATGAATAAAAATGACGCCCCCCAAACAGCGGCGAGCAAAACCAGATCTATGACATCTTTGACTCTCATAGTCGCCCTTCTTACTTGACATAACGCTGACGCGCAACATTCATGTAAATCGGCTAAAGTTGAGTTAACTAAGAAGAGTCAATTTACAACAGCGATAACTTTGTAATTGGCCTAAATACTCTACAGGGGATTTTGTTATGCCTGCCTACTTTGCCCGGCTCTGTTCCGTTTTGTTTTTGCTTGTCGGCTTCACGTCTCTCGCATCCGCACAAGTTTTTATCAACGAAATTCATTACGACAACGACGGCGGTGACACCGGCGAGGCAATCGAGATTGCCGGCCCGGCCGGGGTAGATGTAACGGGTTGGTCAGTTGTCTTGTACAACGGCAATGGCGGCACGACTTATGGAACGACGCCTTTATCCGGCGCCTTTGTCAATCAGCAAGGCGGCTTTGGAACAATGCTTTTGACCTACCCGACCAATGGCATTCAGAACGGAGCTCCGGATGGTCTCGCGCTGGTGGATTCGTCTAATGCAGTGGTTCAATTCCTCAGTTACGAAGGTGTGATTACAGCGACCAATGGCCCGGCAACGGGTTTGACGAGCGTCGATATTGGAGTTTCCGAACCGGGCAACACGCCAGTCGGGCAATCACTGCAGCTTGTTGATGACCTGACTAATCCAGGCATGTACGTGTGGGCTGATCCACAGGAAAGTACATTTTGCGCCGTCAATATCGGCCAAACGTTTGGTGATGGGACGATGGGGCCGGATGACCCTTGTGCGAGCCCCGGCGGCGATCCAAGCGACATTACATTGGTCATCAACGAAATTGACTACGATCAGCCCAGCTCAGATTTCGCTGAATTCCTCGAGCTGAAGAACGTTGGCACGTCGGACGTGGACCTGAACGGCGTCTCGGTGCAATTGATCAACGGCAGCAACAACACTGTCTACAATACGATCAACCTGCCTGCAGAAACACTGGGCGCAGGTGAGTACTTCGTCATCTGCACCAACCGCGCCAATACGCCGCGTTGCAATATCGACTCAATCAGCTCGATTCAAAACGGTGCACCGGACGGTGCAGTCATCATGTTTGACGGTTTCCTTATCGATGCTGTCAGTTACGAAGGTGATCTTGCAGCGCCCAATGTTGAGGGCAGCGGTGTTGGTCTTGTGGATCCTGGAACTTTCGGTTCGGACTTCCTCGGCATCTCTCGTTATCCCGACGGCATTGATACACAGCAGAACAACGTCGACCTGAGTACGCGTTGCGCCACACCCGGTAGAGCCAATGCGATGGAAGCCGAAGACTGCCCCGATCCCGTGCCACCGCTGGTCATCAATGAAGTGCTCGCGGACCCGGCGGGTCGCGAGTCAATCGACCTGGAAGGCGACGCGAACAACGACGGCGTTCGGGATTCGTCGGAAGACGAGTTTGTCGAAATCGTCAACACCAGCGATGGTCCACTCGATCTGTCGGGTTGGACACTTGCAGACGGGTTCTCGGTTCGGCACACATTCCCTGCGAATTCTGTTGTGCCCTCGCAGTGCGCAATCGTGATCTTTGGCGGCGGAGTACCGATCGGAGAATTCGGCAAAACGATCGTGCAAACAGCGTCAGGCGGCTCACTGGGACTAAACAATAGCGGCGACACGGTCACATTGAATAACGGCGTTGAGGACATCGTCTCACTCGCCTACGGAAGCGCTGGCGGTGACAACCAATCGCTAACGCGCGACCCGGACGTTTTTGGCGTGGAACCGCTCACCAAACATTCAGTCGCAGCCGGATCAGGCGGATCTCTGTTCTCCCCTGGGACACGCGTCGATGGCGCGCAATTTGACGGTTGCCCGAAAATTCCGGTTGGTACGTTCGAGATTTACGACATTCAGGGGTCTGGCGACGCTTCTCCGTACGAAGATCTGGCCGTCATATCGGAAGGTAATATCGTTACAGCACTTGCGGTCAACGGATTCACGATGCAGACACCGACGAGTCGCACAGATATGAATGTCGACACATCAGACGGCATTTTCGTGTTCACTGGCGGTGCGCCAACAGTTGCCGTGGGTGACCTCGTTGACGTAACCGGTGAAATTGACGAGTTCTTCGGGCTGACTCAATTCACGAATCTACAAGACCTTACGATTCTAAGTTCCGCCATGGACTTGCCAACGCCAGTGACGTTTGACGCGGCGACACCGAGTCCCGATGCCACAACTCCATCCTGTGCAATCGAATTCGAATGCTACGAAAGTATGCTTGTCGAAGTTGCGAACGGCACAGTGACGGGCCCGAACCAACGCTTCAATACCGATCCAGTTGCGGAGGTGCATATTACGGCTGCATCGTCGAGAACGTTCCGCGAGAAAGGCATCGAAGGCCCGGGACTACCGGGGCTTCCAGATTGGGACGACAATCCTGAGGTCTTTGAACTCGACCCGGACCGTGTCGGACTACCGAACCAGATCATCCCTGCCGGTTCATCGTTCTCGGCAACGGGTGTCATCGGCTTTGACTTCGGCGGCTACGAATTGTGGCCGACGAGCCTGACCGTGCATGAGGCAGATTTACCGCGTGCCGTGCGCCACAAACGTTGGTCTGAAACAACCGTCGGTAGTCTCAATCTATTCCGCTTATTCGATGACATCGACGACCCCGAGGGCATGAACGTGTTCGGCGAACCCACCAACGATACGGTCGTATCCAGCGATGAATATCAACGTCGCCTGAGCAAGTTCGCTCACTACATCGTCGAGAGCATGCGTTCACCCGATATCATCGGTGTGCAGGAAGTCGAGAGCCAAAAAGTGCTCGACGATCTAGCGGCAGCAGTCAATGCGTTGCACCCGTGGGCTTATTACGAAGCGCACGTCATTGAAGGCAACGACATTGGCACAATCGATGTCGGCTTCCTGGTCCGCAAGTGGCGCGTATGGTTTGTGCGCATCGAGCAACTCGGTGCCGATGAGACCTACGTCAATCCCGAAGATGGCGAACTCGATATATTGCACGATCGCCCGCCCCTGCTACTCAAGGGCTGGGCCGGTTTCCTGCCGATCAACGTCATGGTCGTACACAACCGCTCGCTGAATGGCATCAGTACCGAACGAGTTCAGGTCAAGCGACTTGAACAAGCGCAGTCAATCGCACAGAAAGCTCAAGACATTCAAAGTTCGGGCAGCCGCTACCGGCCAGCGAATCTCGTTGTAGTCGGCGACTTCAATGCATTCGAGTTCACTGACGGCTATGTCGATGCACTCGGCCATATCCGCGGCGACTTCGATCCCAGCGAAAGTGTGCTGTCGGGAACGGACCTCGTTGAGCCCGATTTGCTGAATCAGCTCATGTCCTTGCCTGAGGAAGAACGCTACTCGTTCATCTTCCGTGGCAACGCGCAAACGCTCGATCATGCGTTGACGAGCTCGTCGCTCGACTATCGCGTGCGTGGCTTGCAGTATGCACGTGGCAATGCTGATGCCGCAGTGGATCTGATTAACGACGACACGACTGTGTTGCGCTCCTCAGACCATGACGGATTGGTGCTCTACATCTACAAGTACTGGATTCGCCGGCACCGGCATCATTAAAAAAATTGCTCCCGAGTCACCAGCCCGATTATGAAATAATCGGGCTGGTCTTCCGGTCTTAGCTAGCGGACGACATTGATAACTATCGCCGCACGCGCAAGGGAGCACCTGTGAAAGCATCCGATCTACTGGTCAAGTGTCTTGAAGAAGAAGGCATCGAGTACATTTTCGGCGTTCCTGGTGAAGAAAACGCCGATTTCATGATGTCGCTCGAGCAATCCACGAAAATCAAATTCATCCTGACGCGCCATGAGCAAGGCGCAGCGTTCATGGCCGAGATCTACGGTCGATTGACTGGCAACCCTGCCGGTGCACTCGGCACGCTGGGCCCCGGAGCGACCAACCTCATAACTGGCGTCGCCGATTCGAACATGGATCGGGCTCCAATGCTCGTACTGACAGGCCAGGGATCTACTGACCGACTGCACAAAGAATCGCATCAAATTATGGATGTCGTGAGCATGTTCAAGCCGGTCACTAAGTGGGCAACAACAATTCTCAATGCCGACACGATCCCGGAAATCGTACGCAAGGCCGTGCGTCTCGCTCGCACCGAAAAGCCGGGCGCTGTGCACATCGAATTACCCGAAGATGTCGCGACTCATGAATCAGACGCTCTTCCTCTCGTACCCCGTCGCTTCCGCCGCTCCGTCCCTGACCAAAAGATCATCAGTCAGGCATTTGAGATGCTCAAAGCAGCGAAGCGACCCGTCATCATCGCAGGCAATGGCTGCATTCGACGGCGAGCCAGCAAGCAACTACGAATGCTCTGTGAAAAAACCGGCATTGGCGTGATCAGCACGTTCATGGCGAAGGGCTGCGTCGACATGGACGCTGACTATTGTCTCTACACTGTCGGTTTGGGCGCCAAGGATCGAGTCGCGATTGCAATCGATGATGCGGATCTTGTCATCACGCTCGGCTTCGACATGGTCGAATATCACCCGCAATTGTGGAATGCCAACAAGGACAATCGCATATTGCACATCGACTTTCTGCCGACTGAAATCGATGAGCATTATCATCCCGAGACTGAGGTCATTGGCGATCTTGCGCACGCGCTTTGGATGCTCAATGAAAAAGTCCATACGGATGGACTGCCCGACTACGACCTTGAAAACCAGAAACAATGTCGCAGCGAAATGGCGGCGGATTTTGCCGAGTACAAAGATGATGAAACTGAAGGCTCGATACGCCCGCAAAAAGCGATCTGGGATGCCCGACAGGTCATGGGACCGCATGACATCCTGCTGTCGGACGTCGGCGCGCACAAGATGTGGATTGCACGGCACTATCAGTGTCACGAACCCAACACATGCTTAATTCCCAATGGCTTCTGCTCGATGGGATTTGCACTTCCGGGTGCTATCGCAGCAAGCATCGTGCATCCTGATCGGCGCATTCTTGCGATTGCAGGCGACGCGGGCTTTATGATGAATGTGCAGGAAATGGAAACAGCGAAACGCATCGGTAGCAACATGACTGTGATGGTTTGGGAAGATAATGCCTACGGCTTGATCGCCTGGAAGCAAGAAGGTCATTTTGGTAAACACACTGATTTGGCCTTTGGCAATCCGGATTGGAATTTGCTGGCAGAATCTTTCGGCTGGAATGGACATTACGTCGGCGATTCGGCCGACCTCGAGGCAACACTCGACAAAGCGTTGGCGGAAGCTGGACCGAGTTTGGTCGTGATTCCGATCGATTACCGCGAGAATATGTTATTGACCAAGAAACTGGGTGAGATTACATGCGCGAGTTAATGCTGGAGTCGCAACGACCGGGTGCAGGCAAGCTTGCTGTGACCTCGCCCTACGACGGTCGTGTGCTTGAACGAGTTGCGACGAGCAATACCGAACACGTTGAGGATGCGCTCGCCGCTGCGCACGCCCTGTTTCGTGATCGCTCGCAATGGCTGTCTGTACCGCAACGCCTTGCGATTCTCAGCAAGACAGCTGAGCTAATGCACACAAAAATCGAGGAGCTGACTTTGATCGCCGCCAGCGAAGGCGGTAAGCCGTACAACGATTCAAAGGTTGAGGTGCTGCGCGCAATCGACGGCGTACACCTTTGTGCCGAGGGTTTGCGCACACACTCCGGATCGGTGATTCCGCTGGGTACAACTCCGGCAACAACCGGGCGCGTTGCATTTACGCAGAAAGAACCAATCGGCGTAGTCGTCGCCGTCAGCGCTTTTAATCATCCGTTGAACCTAATCGTTCACCAGGTTGGTCCTGCCGTTGCCAGCGGTTGTCCGGCGATCGTCAAACCCGCCGGTGATACACCTCTGTCCTGCATTAATTTCGTCGAGATTTTGCGCCAGGCCGGCTTACCGGACGCCTGGTGCCAGGTCGTCGTCGCGAACGACAGGGAAACCTCCGAGAAGCTTGTCACCGATCACCGCGTCGGATTTTTCAGTTTCATTGGCAGCGCCAAGGTTGGCTGGATGCTCAAGTCAAAACTAGCACCCGGTGCACGTTGCGCTCTCGAACACGGCGGTGCAGCACCACTGATTCTGGCGCCGCCATACAACCGTGAGGCTGCGCTTGCCGCTACAGCCAAAGGCGGCTTCTATCACGCAGGACAGGTATGCGTGTCCGTGCAGCGAGTATTTGCGCCACGGGCTGAATGCAAGGACTTTGCCAAAGCACTCGCAAAAATTGCGAGCAATTTACGAGTTGGGCCTCCTGAGGATCAACGAACAGAAGTCGGCCCGCTAATTCGGACCGCTGAAGTCGAGCGAGTCGCAGAATGGGTGGACGAAGCGGTCGCTGCTGGAGCGAAGCTCATGTGCGGTGGCAAGAAGATTTCAGATACCTGCTATGAACCCACGGTTCTATTGAACCCGCCCGCCGACGCAACAATCAGCACGAACGAGGTATTCGGCCCGGTTGTATGTGTTTACGGCTACGACGATCTCGATGCCGCCGTTCAGCAGGCGAACGACTTGCCGGTCGCCTTCCAGTCGGCCGTATTCACCGACAATGTCGATACAGCGAATTACCTTTTCAAACAATTGGATGCATCGGCTGTGATGATCAACGACCACACGGCCTTTCGCGACGACGTCATGCCATTCGCAGGCCTGCGCGAATCGGGGCTTGGCGTCGGCGGCATTCCTTATACATTAGAAGACATGCAAGTCGACAAAATGATGGTCGTAAAATCACCCGGACTGTAGCCATGCCCCGCCCTCGCATAGTTGTCGTTGGCGGCGGATTTGCGGGCGCTTTCACCGCCAAGTACTTGCGTAAATACCTTCGCGACCGCGTCGAGATCGAGTTAATCAACGACGAAAACTATTTCGTCTTTCAGCCATTGTTGCCCGAGGTAGCATCAGGAACGATCAGTGCGCCGGATGCCGTGACGCCACTTCGTTACATGCTGCCCGGTGTGAAATTTCGCATGGCGGAAGTGACTCAAGTTGATCGTGATGCGCAGACAGTGCACTTCCTGCAAGGTTCACGACGAACACCGCAGCATGTTAGCTACGATCACGTCGTACTTGCTGTCGGACAGGAGACAAACTTGAGTTTTTCACCTGGCCTGGCGGAACACAGCGTGTGTATGCGTGACCTGGCTGATGCTCACTTACTGCGCAACAAAATCATTCGGCGGCTTGAGCATGCTGACGTCACAGAAGATGCGGAGCTCAAACAACGGCTGTTGACATTTGTTGTTGGTGGCGGTGGCTTTTCCGGAGTCGAGACCATCGGTGAAGTTGCTGAGATGGTCGAACGCACGCTTAAGTTCTATCCGAACATTTCGAGCGAGGAAATTCGACCTGTTCTGGTTCAACGCGGAGAGCGAATTCTTCCCGAGCTGCCTGCTCGACTGGGCGAGTATGCCGCGGAGAAAATGCGCAAGCGTGGTATCGATGTCCGGTGCAATCAGAGCATTGTTTCGGCAACCGGGACTGACGTCTACCTGGATGATGGCAGCATCATTCCGTGCTGTCTTCTGGTAACTACTGTCGGGAACGGCCCCAGCCTGATCACACAGCAGCTCGACATGGAAATGAATCGCGGAAAAATCGTTGTGGATAATCATTTGCGAGTGACCGGCCGGAAAAACGTTTGGGCACTGGGTGATGCTGCGCTCGTGCCGCTGGCCAATGAAGCTAATGAGACCGGCTATGCGCCGCCGACAGCACAATTCGCCGTACGCGAAGCCAAGTGTGTCGCCCGCAACATCGCGAACACGCTCGAAGAAAAACCGCTTAGCGAATTCTCCTTTAAGCCGAAAGGGAGTTTGGCATCAATCGGCAACTACAAAGGCGTTGCTGAAGTCTTCGGTATCCGGCTATCTGGCCTGATCGCGTGGATGATGTGGCGATTTCTCTACATCGGCATGCTGCCTGGATTCGCAACACGCCTGCGTGTCGCACTGAACTGGGTCTTCGACTACGTATTGCCGCGAAGCATCGTCCAGATTACGAATCGGGGCTATCCGGCGACCCGTTATCGTTATTTCGTCAAAGGCGATGTAGTCTCTTCGCCTGGCCAGTACGTGGACGGGTTTTACACCGTGGTTTCTGGTTGCCTGGAGTCACGCGTGCCTGGAGAAGGCAAACAGGAAGACTTCGTACGCATCGTTGGCCCGGGTGATCACTGGGGCGAACGCGGCGTCACCGATAGGTCGACCACAGTAGCCACACTAACGGCGACTGAGGACACACGTGTTATGGTGCTGCGCGGCAGAGATTTTCGCAATCTGCGCAGTGCTTTTCCGGCCCTGGATGACTATCTGAATTCGATAAGCGATAAGATTTACGCACCCGATGCACGTTATAAAAAGGACGAAAAATGAGCTTAAACATCGCTGTAATCTACGGCAGCGTACGACGCGATCGACAGGGGATTAAGGCCGCGCGCTTTATGGTTCGTAAGCTGGAGGAACGCGGTCACGCCGTCTCCCTGATTGACCCGAAAGAACACCCTCTTCCGCTGCTGGATTTGCGATTCAAAGAATATGATGCGGGCGAGGCGCCCGCCCCGATGCAAGCGATCCACGATATGTTGCAGGCTGCCGACGCGTTTATCCTGGTTTCCGGTGAATACAATCATGGCATTCCACCCGCGTTGAAGAATCTCCTCGATCATTACCTGCCGGAGTTCTACCGCAAAGCTGCGGGCATCGTCTCGTATTCGGCGGGATCGTTCGCAGGCGCCCGCGTACATGCAAGTCTGCGCGAGGTGCTGGCTAATTTCGGTGCGCCGGTTCTTCCTGCTACCCTCGTCGTCTCGTCGGTCCAAAACGCATTTGACGATGATGGCAATGTTCTCGACGATGCCTACAACGCTCGAGGTCAGAAATTTCTTGATGAATTTGAATGGTTTGCGAATGCGCTGACATCCGCATGACGCGCGCGCGCGCCACCTTTTTGCTAACGGCTTGCGCGTTTCTAGCTGGCTGCCCAGCCGAACGTGACAAATTTGCAGCAGATGACCCGCATATTTACGACCTCGCGGACCTATCCGTCGAAACACTGCGTGCCCGCCAATACGGTTCAAAAATCAAGGTAGAACACGAAGTTCCAAACCGGTCGTCGCCGTCATACATGACGTCGTACGATTCCGATGGATTGCGCGTTTATGCACGCGTTGACTTGCCCGCAACAGCTGCACCCAAAGAAGGTTACCCGGTCGTAATTTTTGTGCATGGTTGGGTTGGTACGAATGATGCGCCAGGCCTGGATTTCTACTACGACGGCTCCAGCAATTATGGCCAGATTATCGATGCGTACGTCGCTGCGGGATTCGCGGTGCTGGTTCCTGGGTGGCGCGGACACGGTACGATTGACGGAGTCGCAGCGGATGGCATCGAGTTTATGCGTGCGTGGGATAACGGCAGTTATGTGAGTCCTGTTTTTTACGCCATTGATGTTCTCAATCTCTTGGACAGCGTCGCTTCGTTCAAGCATGCCAAACTCGACCTTCACAACATCAACATGTACGGGCATTCGCAAGGCGGCGACGTCGCATTAATGGCACTTGCGATTGCCGGCGAAGGCTCGAAGGTCAGTAATAATTTCAACGCCGCTTCTATCTGGTCAGGAAATATTCCCACACGTTTTGTGCAGCTGAGTACATTCTGGCCGATGCAAACCAGTCCACAAGCGTTCATGTCGGGTGACGGAAGCTGGAATGGCACAGCCATAGGCGCCGATGGCTCGATAAATCCGCATTTCGTATTTGGCTACCCTGCCGACTGGATAGGCAGCATTGATACTGATGATTGGACCTGGCAGAACGACACCTGGTCGAATGCAACAGTTGCGGAAGCACTAGTCGTCAAACTCGATCAGATGTATGCCGCTGTCAACGAGTACGTCATCGATTATCCAGCGGCGCATTACGAGATTGTCATTTTTGACGGGACAAAGACTATCGTTGCTCATGAAGCCTGGGTCATTGAAGGACTGAGCCAGATTGGCGCGTTTGATCAGGAGCAGTACTTAAGCGAAACACTCGCGCTGCATCATTCAGATCGGGATTTTTATTCGCTGCCAGATTGGAATGCCGACCTCTGTCGGCGGGCAAACGGTGCCGGCGGATTGTGCTTTGATTTCACCTACCCCGGCAACACACACTCGCTTCGCTTAAGCGAACATGAGTGGTTTTCCCCGAGTGGTTCACAATTGGGATTCGAGCAGGCACTCCGCCGCGACATCGCACTATTCGGCGGTGCTGACCCACGCGAGCATTGACTACGGCGTGCCCACGAAAAACTGCATTGCACGCGCATAAGCGTCGATGCCGATCTGTTCGCCGATGACGCGGCCCGGAATATCATCGACGGGTGGATGAATACCGCCCCAGATGCGCGACAGGCTGCATTGGTCTGACGCATCCCGATAGGTCGCCCATTGCAATGTCATGTCGACTGTAGGGCCATCTTCAAAGACCAGGAATTCGTTAGCCTGAATTTCGAAGCCGCTCATACCGCCAGGGAAATATTCGCTGCCCGTCAGTGCCGTAAGCACCTCGGCGGCCGCGCGCGAGTAAGTTGAATGACCGGACACATAACCCGCGAACGGTGGTGTCACAAATGACGGTCGTTGATACGGCCACCAAAGCTCGGCAAGGATCCAGTCGACGCCCGCCGTGTCGACGATCGGGTTTTGTACTTCTCGCGGGCCACGCCATGCCCTGACTTTGATTTTGCCGACGTTGTTGATTCCGGTTCCCATTGTCAGAGGATCGCCGGCTTCGACGAGTTCGATAAAACCTGGCACCAACGGGATGCCGTCCGGATGGTAGGACGCAGCTTGCGGATCTGAACTCTGGCCAAGATCGGCCATTGCACGAAATGCGGACAGAGGCCTGATGTAGTCGTACCAGCCTTTTATTCCCCACGCTGCGATAGCCGAATCGTGCATGGCACCGCCGAGCGCAAAGTAAGCTTTCGCATACCATTCCTGCGGATCTACCTCGGCACCAATGCCACCAATTCTGAATTCGAGATCGGGATGATCCGCAACTTCGTTGAGGATTACGAACCAGTGACCAGGCGGTGTTTCGGACTCGGGTCCGTCGGCCCAGAATTCAGCTAACACACGTGCGTAGTCGCCACGGGGCACAATTTGCGGCGCGTACGGCTGACCGGTAACCGGGTTGCTCGCGTAACCCTGGCTGGCGTCACCACCGTCCAGGTAGTCGTAAAACTGGTCGTAGTTGGCCAGGCTCTCCGGGTACGCGGAATTATTGCCAATGCTCGCCGGCGAAATGTCGATCATCACACCGTCGCTAGGGTCAAGGTGCGAGGACCAGGTCGCAACCAGCGAGAAACCCCACTTGTAAGCATCGGCTGACGAACCCGTGTAGCTCGGCGGCGGACCCGGGTCGTGGAAAACGTAGTAGTCGAATCCGTCGCGTGAATATGTGGTCTTGTCTGCATCGTCGAGTGCGAACGGTATGACCGCACCCCATTCGGGGCTCAGGAACTCGGGCTGATCGACACCGGTTTCGTTCCCCGCCTGGTCGATGAACACATTCAACCGAATCGGTTGCCAGCGATCGAGGTCAAGGATGTCCGGATTGCCGGGGTCGCGAACGACAATGGGCGGGTTGACCGGAGAATAACTGGCATTCGCGTAGTCGTTCATTTCATTGGCACCATCAACCATGCCGAGACGTATGTAGCAATCGGCAATGTGGTTCCCAAGCGCCGCTGCAGAGCCGTTACTGAAGTCGAGTGAGGTGTCGCCGATGTTGTAGCCGAACTCCTGCATCTTCGCATCGATCGATGCCTGGATATCGACCGCACCTGGGGAAGATGCAAAGCGATGCGCCATGATCCGGTATACGGCGTGGCTAATGGCTTGTTGGCGTGCTGCTGTAACATTAGCCGGCGCTGGAAAAGCGCCAAAGCTGCAATCTACCCCTGCTACCTGCTTGCCCAACAGGTAAGTATCCGCCGTTGTCGACAGAGCCGCCCAGGCGTCGTACATCGCGGCCGATGAATGCCAAAGATTCCGTGCGTGCACAGTTGGGCGCGCGAAATCATTGCGTATTGCATTTAGTACTTGATCATTCCAGGCACGCGGAACCACTGCGCTGGTTACAACCGGCGGTTGTGTTGGTGGCGAAATTACCGGTGGCGCGTTATTACCTCCGCTACCACCACCTCCGCCGCCGCAGCCGGCCAGCAGAAATGAAACAAGCAATAATCGATGACTTTTAGTCATTCTTATAATCCTGGATGATTGACGACGATTGTCTGGTTAACCTGCACTATACCCAGATCAGACTGCTGACCGTCGGGCCATTCGACAATAAGTGAGTCGACCTGTGCAGACGAACCGACACCAATCACTTGCTCGGTGGAATTCTGGGATATGAAATTGCTGCCTAGCGAAACCTCGCGAAGCTGAGTAACGGTGCCAACCGTGGCACGAATCCGGGCGCCGACAGCCTGAGTGTTGGGTGCAAGTCCGTTGAGACGGACAACGACCGCATTGCCCATGACGCTGTCATTGCGGAACAATCGCCCACCGTTTGTCGCGTTGTTGCTCCAGAGGAAAATGTCGACGTCCCGGTCGCCGTCGAAATCTGCACACACCGCGCCACGTCCTTGGTCGCTGTCAGCAATACCCAGTGCATTGGCTCGATTGACAAACACTCCCGAGCCATCTGACATGAATGCGCGACTCGTATCGCTTGCAAAGTCGGCCGAGATATCAAATTCCCAGCCATTCGTGTGATAGATGTCCAAATTGCCATCGTTGTCGAGATCGACGAAGCACGCCGCCCAACCCCAGCCACCATCTGCCACGCCAGCCGCCTCTGTTACGTCAACAAACTGGCCACCGTCGTTGCGATAGAGCCGATTGCCATTGGGTACGGCGCCGCCGGACTGCCGGTAAATGCTCGTGACGAACCAGTCCATGTCGCCGTCATTGTCATAGTCCCCGACGGCTGACCCCATGCCATTGGTCTCAGTGATGACGTCGACATCGGTGGTGTTAGTAAATGTCGCGTCCTGGTTGTTCATAAACACCATGGACGTGTTGAAGTCCGATGCCATAACAATGTCGGGATACAGGTCGTCATTAAGATGTACGAATGCGGGCGCGAATGTGCGATCAGCATTTGACGAAACCACTCGAGGATCCGGGAGCGTTATGATGCTCGGCGATATTCCCGCCTCAATGCTGCTGCTGACAAATCGAATCTGACCGCCTGTGCTTTCGTTGCGCCAGAGGTGTTCGGTATCGCCAGGATTACTGCTGGATCGCGGCGTTCCCCAATGTGCCGTGAGCATGTCCAAATCGCCGTCGAGGTCATAATCGCCGAAGGCGGCTGACACATTTTGTTGTGCCCCTATACCGTCGAGGCCGGACCCTGCCGTCACGTCCGAGAACGTACCGTCACCATTGTTAGCGAATACGCGACACGGATCTCCCTGCACACCGCCAATATACAGATCAAGATCTCCGTCCCCGTCCATGTCCGCGAACATGGGTCCGCTGTGGCGATAATTCTCTGTCGCTGATTTGGTAAATGCGACGCCGGCGGCAGTCGCCACATCCGTGAACACGTTATCGCCATCATTGCGATAAAGGAGGTTCGGGCCAACATCGCCACGCACGACAAACAAGTCGATGTCACCGTCGTTGTCATAGTCTCCCGCAGCTGCGCCGCCTGAGAAATGCTGGATATCGAAAACATCACCCGGGTTTTCCGAGTAACCGACCGCAAAGCCGATGCCCGACCCAGCCGTTACCTCAGCAAACTGTTGCGCGGGTACCGGCTGCGTAGAAGGTGCCGCTTGCGATCCACCGCCGCCGCCACCACCACAGGACGCAACGCTGGATGCTGCCAGCGTGATGATAACGGCGTCCACAAAATTCTTTAATGATTTCATAACGTTAGATTTCCGACCGTAGCAGCTGATGCAGCCCGGATTCCGCTCATTGAGCATATTTTCATCGACAGTCAGTCGGCATTTCGGCAGAATGTACTTCGAATGCAAAATCGCATCTTGGAGTATAAGAAGAATGACAGACGACGCCAAGTGCCCCAGGGTGGCGGCCCCGCTCGATCGACGCCATATGCCCTCCGACTTCGCATTATCGCTGGACCACTATGCCGGTCGCAGCAGTATTGGCGGCGGCTACATCACCGGCGAGCCGCGCATACCCGATGATTTTGGTCCGCAACAGTCGATGCGTGGCTTCGAGGAAACGTATCGGAATATCATCGACTACATCGTTCGGATCACCTACAAGATCTGGGAAGACCGTGACGTCGAATACATCGCCGATACGTATTCGGATACGTCACAGGTATTTGACGATTACGGCCTGCAACACGGCTGCGAAAAGATTATTGCCGATACGCACCACACAACCGGCGCGTATTCCAACATTAAGCTGATCGCCGACGAAATCGTCTGGGCCGGCGATGATGAGATTGGTTATCACACATCACATCGCACGATTATTCGTGGTACGAACGATGGCGACAGCAAATATGGGCCGGCAACGAACAAGAATATCGACGTGCTCGTCATTGCAAACTGCGTGGCATTGGATAATGAGATATTTCTCGAGCATGTGTTGTACAACAACTCGAGCATGTTGCAGCAACTCGGCCACGATCTCGACGAGTTGGTGCCTAAGTTGGCGTCCGAACCATTCCCGGGCTGGCCACGCAGCAACGCAACCTGGGAAGACTTGCGCAACTCGACAAGTCCAGCTACGCCGATTTCAATCGCGCAGCCGATTGATGGTTTTGACCCAGACAAATTCGCGCGAACGACGATCGACCAACTATGGAATTCCAGAGAGTACGAGAACTTGTCTGCCGCGTATGCACCAGACTTCCCGTTCGACGGACCGACCGATCGGAAGTTTACGGGCGTCGGCGCATATCAAAAGTTCCTGGCATCAATTCATGCCGCATTCCCTGACCTCAGGGTACAAGTCGACGAAGTCTACTGGATGGGCAATGACAAGGACGGCTACCTGACCTCAGAACGGTGGAGCGCCGAAGGCACGCATACCGGCGCAGGTATGTATGGCGAACCTACAAACAAGCCGGTGCAGATATGGGGAATTACTCAGCATCGGATCATGAACGGCAAAATTATGCAGGAGTGGTTGCTGTTCAACGAGCTGGATTTGATGATGCAAATTGCTGCGTGAGGACTTAAGTGACTGATATACAAGAATGCAAGACGGTGGTTCTCGACTATTTCGACGCAATCGAGACGGCGCCTGCCGATAGCATCGCCAAGATCATTGAGCAGTATTCGGGTCCTGGTTATCGCTTCCGCGGCGTGCATCCATTCAATGAACTCGAAGGCGCCAGCGCTGTCGCCGAAGCGGTCTGGCAACCACTGCGCGCATCGTTTTCGGATTTGCAAAGGCGCCAGGACATTTTTTTCGCAGGGCCCAACCTGATCGACAGCGACATGTGGGTCACGAGCATGGGCAAGCTAATGGGCTTGTTTGATAAGGACTGGCTCGGCATACCGTCCACAGGAAAGATCGCGCTTATACCTTACTGCGAGTTTCATCGCATCGAGGATGGCAAGATCGCTGAGTCTGCATTATGGGTCGACATTATCAGCGTGATGCACCAAGCGGGTATCCAGCCCTTACCGATGCAAACCGGCGCCGACATCATCAATCCCGGCCCGAGAACTGCGGATGGTGTGCTGCTTGATCCACAAGATGACGCCGAGTCGGAAAAGACGCTCGCGCTGATAATGGAAATGTGCAATGACCTGGTTGGCGATGGGATGGAATCGTCGTCGGACATTCTCAGAAAGACGTGGCACGAAGACATGACCTGGTTCGGACCGGCTGGAATCGGCGCTACGTACACGATTGAACGTTACCAACTTCAACACCAGGGCCCGTTCCGCGAGGGGCTGGATGAGGTTGACTTCAACGGACATATCCTCGAACACGCCGAGGGCAACTACGGCGGCTGGTTCGGCTGGCCGAATCTCAACATTCGGCAAGGCGGTGGCTTTCTCGGCCTGCCCGAATCGAGCACACCGACGGAAATGCGTGTCGTTGATCTCTACCGGCGCAATGGCGACTTGCTCGCCGAGAACTGGATCTTCATCGATTTGTTGCACTACATGAAACTGCTCGGCGTCGATGTTCTCGAACGTTGCCGGACAATTGCACGTCGTTAAACGGACATACGATCAGATCATTGAGTCGGCAATCCAGAGCGCGATAACGCACACGCCGAAATACGCCAGCAAGACGTAGCTGGCTTTATCCACTTTGCCGGAAACGACGTACCAGCCGTCCTGTTTCTCGGACAGCCCTTCATCACGGTATTTTTTCTGTTGACCCTTGACCGTGTATGGGTGCCAGCTCGTTTTGAAACCATCCATAGCAATACTGGACACCCACGCCACTACGATGCTGATGACGCCGCCTAACGCGGCATACCACGGCCATGCCACGTCCATGTAGTACTCGACGTATGCGAGCGACAGGAAGCCTGCAACCACACCCACCATCAGCCCACGCTGACTGGTGTGTTTCGAAAAGAACCCAAGGCCGAACATTGACAGTTTGGCGCCCACGAGGAACGAACCGAGTTTGCTCAATATCTCGATGACCGAGCCGCCGCTTTTCGTGAACATGATCGCAGGTACGACCATCAGGATTGCCCAAAAGAGGGTGAACCAGCGCGAGGCTACAAGGTAGTGCTCGGGCGAACCATCCTTCTTGAAGAACTTCTCGTAAAAATCGAGCGTAGTTACCGTCGCCATCGAGTTGAGACTCGAATCAAGACTCGACATCGAGGCCGCGACGATCGCTGCGGTAACCACACCCATTAAACCCGGAAAACCTATGGTCGCGACGAAGTCGAGGACGATCAGATTCTCATTATCGAACTCCTTACCACCGTAGTATCCGTAAAAGAGGATGCCAAGCCCGAAGAACAATACGAAAACGAGAAACGCTAGATACCCCATCAGGATATAGGCCTTCTTGGCATCACCGATCGATTTCGCCGTCAATGTACGTTGAACCATCATTTGGTTCACACCGTAAACGACGACGTGATAAATCGACATCGCGATAACACCGGTCCAGATCGTACCAACTTTAGCCGGATCAAACGTTGTTTCGAAAGGATTGGTTTTGCCCATCTCTTTTAACGACTGCAGTGTGCCCTGCAAACCATCGGGCAATTCGCCGATTAGCAGAAACAGCGTAATGAACGCGCCGAGAAACAGGATCCCGGTCTGTATGACGTCGGTCCAGATCACCGCCGAGATGCCGCCGAGCATCGTGTAAGTCACCGCGACAACCGCAACGATCATGATTGCAGTTACAACATCGATGCCTGTGATGAACTCGAGCACGAGTGCGGTCGTGTAGAGCATGATGCCCGAATAGCCGATGTTGCCGAGTAAGAACACAGCGGACATTACCGTGCGCGAAGCCAGACCGAAGCGACGCTCCAGGTAATCGAATATCGACGCACAGCCGCTGTTATAAAAGAATGGCAGGAACAGCGTAATCGTTATGAAGATCGCGATCGGGTAGTTGATGTGAATAAAAATCACTGAAAAACCATCAACATACGACCATGCCGGCCCACCCAGGAAGGTCAACGCACCGATATAGGTTGCAATGACCGACACGCCGATCGCCCACCATGGCGTTGTTCTGCGCCCGAGGTAATAATCTTCAGCCGTACTAACGCGTTTACTGAGAAAGTAACCCAGTACCAGCGTACCGCCGATGTAGGTAACCAGGATCGTCCAGTTGAGTGTTCCAAAGTCGCGCATGTTTTTACCCTTCTAGTTGCTCGATCAGCGGTCTTAGGTGATTCTCATATTTGCGCCAACGCTCAACCGAACTTGAGTAAATTGGCTGGCGCACCTGGCTCGCGCTTGGCGTTTTGACGATTCCTTCAGCTTTGTGGAATTGAAGCACGGCGTCGTCGAATGGCAACTCGAGAAATTCTAATAAGCTGCGACTCTGTTTCTCGACATCGGCAACGGTATTTTCATATTGCACATCCAGTATGCGATCACCAAGCAATCTGTCCCAATGCTGCATGAGATCCGAGTAGTGTCGAAAGTACTGCCCGAGCGCCGTCAGGCTATGCGCATAGGAATGTGATTTTTCAAACGGCAGTTTGAATATTGACAGGCAATTATCAATCGGATCGCGGCGGCAATGAATAAAACGGGCATTGGGCAGCGCAGCTGCAATGAAGCCTATGTACTGGAAATTCATCGGCGTCTTGTCGACGACAATGGGCTCGCCTGCCGTCCTGGCAGCAATGCGTTCGAGATAGAGCCGACCGAGGCTCGCCAATTGACTTTTCGACAGTGCCTCCATGCAATGTGGATACGCCTTACCTGTGATCTTCTTCGCTTCAAAGACAGTGTCCTCCATGAAACTCAGCTCACCGGCGCCATAGACCGCAGCATGGCTACCGAGAATTTGCTCAGTCAGAGTGGTTCCCGATCTCGGCATACCAAGAACGAAAACGGGCGTCGGTCCGTCGACTGCTATGTGACCAGCGTCATCAGGAGGAGCAACAGAGAACTGTGCAGCAATGTCCGAAT
The DNA here is from genome assembly GCA_051007995.1 of Woeseiaceae bacterium. Classification (GTDB taxonomy): domain Bacteria; phylum Pseudomonadota; class Gammaproteobacteria; order Steroidobacterales; family Woeseiaceae; genus UBA1847. Next base: position 11,817 of record JBPCYB010000006.1, on the reverse strand, counting down.
AGTACTTGCCAACCATCTTGTCGTCGTAAGGGTTTTCCTGGGCTTTGATGTCTTGTGCCATGACCAGATGTTCGAATGATCGGTCGTAGTCGTCTCGTTTTTCGTAGGCACACGCGAGCGCAAATGCCAATGGCATGCGCTGCGCGTCCGCCAGGTTTTCCGACGCCATTAGCGTGCGCACTGCTTCTACTTCTGCGTCGTTGAGACCCTGCCCTCTTAGTTGAGCAAGCTGATAATAGGCATTTGCGTATTCGGTTGACGACTGAATCGCTTCGCGAAATTGCGCCGCCGCCGCAGCGCCATCACCGAGCTGTTCCAGCAGGACACCCATATTGTTGTAAGCGCGCGCATTGTCGGGCTCCAATTTAAGCGCCTCATCAAGTGACCCCCTTGCGCCAGCGATGTCGCCTGTCTCTTTCAAAGCCGCCGAGAGGTTTATCATCGCGCCCACATAATTCTCGCCGAATTCCACGGCCTTGCGGTAGCTCGCGACCGCATCATCAAAACGCGCCTGTTTAAACAACACCTCGCCGCGATTGTTCCAGGCTTCAGCGAAGTCCGGCCGCAACTGAATCGCACGATCGGCCGCAGCCAATGCACCGCCTAGCTGACCTGTTTCCTTGAGTGCCGCTGTCAGGTTACTTAGAGAGTCCGCGTAGTTCGGGTCCAGCTGCAACGCAGCTCGAAAGCTTTTCACTGCTGGCTCGCACTGGTTCAAGGCTAGCTGCACGTTACCCAGATTGTTAAAGATGACCGGATTTCGCGGATTGAGTCGCGCCGCTTTCTCGAACGAAGACCGCGCTGCCTCAAATCGTTGCAGATCTTTCTGCGCAATACCCATATTCGTATAGGACTCGGCATCGCCAGCATTCTCGCCAATTGCGACCGCGATAAAGTCGACCGCTTCTTCGGCCCGATCGGTATTGATACAAACGATACCGAGCAGATTCAATGCATGAATGTTCTTAGGCTCCCGTTGTAAGACTTCCCGATATCTAGTCTCAGCCTCACCATAGCTGCCGCCCATCTGTAGGCGGTAGCCCTCTTCAAGCAAGTTCAGGATTTCATCAGACATTGACTCTTATTCTACGCGTGCTACCGACAGAAAAAAAAATGCCCCGCTTTCGGGCGGGGCATTTTTAGTCTTTCATACTTCAGTACGAACTCAGGGGGAACAAATTAGTAGTTATAGTTGAACCGGATTCCGTAGTTTCGGGGACTGGCGAAATCTGCCATCGCCCTGCCGCGGCTGAACATCGTCCCATCTGTCATGATGTATTCATCGGTTGCGTTGTTAACGAACGCGCCGACCGTGATCACACCACTGGGCGATTGCCAGGTGGCGCCAAGATCAATAGAGTTATACGAATCCTGGTTCGCCCAGAAAATCGGATCGTTTGTCGTCTTGTAGTCATCCGACCAGTAACTATAGATCCATGGCTTCAGACCGCTTCCGTTTGCGAAATTCATCTGGTAGCTGAGCCCAACACTCAACGTCATATCCGGCGAGAAGCGGGGCTTTTCGCCGTCAAGGATGAACCATCCCGCGCCATCGTCATCGATGAAATCACTACCGGGATAGCCGCCTGCAACCGAGCCGACTCTATTCGCAGCATTGAAATCATCAAATTCCGAGTCGTCGATGGACAAACCGAAGTCGATACTCAATTGATCCGTAGGATACCAGGAGCCTTCGAATTCAAAGCCCGATGATGTCAAGCTGCCGCCTGGAACTTGTTGAGCAATGATTGTTTGTGCCGCACCGGCAACCACGAATACTGTCGTTGTCAGATTTTCGTACTCGCTCTTATACCAGGCACCATTGAGTCGCAAACGCCCATCGGCGAATGTGCCCTTAAAGCCCAACTCGGTGGCATCTACTTCGTTAGGATCCAACAAACTATTCGACAGTGCCTGAACGCCGCCGGCGATGTAGCCGGTTGATAACGTGCCATACAGCATGACATCGTCACGCAGGTCGTAACTCAAACCAACACGATAGTCAGTATGACTGTCATCGCCTTTGATCGGCGTTGGTGTACCGGCATAACCCGGAGTCGAATCTGAGAGCGTGCTCGGGTCCACGTTCAGCGAAAAGCTGCGACGCTTGTCGTCTGACGACCGAATTCCGACAGTTGCCCGAACCTTGTCCGTGAATGAATACTCAGCCTGTCCGTAAATCGCCGTCGATTTCGTACCGCCATTGCCCTGGTACAACCAGGTTGCCCAGCTCGGATCGGTTGGGTCTGAGTAGGTGTAGCCCCAGATAAACGCGTATGTGTTGTCGCCGACGCTCGTGTCGTCGTACATGTAATAGCCGAGCGTATATTGCAATTTACCGTCGCTATCGGAGTTCAGATTGACGTCGATCTGAGTCGCATCTGACTGGCGGAGGTGCCCGGCAACCAACGCATTGTTGCTGGATAGATCCGTATCAGTGATGACGTCTTCTGTGAGATCAAACGTCGCACCACGAACGACCAGATGGTGATTTGCAAAGCGCCAATTGACGTCGAGGGACACAGAATCTTCTTGAATGTCTCTGACCGGCTGAAAATCAAAACCGATCTTGAACGGATCAGGGATACGCAATGCTGATTCGTCACCGTTGGTGACATTACCTGCCTGCGAGCGACCCCCATCCCATCCGTCGCGCGTTCCGCAGCGCGGATCGATAAAACCAGTACTTGAGCCGTCGAACATCTGCGTGGTCGCGTTGACCGGGATACCGAGACACTTGTAGGCATAGTCAGCATTGCCGTTGGCATCGTCATTCCAACTGGTAATACCAAGCGTCGCGTCAAACGAGTCATTCGGTGCAAACTTGAGCTGGGCACGTATGTAAGTGTTGTCTGCGTCCTTCAAGCCGGCCTTCTTGTTGAACGTGTTTTCAACATAGGGGTCGCGCTCGGTGTCCGTCGCGGTAAGACGCATAGCAACCGTATCGGAAAAGGGAATATTTACGAAGCCCTCTACGCGCCGCAAGCTGTAATCACCCACTGCGAGAGATACGCCGTAGTCAAATTCATCAAACTGCGGTTTCTTGGAAATGACATTGATCAGGCCACCCAAGGTATTGCGTCCGAACAGCGTGCCCTGCGGGCCACGAAGAACTTCAATTCGCTCTACATCGACGTAACTTGCGAGACCCTGCGCTGCTAATGGCCGGTACATGAAGTCAACATAGATCGGCACCGCGATGTCTGTGGTACCAGCAGTACCGGCGCCGCGAATAATCGGCACTGGTTGGTTACCCGAGTAATTCAGCTTCATGCCGGGAACCGTCTTTTGCAGATCCAGTACGTTAACGACATTCAGCTCGCGAAGTTTGTCGCCAGTAACTGCCGTTATGGAAATCGGTACGTCCTGCACACTCTGCACACGTTTTGTTGCAGTGACGAGAATCTCCTCCATCACAAAACCCTGGTCGGAGGACTGTTGTGCAAACGCGGCCGGTGCGGCGATTGCCGATGCAACGGCTGCGGCGATTGCAGACCGAGTAACTTTCGGCGTGAATGCTTTTTTCTGGAGCTTCATTGATCGCTTCCCCCATAGGATTGATCGAATTCAGTTTTTAAGCCTTATCTCGGCTTGTACGTAGAAACCGAGATCAATATACGTGGTTTTGTACTTCGAATGCAAACCATGATTGTTATAGCCAACCCGAAATCGTCGATTCGCAAATATTTGATATCAACCTATTGTTTTTAAACGATTACTTGAGATAAGCGCTTGACTTCGCAGTACATGCATTGTCATAGATGTACTATGAATCAATGGCTTAGGAAATACGCAACATCCCGGTCAGCCGCTTTCTCACGCATTTCGCCGTCGAAATAATGATCTGCGCTATCGAGTGAGTGCATCTCTACGGCGTGTCCCAATTCCTCAAGCGCTGCAGCGAAGCGCGTGGAATTTGCATGCTCTGTCGATTGGTCTCGCCTCGCATGGTGAATGATAACCGGGCCACCGATATCGACGAGTTGTTCGCTCATATCGTCAACGCTCATGCTTGCCCAGAAAGAGGATGCTTTGACTACATCTGTCGCTAGCAGAGCCCGTATCGATACTCCGCCCCCCATTGAGTGCGACCACATAAAAACCCGGTCGAGATCCGCGTCTTCGACCTCATCCAGATGTGACAACAATTCAATGACATCGCTTGCGTACAAATCGATATGAGTGTGCAGCGATTGCCGGTCTTGATTCTCTATCTGCGCAAAACCCTCGGATGAATTATGGCCGCGATAATCCGGAAGAATGACCATGAATCCACGAGAGGCGTACAACTCAGGCACCGAGCGATAATAGTCACCCGGCCTCGAATCAATGCCCTCGGCCGTAATGCCGTATTTGCGTGGGTCCGGTACATAGCCGTGATTTGCAATCACGACTGGAAACCCGTTTTCGGGCACTTCGGAATCCGGCACAGCCACCATCGCGTGAACTTTCAATCCTGATGACTGGTATGAAATCAGATAGGCACCGAAACTCGGTCCATCATCCAGCGGTCGTTCGATCGTAATTCCCGGAGCTGCGTGTGCAGTGAGTACCAGCAGGATCAGGCTGGACAACAATGTTCGCATCAGATCATTTTCTCGAAAAAGAACAGGAACAGAATCGTCAGGACGAAGAAACCAAGCAGATAGTAGCTCGCCTTATCGACCTTACCCGGTACCACGTACCAGTCACCGTCCTTTTCAGCCAATCCCTGTTCTTTGAATTTCCTCTGTTGGCCCTTTATCGAGTAGTCAGACCACTCGGACTGCGGCCCATCGATCAGGCGACTCGCGGCCAGAGCAATCACGACGTTTGCAGCACCGCCGATCAGGCAGTACCACGGCCACGCGATGTCAGTTTGCGTTGCGACATACCAAATAATGACAAAGCCGAACGCGACTCCGACGAGTAAGCCCTTCTCGGTCGCTTGTTTAGAAAAGAAACCGAGACCGTACATACTGAGCTTGGCACCAACGAAATAGGATCCAATTTTGCTTAGCGTTTGCAGAACAGATCCCTCACTGGTCGAGTAAATAATTGCAGGAACAATAATAATGATCGCCCAGAATATCGTGAACCCGCGCGATACCTTCAAGTAGTGCTCAGGTGATTCGTTTGGCCGAAAGTATTTCTGGTAGAAGTCGATGGTGGAAATAGTCGCCAGTGAATTGAACGACGAATCAAGCGATGACATTGATGCAGCAACGATGGCCGCTGCGATGATGCCCATCAATCCGGGCAATCCGTAGCTGGCCGCAAATTCGAGAATGATCGTGTTGCCGTCATCGAACTCTCTGCCGCCGTAGTAGCCGTAAAACAGGATCCCGAGGAAAAAGAACAGGAAGTAAATGAAGAATGCACCGTAGCCCATCAACAAGAAGGATTTCTTGGCGTCGCCAATATTCTTCGCCGCGAGCGTGCGCTGCACCATCATCTGGTTCGCGCCATAAACGGTGACGTGGAATAACGTCATCGCAATGACGCCGGACCAGATTGTCGCTTCGGCGGTCCAGTCAAAAGAAAAATTCAGTGGATTCGTCTTGCCCTGCGCTTTGAGGTCCGCCAACACTTCCATGAACGGCGCAGGCATCTGGTCGATTAACGCGAATAAAATGATGAACGCGCCGACGAACAATACGCCGGCTTGAATGACGTCGGTCCAGATTACGGCGGTGATACCACCCATCATCGTGTATATCAACGCGATAATCGTGACGATGACAATAGCTGTCTTGACGTCTATGCCGGTAATAAACTGAATTACGAGGGACGTCGCGTACAGAATCGCCGCCGACGTTAAGGTCTGGGAAATCAGAAATACGCTTGAGATCACGAGCCGCGACTTAGCACCGAAGCGCCGTTCAATGTAGTCATAAATCGAAGCGACACCGCTGTTAAAGAAGAATGGCAAGAAGAGCGTAACAACGAGAACGACAACAATCGGATAGTTGAGGTGAATCGCAATAACAGCAAGGCTCTCGCTGTATGACCAAGCCGGCCCGCCGAGAAATGACAAAGCGCTTACGTACGTAGCGACCACCGAGATACCGATCGCCCACCATGGCGTCGTTCGGCGACCAACGTAAAAGTCGTCCGCTGTTTTGACGTTCTTGCTGAGAATAAATCCCAGGGCGAGATTCAGGACGATGTAGCCGATCAGAATCGACCAATTCAATGTACCGAGCTTGTCCATAGGTGATTCCTGCTAGTGCGCCGTCCAGCCGCCGTCGACGCGTAGGCTGTGACCAGTCACCATCCCCGCCCCCGGTGACACGAGGTACATGACGGCCGCGACGACATCGTCATAGCTTGCAAGCTGCTTTAGGGGAATCATGCCGAATACGAAGTCTTTGAATTCGGGATCTTCGAGCATGGGCTTGGTCAGCGGTGTTTCGACGAACGTCGGAGCGACAGTGTTGACCCGAATGCCATTCGGCGCCAATTCAACGGCCATGGCCTTGGTCAGACCTTCGATCGCATGCTTGGTCATGCAGTACACCGTGCGATTCGGTGAACCGATATGGCCCATCTGCGACGACATATTCACGATTCGGCCTTCAGTGCCCTGTGCGATCATCGTCTTTGCACTTGCCTGCGCGATGCGGAACGCTGCCCGAATGTTGAGATCGATCATGAAGGTCAGTGAGTCCGCATCGACATCAACAAATGCCTGCGGCCGATTGCCACCTGCGTTGTTGACCAAAATACTTAAGCCCTGGATGGTCTGAATTCTTGCTATCAATTCGTCGCTTGTTACGTCGGCGCAAATGGTCTCGATTCGTCCGCTGGCATGGGTTGCAAGCTCCGCGAGATCGGCTTCGGATCGAGCGACGGCAAATACCTGTGCCCCAGCGTCTGCTAGTCCTTCTGCGCAGGCTCGTCCGATGCCGCGTCCGGCGCCAGTTACGAGTGCGACTTGTTGATTCTCGAATTGCATGCGGATGCAATACTGCCTACCATCGACATGGAATGAAAGCGACGAACGGCAACGGCAAGCGAAAACGTGCGACCTCTTATGACGTTGCGGAACTGGCTGGTGTCTCGCAATCCGCCGTGTCGCGTGTGTTTCAGGATGGTGCCAGTGCATCAAAAGACATGCGTAACCGGGTCATGTCTGCAGCGGACAAATTGGGCTATCGACCCAACGCAATTGCGCGAGGATTGATCACGCAACGCTCAAACATGGTTGCCGTCATCATTTCGCAGCAAACCAACCTCTACTATCCCGAAGTGCTTTTCCAACTCACGCAACGATTTTCGGATCGTGGCATTCGCGTGCTGCTATTTACACTGGAACACGAAAGTGACATCGATTCGGTGCTGGAAAAGATTTTGCAGTATCGGGTCGATGGCATAGTAACCGCCGCTATGTTATCGGCAGCACAGGTGCAAACTATTGAGAATGCACACATCCCGGTTATTTTCTACAACAGAACACTGCCGGAAATCCTCGTCAACTCTGTTCGTTGTGATCAGGAGGAAGGTGAGCGCTGGCTGGTCGGTGAATTGCATGCGGCGGGACATCGAAGCTTCGCGATTGTTACGGGACCGGCAGATTCGCCCGTCAGTGCAGAGCGAACAAGCGGGGCATTGCAAAAGTTACGCGAGCTGGGCGTCGACGATGTCACGGTCGTGCACGGCGACTTTGGCTACCAAAGTGGCCGTCTTGCGATCGGCAGCATAATGCAACAGCTGAGTTCCGCGCCTGATGCGATCATCGTTGCGAACGACGCTATGGCAATTGGTTGCGTTGACGAGGCGCGAGAAGAATTTGCGCTACGCGTGCCAGAAGACATTTCCATTGTCGGATTCGACGGCGTTGGGCCGGCGAGGTTCGCAGCATACGATCTGACAACAGTGCGACAGCCTGTTGGCCGCATGACAGAGGCCGCAGTATCCATGTTGATTGACCGCATAGATGACCCGACGTTGTCGCCCGAAAAACGTGTGTTTTCGGGCGAGCGAATTCGCGGTGGCTCCGCGCGAATCGCGAAAGAATCGTAGCCAACACTCCCAATGGCGGCGCAAAACCTCTTGCTGTTGCCCGGCATGATGTGCGACTCGCGACAATGGGCGCCGCAAGTCCAGGATATTAGTCTTCCGATTTTTCATGCAGACACGAGCTCTGCAAATAATTTCGTCGACATGGCTGCGGCCGTGCTCGCCCAAGCCCCGGCGAAATTCGCAATTGCCGGACTGTCGATGGGCGGTATTCTTGCTTTCGAGATTTGGCGGCAAGCACCTGACCGCGTGACACACCTGGCACTACTTGATACCAATCCACATGCCGAATCTGCAGAGCGCCAGACATTGCGTTTGGAAGAGATCAAAACGGCAGCAGCTGGCGGTCTTCGCGAGATGGCAATTGAATCGCTCAAGCCACTCTATCTTGCAAAAGCGCATCTCAATGACGACGCGCTTCTCAATACCATTCTCGATATGGCGATGGATCTCGGGCCCGACGTCTTTCGCACGCAATCTCTGGCTCTGCGCAATCGCGTCGACAGCGTGCAGACTCTCGTAACTATTTCTTGCCCGACGTTGGTGATGTGTGGTGATGAGGATTTGCTCTGCCCAGTTGCCTATCACGATTTGATGGCTGCAAAGATTCCGAACGCAAATTTGCAAATCATCGACAACTGCGGTCATCTGTCTACACTGGAACAACCTCAGGTCGTTAGTGACGGCCTCGTCAAACTACTTGCTCAATAGGCATCGCAATGATTTCAAGCAACGATCGCATTCTCACAACGCATGTTGGCAGTTTGCCGCGTTCGCAGGCCGTTACCGATACGGTATTCGCTCTGGAAAAAGGCGAATCAGTCGAAAATGCAGCGAGCATCATTCGCGACGCAGTCGATGACGTTGTCGCCAAGCAGGTTGCCACCGGTGTTGATATTGTCAGTGATGGGGAAATGAGCAAAATCAGCTATGCGACCTACATTAAAGATCGCATCACTGGATTCGACGGTGACAGTGAGCGCTCGCCACCCAGTGACCTCGAAGAATTTCCCGGCTTTCTCAAGCGCCAAGCGTCATCAGGCGGAACACCAACATACCGTCGTCCTTGCTGTGTCGGTGACATCAAAGTCAAAGACATGGGACCGGTGACGGAAGACGTCGATAACATGATGACAGCAGTGAGCAAGCACCATCCAACCGAAGGGTTCATGAATGCCGCCTCGCCGGGCGTGATCGCTTTGTTTCAACCAAACAAACATTACTCGAGTCACGAGGCATATCTCGAGGCACTTGCCGATGCAATGGCCGCGGAATATCGCGCCATCGTTGAAGCGGGCCTTGTCCTGCAGCTCGACTCACCCGATCTTGGCCTCGGCCGCCACATGTTGTTCAAAGGCAAGTCGGTCGAGGAATATCAACGCTGCGCGGCGCAGCATGTCGAAGCCCTGAATCATGCGTTGCGTGACATACCCAAGGATCGCGTTCGATTGCATGTCTGTTGGGGCAATTACGAAGGACCGCATCATCATGACGCGCCAATGGAACTGGTGTTGCCGATAGCGCTTGCCGCAAATGTCGGTGCGATCCTGTTCGAGTCGTCGAATCCAAGACACGCGCACGAGTGGGAAGTCTTTGCGAACACCGACTTACCCGACGATTTGATCTTGATTCCCGGCGTGCTCGATTCGACCACCAATTTCGTCGAGCATCCCAAACTCGTGGCCGAGCGCATTTGTCGCTTTGCCGAAATTGTCGGCCGGGAACGTGTAATCGCCGGCACAGATTGCGGCTTCTCCACATTTGCAGGATTCGGCGCTGTAGATCAGGATATCGTTTACGCCAAGCTGGCGAGCATGGCTGATGGCGCGGCCATCGCCAGCGGCCGCCTCTGGGGATAAGAGTATGGAATCAAAGCACGCGTCTTTTGGCGCAAGATTAAGAAACGGCGATGCCATGATGGGCACGTTCCTGAAAACACCCTCCCCAATTATGGCGGAAATATTGGCGCTCTCAGACTTGGACGTGATCGCAATTGATGCCGAACACGCGCCGTTTGGCCGACTCGAAATGGACGCCTGTATCGCAGCATTTCGAGCTGCCGACATGCCTTGCCTGGTTAGACTTTCCAGCGACTCGCCCACCGACATTCGCAACGCACTGGACTGCGGGGCCACTGGTATCGTGGTGCCACACGTAACTACGGCGGAACAAGCTGCCGCGATCGTCAAAGCGGCACACTTCGGCGATGGCGGACGGGGATTCGCAGGTTCCCCACGTTCCGCCGAGTACACTCGGAAAACAATGACGGACCACATGCAGGAAAGTCGTGAGCAAACGACGGTAGTCGTTCAGATTGAAGACGTCGCAGCCTTGGAAAACGTCGCTCAGATTGCCGCAGTGGATGGCGTGGACTGCATTTTCGTCGGGCGAGTCGACCTTGCCGTCGGTCTGCAGAAAGCTGTCTCGGATGACGAGTTGATTGCCACGGTGCAGGATATTTGTGCTGCCGGACAAGCGGCCAGTACGTCAGTCGGAATGTTTACGCCCAATCTCGACGAACTACCGGATTGGCAGCAACGAGGCGCGAATCTTTTTCTATTAAGCTCGGACCAGTCGATCGTCCTTGCCGGCGCTAACAATCTCGCTCAAACGATACGGTAGAAGTCTCGAGCAGTACCGCCAAACAGACAAGCCTGCTCAGCGTCACTCAATGCGGCGGTGATTTCTTCGAATGCTGACCACACTCGCGCGTAATTAGCGTGCAACTTGTCCACGGGAAAATTCGAGCCGAACATCGTGCGCTGCACACCGAAGATATCGATGCAAGATTCGACGATCGGCCGGATCGAATCGACCGTCCACGCGTGATCGAACATGCCGAGACCCGATATTTTGCAAGCTACGTTTGGCAGCAATGCGAGCAGTCGCATGCCGTCACGCCATGACGTCAGACCCTGCTCTGTTTGATCCCAGGGCGAACCGCAATGACACACTGCAATCTGTGTTGCGGGAACTCTGGCCAGTACCTCCGCTAATTTTTCGGCTTGTTGCGGGATCATTTGCAAGTCGAACGAAAGTCCAAGATTGCCGAGTTCTGCGAGGTTTTCTTGCCAGAGAGCGTTATCGATAAGACCGCCACTGCCCGTGACGGCATCTTCTTCGCTTGAACGTCCGACAATCTGTCGAACACCACGAACATTGTCATACGTCAGCTGCTTTTTTAGCTGATCAATAGCATCGGTCTTGTCCAGCTCGCAAAAAGCGACGATGGCGGACGGCAGTTGCTGCTCATCTGCAGTCGTTTGTAACCATTCGGTTTCTGCAGTCTCCTGCCCTGGAGCAACACCCACCTGAATATGCACAGATGCATCGAGCTCATAGTCACAGGCGTCGTTGCGAAGATCAGCAACCAGATAGTTTTTCTGGATCGGTGTCGGGTCGCCAAAGAATCGCGTTACACCTTTGGCCATAAGCCACGGGTAATTGCAGGCATTCAAATCCCATAGATGGTGATGCGCGTCGACGATGCGACGTTTCTCAGTATTGGACATACCTAAACCAGTTGGCTGAGAACCCCGAGACCATCGAATACGGTCCACTCGCTCGCGATTTTGTCGTTCTCAATGCGCCAGTGAGTAGAGCCGAGGAGATAAACGGGACGATCGGTCGCTGGAAGGCCAAGATAGTCGCCGGCATGGGTGCCGGCTGCAGTCCAGCGAACTGCGACGTGCAAACCTTCCGAATCGGCAGGTTGCACGCAGACATGGTCGACGCTTATTCCTCTGACATCGATTGCTCGGCGCAATTTACTGTAATGCGCGCTGATTGCCTTACGGCCCGAGTACAACTCGATCG
>JBPCYB010000005.1:0-65297 GCA_051007995.1 Woeseiaceae bacterium | reverse complement strand
CCCTGGATCTCGTGCGCCTTGATCATTGCGCCAAGTACAACCTTCATCGCCAGCGGATCTTTTCCCGTAGCCCTGTTCTGGCGGCTCAGGTAATCCGCAACGGCAAGAATGCCGCCGAGGTTGTCCGACGGATGGCCCCACTCGGCAGCCAACCAGGTGTCGTTGAAATCCAACCAGCGGTTCATCGCACCGATATTAAAGGCAGCCATTACCGGCTCGAGCTCATAGGAAGTGCCAGGCACACGCGCGCCGCCGGACAACGTGGCACCGGGCACAACTGGACCCAGCAGTTTGGTGCAGGCTGGATAGTCGAGTGCCTGAAACCCGCACGCCAATGTGTCCATCAGGCAGTAATGCGCCGTTTCGTAAGCAACCTCACTGTCGATCTCGGTGTCGCAAACAAAATCTGCGATGTCGACGAGTTCCTGATCCCAGTCGGGACGCTTCGCCGAGCGAATATCAATATTGGACATGCTGCCTCCGGTGTTTTCTGTTGGTTAGCTGCGGTTTTCTATCGCAACCCACTGCTGCAGGTCGGGGCCGATATAGTCGGCGGCAGGCCGAATCAGCTTGTTGTTGGAGCGCTGCTCCATGATGTGTGCTGCCCAGCCGGTTATGCGTGAACACACGAATATCGGTGTGAACAGATACGTCGGTATGCCCATAAAGTGATACACGCTAGCTGCAAAAAAATCCGCGTTCGCAAACAACTTCTTTTCATCCCACATAACTTTTTCGACAGCTTCGGACACGGGATACAACGCTGTGTTGCCGACGTCGTCGGCGAGCTTCTTCGACATAGCCTTGTTAACGGTGTTGCGTGGATCCGAGGTTGTGTAAACACGGTGCCCGAAGCCCATGATCAAGTCTTTGTCTGCCAACATTTGCAGCACACCGGCCGTTGCAGCTTCTGGCGTGTCAAACTTTGAAATCAATTCCATTGCAGCTTCGTTGGCGCCGCCGTGTAACGGTCCACGCAAGGCACCAATGGCGCCTGTAACCGCAGAGTGCATGTCGGACAAGGTGCCCGTGACGACGCGGCCTGCAAACGTTGATGCATTAAATTCATGCTCGGCGTACAGAATAAGTGTCGTGTCGAGAGATTTGCGATGCAGCTCAGAGGGCGGCTTGTCGTGCAGCATGTGCAGGAAGTGGCCAGCAACGCTGTCATCATCTGTTTCAGTATCGATACGAATACCGTCGGCGTGAAAGCGGTGCCAATACAAGAGCATCGACGGCAGACATGCCAGCAAGCGGTCAGCGATGTTTTCCTGGTTCGAAAAATCGCCTTCAGGTTCTATGTTGCCGAGGAACGAGACGCCTGTGCGCAAGACGTCCATCGGGTGCGCATCGGCGGGCACCATCTCCAGCACGGTCTTGAGTGCGGCGGGCAAGCCACGATTTGCCTTTATCTTGGCGATGTACGCATCAAGCTCGGACTGCGTTGGCAGGTGGCCATGCAGCAGCAGGTAGGCGACTTCTTCGAAGCGAGCGTTGTCGGCAAGATCGTAAATGTCGTAACCGCGATAGGTCAGGCCAGCGCCTTCCTTGCCCACGGTACATAGTGCTGTTTGGCCAGCGGTAACACCGGCAAGACCGCCTGTCTTTTTCTTCTCTGCCATCGTCTTTCCCTATTCTTTGCCTGTCTTAAGGTTTTGATCAGCGAACAACGCATCAAGCTTGTCTTCGTAATCCTGATAGCCAAGCACGTCATACAGCTCGGTGCGTGTTTGCATTGCGTCGATTGAAGCTTGTTGCGTACCGTCGTTACGCAATGTTTGGTATACGTCGAGCGCCGCTTTCGACATTGCCCGAAAAGCGCTCAGCGGATAGAGGCACATGCTGACGCCGACCTTTGCCAATTCTTCGGTCTTGAACAGCGGCGTCTTTCCGAACTCTGTCAGGTTTGCGAGCACCGGCACTTTGATCACGTCGGTAAACTGCTGGTACTCCTCGAGCGTTGTCAGTGCTTCCGCGAATATCATGTCAGCGCCCGCCGCGACGTAAGCGCCTGCTCTGTCCAGCGCCGCCTGTTGACCTTCGACAGCGTGTGCATCGGTGCGCGCCATGATGACGAATTCATTGTCATGCCGAGCATCGACTGCCGCTTTGATTCGATCACACATTTCGTCGCTCTGAACCAGCGCCTTGCCAGGACGATGCCCGCATCGTTTGGCTGCAACCTGATCTTCAAGATGACAACCCGCGGCACCGGCGCGCGTCATTTCAGCGACCGTTCTTGCGATCATGAAGGCGTCGCCCCAGCCGGTATCGGCGTCGACAAGTAACGGCAGATCGCTGGCGGCCGTGATGCGGCGGATATCTTCGCAAACATCGTTGAGTGTCGTCATCGCGAGGTCTGGCAGTCCATAGGACGCGTTGGCGACACCCGCACCTGACAGGTAGAGGGCCTTGAAGCCCGCTTTCTGCGCCAGGAGCGCCGTATATGCGTTGATCGCACCGACGATTTGCAGTGGTTTTTCTGTCTCGAGCGCTGCCCGGAAGTTTGCGCCTGCACTCATGGATTGCGGCCTCTCATATGGTTTCAAGCGAAATTTTAATCGCGATTAAAATAACGGGGCTGCGATTCTAAACCACCGCAGGGGCGTTTCCCAAATAGAGCGATCGATCAGTTTATTTCGACGACAATCCGCCCGGTGATCGTGCCATCGATATAGGCCTGGAAGTGGCTGGGTAGCTCGTCAAATTTGATCGTCTTGTGGCCGATCGTATCGAGATGCTGCGGCCTCAGGTCGCCGCCTATGCGCGCCCAGACGGCCCGTCGCAAGAAACGGGGTGTATCCACAGAGTTGATGCCGAGCAGGCAAACCGCTCGCAGAATGAACGGCATCACCGTTGTTTCGAGTTTGATGCCGGCCGCCAGGCCGATACTGGCGATGTTGCCGCCGTAATCGACTGTGCGGGTCAGCCAGGTGAGATAGTCGCCGCCGAGGTTATCGATAGCCCCAGCCCATTGCGCTTTCTCCATGGGTCGCTTGCCCAGATCAAGTTGGTCGCGCAGCAACACGTTGCTCGCACCGATGCTTTTTAGGTAATCGACCTCGTCAGCCTTGCCCGTCAATGCAGCTACTTCATAGCCACGACCACTGAGCATGTCGATAGCAATGCTGCCGACCCCGCCGGTTGCCCCTGTAACGACAATCGGTCCGTTCTCAGGTAGCTGACCGTTTTGTTCCATGCGATGAATTGCGAGCGCCGCCGTGTAGCCGGCCGTACCGATCTGCATCGCTTCGGCGGCTGTCATTCCGTCGGGAACCGGAACAAGGCTTGTGCTATCGAGTCGTGCATATTCGGCGTAGCCGCCATCAACCGTTTCGCTCAAGCCACAACCATTCACCAACACTGCGGTACCCGGCTGAAACTCGGCATCATCGGAACTGACAACCGTGCCCGCCAGGTCGATGCCACCGACCAACGGATAGCGCCGCAATATTTTTGCCGTGCCCGTCGCAGCGAGCGCATCTTTATAATTGATCGTCGAGTGACTGACTTTGATGACAACATTGCCGTCACTCAGATCATCGATCGACAGCTGTTCAAACCCGGCAACGATGTTGCCGCCCTGTTCATCTATTCGGTATGCGCGAAATTTATCCATTTTTGTCCAGCCAGACCTCTATGCCTTGTGTGTTCAGATCGACATCGATTTTCAATATCGACCACATCGCATCGCGATCGCCCTTGAATCCGTGCCGAATTAGGCGCTCAACGAAATATTCAAACATTGCTTCCTGGATCGTATCCCTGCGGTACTCCGCGTGCGCATTTTCGAGCGCAATGGCAACGAGCGCGTTTATACCTTTGTGCATGTCGGCAGCCAGCCGACTGAGATTACCGATCTCACTGTAGTGCGTCAGATACAAACGCTCCGGTTCATAAGACATGATGCGATCTACTGACTTATGCGCCTCATCAGGGTCGAAATGCACTGGTGTTGTGGTCGGAAAAATAAATTCCCCAGCAGCGGTGTCCAGCTCGCGATAGGACACGCCAAAGCTGTCGCCGGTGAAAATCCCTTTCGACGTTGGGTCGCTCAAACAGTAGTGATGCCGTGCATGGCCTTCCGTGTAAAAGGCTTGCAGTGCGCGTCCGTTTAGCGAGAACTCTTCGCCATCGTATGCAACATCAATTCGCTCGGCATCGATGGGTTGAATGCTGCCGTACAGGTTCTGCGTATTCTGTTTTCCGTACACGGCCTCGGTTCCGGCAATGAGCTTGCCTGGATCGCTCATATGCGGTGCGCCACGCGGATGAATAACACAGCGGGCATTCGGCAGTTGCTGCATGAGAAGGCCAGCGCCACCCGCATGATCGAGATGTATGTGTGTCAGAAAAACGTAATCGATGTCACCGCGGTCTAGGCCGCGTTCCTGCAGCGCAGCTAGTAATAATGGAACGCTACTGTTAACGCCTGTATCGACAAACGCGCCACGCCCGCTTTCAATTATCAGGTGGCTTGCGTCCTGTAGCGGCCGCGTGTACTCGGTATCAATGGCGACAAGGCCATGATCGAGCAGTGTTGTTTGTGGGTGTTGGCCGGGCATCGGCCTCACTCTACTTCGCTGGTCTCCAACCCTTCAAGGCCTGCAAAGTATTCTGCGAGCAACTCAACCGTCTCGTCCGTCATTCCGGCGACTAGCGGCGCCATGACCGGATCCTTACGGCTGCCGTCTCGATATTGGTTTAAGGAATGTAAGAGATAGTCTTCATGTTGCCCCGCCAGCGTCGGCCAACTCGGCGACAGACTGATCCCATTTTGCCCATGGCAGGCAATACAGGTCTGTGCGAGCTCGAAGCTCGATCCGTTTGACCCGCCTGCCGCAACGGTCGCATTGCTCAGGCTGGCGAGATAAACCGCCGTATCCTCGATGTCCTGGTCGGACAGGCTTGATGCTTGCGCCACCATTGTCGGATGCTCGCGTGTGCCGTCACGGTAACCCTGCAGTGCAATAATCAGATAGGCGGCTTTTTGGCCGCCCAGCTTCGGTACCCGGTAGGACGGATAGGCATTGCGGTAACCGTCTATGCCGTGACAACCCAAACAGGTATAAGCAAGTGTCTCACCACGCGCCGGATCGCCCTCAGCACCGGCGCTGCGCGCAAAAATAATGCCGGCAATAAGCAAGGTAAGTAGCAGGCCCGTGGTTTTTTGCAGTTTAATCACTTGATTTGTAAACACTTTCTAAATTCCGGCGGCTGTGGAGCGGCGAACTGAGGTCGCTATGGTAGTGACATCAGACAGCGAATTCTAGACCGCTGTCTCGGCATAGGCGTTGACCTGCGTGCTAGCATCACCGGCTCTTTCGTCTCGCCCTTGGGATTCACTGTGAAAAAAGGCTTTATCGTATTGTTGCTGGCGCTCGTTATTGTCGTGCTTGCTTCTCCAAGAGTCATTGGCAGCCTCGCCGAACAGGGCGTAAACGAACATCTCGAATGGGCCGCCAACGAACAGGGCGACGTCATCGTGATACCGACCGAGTTTGATCGCGGCTGGTTCGCATCAACCGGTCAGCACCGCATCGAATTGATCCAGGGCGAGATGTACGACTCGATTGTGGCCAACTTTGGTTACGCTGAACTCAGCGCACTACCCGTGCTATTGATCGACACGCATCTGGATCACGGGCTAATTCCTGTTTCCTCAATGACGCGTGAGAACGGCTCGCTGTTGCCCGGCCTGGGTAGCGCAGTTTCAACGCTGAGCGTTGAGATTCATGACGGCACCGTTAAGCCACTGCCAGGCAAACTGTTCAGCAATATTGGACTAAATGGCGCGGTGACTTCTCGCTTCCTGCTCGAGCCTGAAGGCGCAGATACCGAGCATGCACGCATCGACTGGGGCGCCGCTGACTTTGTCATCGAAGCAAACCCGAACAGCGGCAGCATCGCGGTCGCGGGCGTCTTAGGCTCTCTCGCCGTTGAGGCTGACGATGAAACACTGATCGTCGGCAAAGTCGAACTCGATATAGATCTGACGGATTCCGGCTTCGGTTTCATGGTTGGCCCTGCAACCTTCAAGCTAGAGTCGTTTGCCGTAATCGGCATTGAGAACACAATGACGGCAGGCCCTTTTCTCATCGATTCCGATTCATGGATCGACTCGGGCCGCATGAATGCGGACATTACTTTTCGTATCGCGGACACGCCGTTCCCGTCTGCTGGATCTGTTGGCATGGATATCGTGGCGCGATTTGAAAACGTCGATGCTGCAGCATTCGGCCAGGCCACTCGTAGTTTCGACGCAGTACGCCATTCCGGTTTCAGCCCCGCAGCCGAGGAAGCTTTTGAGGAAGACCTGAAACGCATGTTTGCGAGTGGCATGAAAGTTCATTTCGATCAGTTGGACTTCGCGAGTCCGTTCGGCCAGATAACCTCAAAACTGGATGCGTCGATCAGCGAGACAGATTCCGATAATTTCACCTGGGGTGCCGCCGCAATGGCGCTGGATGTTTCTGCAGACGTGAGTTTGCCCGTCTCGTTGGTCAATCTTGCAACACAAGCCTATCCGGACATGCACGCCGCGATCGGCATGGGGTTTTTACGCAAGAAGGGTGAGTTCTACACGATGGAAGCCGCGTACAAACAAGGCTTGTTGACCGTAAATGGCGCACCTATGCCCATTCCACTGTCAGGATTACAATAACTCTTCGACGCGGTGACACGCGACCGTTACGCCATCGACATCACGTGTCGATGGTCGCGTCGTCGTGCAAATGTTTTTACTGTGTGCACAGCGCGGATGAAACGCACAGCCTTGCGGTGGAGAAAGTATCGACGGACTTTCTCCCGATAGCGATGCATAGCCGCCCGCCGCTGTAGGATCGGGTACCGGCACTGCTTTCAAGAGTGCTTTCGTATAAGGATGTCGCGCGTGCGCAAACAACGCCTCACTATTCGCTAACTCAACAAGTCTGCCGAGATACATCACCAGCACGCGATGACTAATCGACCGGACCACGGCCAGGTCATGCGAAATGAATAAAATCGAAAGACCGCTCTCACGCTGCACTTCCAGCAGCAACGCCAGGATTTGTTTGCGAACCGAACCGTCAAGTGCCGCAACCGCTTCGTCGCAAACCAATACTTTTGGTCGCAGGATCAGTGCTCTGGCAATTGCAACGCGCTGCGCCTGACCGCCAGAGAGTTCGTGCGGAAAGCGGCTCAGATAACTTTCATCCAGCCCGACTTTTTCCAGCATCGCCGTAACTTCGATCGCGCGATATTGCTTCGACATCTCTGGCTCATGTACAAGCAATTGCTCTGCGATAATGGCCTGTACGCGCATTTGTGGATTAAGCGAGCTGACCGGGTCCTGAAAGACCAGCTGCAAGTCGCGTCGCACCGACGCTGCGCGCGACTGCAAAGTATTGCCAAGGATCGTGCCACAAAATGCGACCCTGCCGGAACGCAGCGGAATCAGGCCCAGCGCTGCGCGAACCAGGCTCGACTTACCGGAGCCCGATTCGCCGACCACCGCAACGGTTTCGCCTTCGCGCAGCGATACACTGAGTTGTTGCACAGCTTTGAGCTGTCCGTGACCACGTTCGTTGTAGCTCACGGCCGCATCTTCAATTTCGAAAACGTTTTCGCCGTCGACCGGACCGAGGATTGCCCCGCGATCTAGCCGTGGCGCTGCATCGATCAATGTTTGCGTGTGTTCGTGTTGTGGTCCTGAAAACACACTCGCCGTTCGGCCCGCTTCGACCAGGCGCCCTTTCTCAAGCACCAGCATGCGCTCGCAACGACCGGCAACAATTCCGAGGTCGTGTGTAATTAGCAGCAACGCTGTGTTGTCACGAACGTCTTCGAGTAACTCGAGGATTTGTGCCTGTACCGTGACGTCCAGGGCCGTCGTTGGTTCGTCTGCGATGAGCAGCTCAGGCTCGGCTATCAATGCCGACGCGATCATGACGCGCTGCCGCATTCCTCCCGACAATTGGTGCGGATAGGCTCGGAATTGCCGTTCCGCGTCGGGCAGGCCAACTCGCTGCAGCATTTCGACGGCGCGTGCGTTAGCGGCATCGCCACTTGCGATCCCATGAGCGACCAGGATGTGTCGCAATTGACTGCCGATTCGGACGAACGGATTGAGCGCCTGCATTGGGTCCTGAAATACCATCGCAACGCGTTGTGCGCGAATCCCATTAAGCACATTGTCGTCTGCACCAAGTATGTTTTCGCCAGTGAGTTTGATTTGTCCGCCAGTCTTCGCATCGCGCGGTAGCAGGCCAAGAATGGCGAGTGCGGTCTGTGTTTTTCCCGAACCCGACTCACCGACGAGACCAACTGACTCTCCAGCCGCAACTGTGAGACTCAAATCGTTGACTGCGACGACGTCGCCGTAACGAATGTTGAGCTTGTCTATCTGCAGCAGACTCATCGCGATTGCCTCGAATCGAAGACATCGCGCATGGCGTCGCCGAGAAAGTTAAAACAAAGCAGGATCATTGCGAGCAGAGAGGCTGGTATTAATAGTATCCATGGCGCACCCTCCATGCGCGTGACGCCGGCATTGACCAGCGCACCCAGCGACGTTTGCGGCTCCTGGATGCCCAGCCCAAGAAAGCTCAAGAATGATTCGACAAGTATTGCCTGCGGGATGGTCAATGTGACATAGACAACAACGACACCGATCAGGTTTGGCGCAATGTGACGCAGAATGATGCGGACAAACGACACCCCAGTAAGTTCTGCCGCTTGCACAAATTCGCGCTCACGCAAACTTAAGGTTTGTCCACGGACAATGCGCGCCATATCGAGCCAGTTCACAGCGCCAATAGCGATGAAGATCAACAGGAAGTTTCGCTCGAACGCGACCATTAGCAGGATCACGAAGAAAATAAACGGCAAGGCATAGAGTGTGTCGACGAAACGCATCATTACTGCATCAACGCGACCACCAGCCAGGCCGGCAATCGCGCCGTACAAGACGCCGATAATCAGGCTTACAAAGCTGGCGACCAAGGCGACCAGTATTGTGATCTGTACGCCTAACAAGGTGCGTACGAACAGGTCCCGGCCGAGATCGTCGGTGCCAAACAAATGCGCGCTCGCAAATGACGGCGACTGCAGGATGCCGTCGAAATCTGTTTGCAAGTAATTGTGCGGGCTTATGAGCGGCCCAAGGATCGCGATGACAACGATACCTGCAAGCAGTCCGCTGCTAAACATCACGGTTCTATTTTGCAGCGCGCGGCGCCATATTCGACCTGGCCCGCTCATCGTTGTCGAATCCGTGGGTCAATTGCGCCATACAACAGGTCGACGATGAGGTTCAGGAGTATCACTAACGCCGCATAAAAAACGACGATGCCGAGAACCAGTGTGTAATCTCGATTCAATGCGCCACGCACAAAATGCTGTCCGAGACCCGGGATGCCGAAAATCTCTTCAACAACGACTGAGCCGGTCAGAATTGCGGCAATCGCCGGTCCCAGATACGAGAGCACTGGCAACATCGACGGTTTGAGCGCGTGCAGGCCAACAATTGCGCGCGTGCCGAGACCCTGTGCCCGCGCTGTGCGTATGTAGTCGCTTGCCAGTACATCAATCATGCTGGCGCGGGTCAGGCGGGCAATATAGGCGATCTGCGGTAGCGCCAATGATATGACTGGCAGGATGAAGCGTTCGGCACCTTCAGCGCTACTCCAGCCCGCAGGTAGCCAATGCAGGTTTACGGCGAACAACAACACCAACACGGGTGCGATAACAAACACCGGAATTGAAATGCCAGTCATCGCCAACGCCATGACCATTCGATCGAGCATCGAGTTTTGGCGTAACGCTGCGAATGTTCCCGCACCTATGCCTAAAGCGCCGGCAAGCAACATCGCCATGCTGCCGAGCTTAAGCGACACCGGAAATGCATTGCCGATCACGTCATTGACGGTCAGATCTGGATGGGTAAATGAGGGGCCGAAGTCGCCGCGTAGCAGGCCCCCTGTGTAGCTAAAGAATTGCTCATAAAGTGGCGCATCAAGCTTGTAGCGCGCCGCAATATTCGCCTCTACTTGCGGGGACAACACTCGCTCGGAGTCGAACGGCCCGCCGGGCGCGGCGTGCACCAATAAAAACGCGAGCACAATGACCAACAGCAAAGTCGGAATTGCACCCAGCAATCGAAGCAAGGTGTAACGCAGCAAGGCGATATCCGATGTCAGGTTTATTCGGTTACGAGACTCAGGTGCTGACTGTAATGGTAATCCAACACGTTGTCGCCCCAGCCTTGTACACGCGGGCTAACCAGATGCTTGCTGACATAGAAATATATGGGGATGACCGGGTGCTCACCCAGCAGGATTCGCTCAGCTTCTTCGAGGTAAACGCGGCGCAATTTGGGGTCGACCTGTACGGCGGCATCTTGCATAAGCTCGTCGTATTGATCATTCGCGAAACGCGGCATGTTGGACGGGTTGTTGCTTTGCAAGATGCTCAGGAACGTGTGTGCATCGTTATAGTCGCCTATCCAGCTGGCGCGAAATAGCTGCGTAACCTCTGCCTCGCGCATATTGGCCAGCAAGACCTGGTTCTCTTCGTTGACGAGCGTCGCCTCCGCGCCCAGCACGTCGGCCCACATGGACTGAACGGCCAGCGCCATGCGCTGATGCGTATCCGAGGTGTTGTATCTCAACTCGAAGCGCGCCGGGTTCTCTTCGCTAAAACCGGCCTCGCGATACAACCTGCGGGCCGCCGAGTCGCGTTCCTCCTGCGTCATTTCCGCATAGCTAAACCGGCGCGGCTCATAGTTGTTTACGCCCGGCGGCACCCAGCTATATGCTGGCGCCTCGCCGCGACCGATAACTTTGTCGACCAGTGTCTCTCGATCGACTGCCATCGACAGCGCCTGGCGTAATTTCGGATTGCCGGCGAATGGCGGCTTGAGCAGGTTAAAGCCATAGTAGTAAACACCGAGATACGGAGATAGACGCATTTGCTCGGCAAACTGTTCTCGTATGATCGCGAGGCTGTCTGTCGGTATGCTTCCCGTTATATCGAGCTCGCCCGCACGAAAACGATTGAACTCGGTCATTTCCTGAATAATTACGTGGAAGTTAACAGCGTCGATCGCTGTAGCTGCATTGTTCCAGTAGTGCTCGTTGCGGACCAGCCGCAGCACCGAGCTGGGTTCCCATGCCTCCAGTTTGTAGGCGCCATTGAAGAGCATGTTCTCCGGGCGTGTGAATTCACTGCCGTGTTCAGCAATCGAGCCCGCGTGAACGGGAAACGTACTTGGAGACATTAGCAGGCTCAACATGTACGGCGTTGGCCGCTCAAGTGTGATCAGCAGGGTATTGCTGTCGATCGCCTCGACACCCAGCTCAGACGTTGGCAGCTCGCCAGCCGTGATGGCATCAGCATTGACGATCGCATTGACGGCCTGTGCATAGAACGCTGCTGTAGCTGGGTCGACCAGACGCCGCAGGCTGAAGACGAAATCCTCGGCTGTTACCGGGTCGCCGTTTGACCAACGTGCATTCTCGCGAATGTTGAATGTGTACCTAAGTCCATCATCAGACACCGACCACGACTCCGCGACACCGGCAACCAAATTCCCGTTTGCCGAGAAGCTGACCAGCCCCTCACCGATGTCGCGCAAGATCACGCCCGCTTGTGTGCTACGCGCTTTGTGTGGGTCGATCGATTCAGGGTCTGCATTCAGGCCGCGCTGCAGCGTTGATGCTTGTGGTTCATCGTTACCAGATTCGCCGCAGGAAGTTGTGACAACGCCCACCGCGACGAGTGCCGCAAGGAACAGAATGCGAAAATTTTTCATGTTGCGAAGCATACCGCAACCGATACTCAGGCAACGCGACCGATTTGGCGTTTCTTCAAGTGAATAAGTAATAACGACACAGCTGACGGCGTCATGCCTTCGAGGCGCGATGCCTGTCCGATAGTTACCGGGCGCGTTGCTTCCAGTCGTTGTCGTGCTTCGTTAGACAAGCCGTCAACGGCTGAATAGTCGATACCCTCAGGCAGTCGCAGCATTTCCTGCTTCGCGTGTTTGGCAATCTCGCGTTCCTGTCGATCAATATAGCCCGCGTACTTTGCCTGCACTTCAATTTGTAACTCAACCTGTTCGCGCTGCTCGTCGACCATGTCACTTGTGACATTGCTAGTGCCGACCTCGGGCTTTGCAACGATGTCAGCGTAGCGAATCTCGGGTCGCTTCAATAAGTCCAAAGCGGCTCCGATTCGTTCACGTTCGCGTTTGATAGCATCGTGCTTGGCCTCAAACACGGACCAGCGTTGATCATCGACAAGACCAAGTTCGCGGCCAATCGATGTCAGTCGCAAGTCGGCATTGTCTTCACGCAACATCAGCCGATACTCGGCGCGACTGGTAAACATGCGGTACGGCTCACTCACGCCGCGTGTTGTCAGGTCATCAACGAGAACGCCGATGTAAGCCTCATGGCGTTGCGGATACCATTCTTCTTTACTGCCAGCCTGGCGCGCCGCGTTTAGTCCAGCAAGCAGACCTTGCGCGCCCGCTTCTTCATAACCCGTTGTGCCATTAATCTGGCCAGCGAAAAACAGCCCCTGCACAAGCTTTGTTTCGAGCGACGGCTTAAGGTCACGCGGATCGAAGTAGTCGTATTCGATCGCGTAACCGGGCTGAGTGATGACCGCAGTTTCAAATCCGGCGATCGAGCGCACGAATTTTTCTTGCACGTCTGCCGGCATACTGGTTGAAATGCCATTCGGGTACACGAGGTTTGTCGTTAGGCCTTCCGGCTCCACGAAAATCTGGTGCGAACTCTTGTCCACGAAGCGCACCACCTTGTCTTCGACCGACGGGCAGTAACGTGGGCCAACGCCTTCTATCGAACCTGTGAACATCGGCGACTGATCGAGCGAGGCACGAATAATGTCGTGCGTGCGTTCATTCGTGTGCGTAATGAAACAGGAAATCTGCTGCGGATGATCACTGCGTTGGCCCAGATACGAAAATACGGGCGTCGGTTTATCGCCCGCCTGTTCCTGCATCACGTCGTAGTTCAGAGTCGTGCCGTCCAGGCGTGGCGGCGTGCCGGTTTTCAGACGAGCAACGCGAAACGGTAACGCCCGCAGACGCTCGGCAAGTCGGTTGGATGGCGCGTCACCAACACGACCGCCCGGTTTTTCAGTGTCGCCGAATAAGATACGACCACCTAGAAATGTACCGACCGTCAGAACGACCGTGGCTGCGCGAAACACTATGCCCTCGGCTGTAATCGCACCGGTGACGCGGTCATTCTCAATGATCAGGTCATCGACAGAACCTTCGACAATATCGAGCCCGGGCTGAGCTTCAAGTACAGCTCTAATAGCATTGCGATAAAGCACTCTGTCGGCCTGCGCGCGCGTTGCACGCACCGCCGCGCCCTTGCTCGCGTTGAGCGTGCGGAATTGAATGCCGGCACGATCTATCGCCTCGGCCATCGCCCCGCCCAGTGCGTCGATCTCCTTGGTCAGATGACCCTTGCCGATGCCACCAATGGCCGGATTGCAGCTCATCTGGCCCAGGGTTTCGATCTTGTGCGTCAGAAGAAGCGTGCGGGCACCCGTTCGCGCGGCTGCCAGACAGGCCTCCGTACCAGCATGACCACCGCCGATCACTATGACGTCGAACGATTTTGACATTGGTTAAAAAATGACCACTTTTAAGGACAACGCGTCGCGCATTCTAGTCGCTGCCCTGGCGACACGCCATAGGCCTTTACTTAAGATTCACATGCCGCCAACATTGCATGCCTCTGAGGCTCCCGGTTTTCTTATGTTTCGCACCATTGCGCTAGGCCTGATATTGCTGGCTCAAACGAGCTTGGCCCAGCAAGACTCGGCTACAGGGCTTGAGCTCGAAGAATGTCGAATTAGCGCGGGCCCAGGTTCGCCGGGCATTCCGGCGCGCTGTGGGATGTTCGCGCAGCCACTGGATCCCGAGGATGACAGCAAAGGGACGATTGAGCTCAAGGTCGCCGTGGTCCCCGCACTGACGCTCGAGCCCGCATCCGACCCGTTTGTACCGATCGCCGGCGGCCCGGGACAGTCGAGCATCTTTTTTTACGCTTCCTGGTCCGGAGCGTTTGAGCGTATTCGACAACATCGCGACATTTTGCTGATCGACCAGCGCGGCACTGGTGATTCCGCCGCCATGGTCTGCAACCTCGACGAAGACATCGTTGAAGGCAAGTATTCCGAAGAGCAAACGCTCAGCCTGACCAAGGAATGTCTCGACTTGTTGCCGCACGACCCGCGCTTTTTTACTACCAGTGTGGCGGTGCGCGACCTTGAAGCGCTGCGCGAGGCGCTCGGTTACGGCGCGTTGAACCTGTATGGAATTTCCTACGGTACACGAGTCGCACAACATTTCGCACGTCGATACCCCGAGTCTACGCGCAGTGTCATTCTTGACGGCGTCGTGCCGCCACAATTACCACTCGGACCAGACATCGCAATTGAGTCGCAAAAATCGATCGATCACGTATTTGATCGCTGCATCGAAAACGCTGCGTGCAATGAGCGCTTTCCAAATATTCGCGATGACTTCGCGCTGATTCGCGGTGCGCTGGCGGAAGAACCGATAACGATTGAACTGCAGCATCCAGTAACGGCAAAGCGCGAAATTGTCAGCTTTGCTGAAGACCATCTGGCTGCTGCTGTTCGATTGCTTTTGTACAGCCCGCGAACGGTCGCGTTACTGCCACTGGTCATCAGCGAGGCCGCTGATGGCAATTTCATGCCGCTCGCCGCGCAATATCACATGGTGGTCGCTAACCTCGCCGAGTCTTTAAGCATCGGCATGCACAACGCAGTTTTATGCACTGAAGACGTGCCGTTCATTGACTGGGAAAAGGTTGACCAGGACGCGATCAATGCGAGCTATATGGGGCCACTGCAACTTGAAGCAATTAACACAATGTGTTCGGTGTGGCCGCTCGGTGTGCTGGACGAAAACCTGCACGAGCCGCTCGCAACAGACCTTCCGGTACTTTTGTTGTCCGGCGGCGCAGACCCGATAACGCCGCCCGAGTATGCTGAAATGGCGGCGACGGAGTTGAGTAACCACTGGCACATCCGTGGCGACAACCAGGGACATGGTCTTGCGGCAATTGGCTGCATGCCAAAACTGCTCGGCGAATTTGTGGCCAACGAAACTCTCGCGGACGACGCAAGTAGTTGCATGGAAAAAGCATTTGTTATGCCGTTTTTTGTCGACTACTCGGGGCCGACGCCATGATTGTCGTAGAGAATATTCGAAAGTCTTTTGGCAAAGTCAAAGCTGTTCGCGGTGTTAGCTTTGATGCGCCGGACGGAAAAATTACAGGCTTGCTTGGCCCCAACGGCGCGGGCAAATCGACCACTTTGCGTGTGCTGTACACCGTGCTCAAACCTGACAGCGGCACCGCTCTAATTGACGATGTCGATGTTGTCAAAGACGGTCTCGCCGCGCGCCAGCGTATTGGTGCACTACCGCACGGCGCCGGGCTTTATCCGCACTTGAGCGCGCGCGAGAACATCGCCTATTACGGCTCTCTGTGCGGTCTCGAAAAATCGACCCTGGATGACCAGGTTAACGGCATCATCAAGTTGCTCGAAATTGACGAGTTTGCCGACCGACGCACGAAGGGCTTTTCGCAGGGACAGCGTACGAAAGTCGCACTCGCGCGTGCGCTTGTACACGACCCGCAAAACATTATTCTCGATGAGCCAACAAACGGCCTCGATGTCATGGCAACGCGCTCATTACGAGAGCTGATACTCAAACTCAAAGACGCCGGCCGTTGCGTTTTGTTTTCCAGCCACGTCATGCAGGAGGTTGCCGCTCTTTGTGACGACATCTGCATAATTGCGCACGGCAAGGTTGCCATTGATGACTCGGTGGATGGAATACGTGAGCGCACCGGTTGCAGTGATCTTGAGGACGCCTTTGTCGCGGCGATACAAATGGTGGCGCCGGAATGATGCGAACCCTGCTAAGCGTATTTACGAAGGAAGTCATCGACAACTTGCGCGATCGCCGCACCCTGGCTTCTGCGTTACTCATGGGTCCGTTACTCGGGCCGCTCTTATTTGCGTTCGTCATCAATCTCTCGATTGAGCGCTCCCTGTCAGATATCGACAGCGCCATGGAGCTGCCGGTCATCGGCGCCGAGCTTGCGCCTAATCTGGTTCGCTTTCTCGAAAGCCGCAACATCGACGTTATCGCCGGACCGAGCGATCGCGATTCGGCTATCGCCGCGGTGAAGACCGGTGAGGTTGATATCGTCGTCGTGATCCCGGCTGCTTTTGCCGAACAATTGAGTGACGGTGTGCCGGCCAAGGTCGAGCTCATTTCCGACCAGGCCGATCAGGAGGCCGACCGCGACGCGCGACGCGCGCGTAACGCGATCCGCGCTTACAACCAACAGATCGTAGCTCTCAGGCTTGTTGGCCGAGGCGTCAGTCCGCTCGTCGTGCAGGCCATCAACGTCGATGATGTCGATGTGTCGACGCCCAGCGGTCGGTCCGGCATTTTGCTCGGCATGATGAGTTACTTTTTTATCTTCGCCATGCTCATGGGTGGCATGTACCTCGCGATCGATACAACAGCCGGCGAGCGCGAACGCGGTTCACTTGAACCGCTGCTGTCATTGCCAGTTACGCGTGAGCGACTGATGCTGGGCAAGGTTGCCGCTACCTGCCTGTTCATGGCGATGTCACTGATGCTGAGTCTGTGGTCGTTTTTCTTTGCACTCAAGTTCATGCCGCTCGAACAGTTGGGCATGACGCCAAACTTTGGTCCGGCCGTGGTCATTGCAGCATTCTTCGTGCTTGCGCCGTTCATATTGCTGGGCGCAGCCGTTATGACGCTGGTCGCATCGTTTACAAAGAGTTACAAGGAGGCGCAGACCTGGCTCAGCATCGTGCTGATCGCGCCGACGATGCCGATACTGATCGTCAGTATTCTTAACGTCCGCGCCAAACTTGAGTTCATGTTTATACCGAGTCTGAGTCAACACCTGATATTGCAGGACATGATCAAAAACGAGCCGCTGAATTGGCTACACGTACTTATTTCCATCACCAGCACGCTGGCTTTCGGGGTCCTTTTGACTTGGATCTGCGCACGCCTGTATCGCCGTGAGGGGCTGCTGGGTTAGGATTCAGAGATGGCTCTATTCGCCGAACTCAGGCGCCGCAATGTTCTAAAGGTGGCGCTGCTTTACGCCATCGCCAGCTGGCTGATCCTGTGGTTTGTTCAGAATACAGGCGAAGTGCTCGGCATGCCCAGCTGGTCCTACGTATTTGTCGTATCCGTATTGGCCATCGGATTCCCGGTCGCGATGCTGTTTGCGTGGACCTACGAGATTACGCCGAGCGGTTTGCGCAAAGCGATCGAGGTCGATCAGACCCAGTCCATCGTTTATAAGACCGGCCAGAAACTCAATGCTGCGGTTGCCGTGCTGCTCGTGCTCGGTCTGTTGGCGATAGCGGGTGAAGGGCTGTTGCCGAAATTCGAGTTTCTCGTGCCTGGTGTTCCCGAAGGCGATGCGCCAATTGCTGCGAAAACGCCGCCCGAGATACGCAGCCTGGTACTCGGCAACGGCCTGAAGATTATTGTTTGGCCTGACCACGATATTCCAAACGTCGTCATGTACAACTTTGTTCGCGCTGGCGGGCGCAACGAGTATCCGGGAATTACAGGGCTCTCACATTTCTTCGAACACATGATGTTCTTAGGTACCGAAAACCTCGAGCCCGGAGAATTTGATCGCATTATGGAAGCCGCTGGTGGCTCGAACAACGCCTACACGAGCAGTGATTTGACCGTGTATCAGGATCGGTTTCCGCGCTCGGCGTTGCAGATCATTTTCGAGATCGAGGCGGACCGCGCCGAAAACCTGCAGACTTATGCGGATGCTGTAGCCGCCGAGCGTGACGTTGTTTATTCGGAGCGTCGCTCAAGTGTCGAAGACAACAACTTTCGCAAGCTGCTCGAACAAATGCAGGCAACCGCTTACGTCGCTCATCCGTATCAGTTTCCGGTCATCGGCTGGCCATCCGATATTGAGTCATGGACCGAAGAGGATCTCGGCAACTTCTACCGCACCTACTATGCGCCGAACAATCGCACGGTCATATTTACAGGCGATGTCACCCCGGGCGAGATTTTTGAGTTAGCGGAGGAGTACTTCGCTCCGATAGCCGCGCAGGAACCGCCACCACCGATACGAACTGTCGAGCCCGAACAACAAGGCATGCGGCGAATCGTCGTTGAGGCCGAGGCGCAAACACCACTGTTGCACCTGGCTTTTCACGCGGGTAGTGCTACGGACCCTGACACGCAAGCATTAAATCTACTGTTGGAAATTCTCGTTGGCGGTGACTCATCGCGGTTGCACAGGTTGTTGGTCGAAGACGAACAGCTTGCCGTTTCTGTCGGCGGCTACCAGGACGAAGGCCTTGACCCAGGCCTCGCCTATTTCTATTTAACGCTTCCCCCCGGCGCCAGCGCGGCTGACGTCGAGGCCCGCGTCATCGAGGAATTACAACGCGTGCGTTCAGACGGTGTAACCGAAGCCGAGCTTACGAAAGCGCGCAATATCATGCTTGCCAGTTTTTGGCGGGATCTTGCAACCATCAATGGCAAGGCGGCGGCACTGGGTCGCTTCGAAGTATTCAACGGCAATTACGAATTGTTGTTTGGTGTGCCCGACGCACTGGAGGCGATCACGACAGAAGATTTGCGTGCCGTCGCTGCAAAAGTATTTCGTGTCCGAAATATGACCGTCGGCACATTAGTCTCACCGCCCGAGGCTGAAGAATGAGTACTTTCCGCGGCCGATTTGTTTACGCGCTTTTTCTCTGTTTGTTGGCAAGCGGCGCGATTGGGCAAGGTGTAACACTGCCAAGCGTCGAGCGAGTCGTTCTCGATAATGGCGTCACAATTATTCTGCACGAAAAGGACGATGTACCGCTGATAGGCATTGAAGCCTCGATTCGCGGTGGCGCTGTCAGCGACCCGGAAGATCGTGGCGGCATGGCCAACCTATTGGCAAGTTCACTGGAGAAAGGCGCAGGCGCACGTAGCGCCGCCGAGTTTGCAGAAGCAATCGACTCGGTGGGTGGCGCGCTTTCGGCGCGCGCCAGCCTTGAGGCGATTACTGTGTCTGGCGAATTCATGGCGCGCGATGCGAGCCTGATGATCGAATTGCTGGTCGACATGTTGCGCTCGCCGACGCTGAATGAAGAGGAGGTCGAGAAGCTTCGCGACCGGCAGATTGACCAGTTGCGCGCCGCCAAAGACAGCAATCTGCGTGCGCTTACTTCAATATATGGCAACAGCTTTTTATTTGGCGATCACTTGTACGGCAATCCATCGTTTGGCAGTGAAGAGTCACTGGCGAGGATTTCGTCAAGTGATCTGCGCGGCTACTACCGCGATTATTTCGGTGGTGACAGATTGGTCATTGCCGTTGCTGGCGACTTTGATGCGACAGCAATGCTGGCCGAACTTACTGCCGCATTCTTCGACTGGCCCGCTGCGACGGCGCCGCTGCCGGTCATTGAAGCGCCACCGGTTGTGACCGGGCGACGTGTGTTGCTCGTCGACAAGCCCGGAGCCGCGCAAAGCTATTTCTGGATTGGCAATGTCGGCGTTCGTCGTGATTTCGAATCACGCGCAGAGCTCAACATCGCCAATACGCTTTTTGGCGGTCGCTTTACATCCTTGCTCATGGATGAACTACGCACTAAGGCGGGCCTGACTTACGGTGCGAGCTCGTCGCTGCGCCGGCAAAGCATGGGCGGCTCCGTCGCGATCATCTCGTACACTAAAACTGAGTCGACCGTTGAGGCGATTGATCTGGCGTTGTCCTTGCTTGAAAAAATGCGGGACGAAGGGTTCGGCGACGACATGATCACGTCAGGCAAGAATTACATTCTCGGCCAGTTCGCACCAAACTTCGAAACTGCTGAACAGCTCGCGGCACAATTTGCTGTGCTCGAAACCTACAACCTCGATGAAAGCTACATCAACGACTACGGCGGCGCTGTCGCGGCCGCCGATGGCGAAGCGATTCGCACAGTTATCGAGCAGGTTTATCCGAGCGCCGACGATCTCGTGATTGCGATCATCGGTGATGCGGAATTGATTCGCGACCAGATCGCCAAGTACGGCGACATCACTGAGCTCTCGATCACTGAGCCGCGCTTTCGTCCCTAGGACCCACCGGGCCCCGCCAAAAGACTTGCAGCTGCTTCACCTGCAGCCAAACCCACGGCGAGTGCGACTACGCCAAGCGTCAACCCCGCGGTCTTAGCTACCGCTGGCTTTTTATGCTGCAGAAAAGTGATTTGTTCGTAATTCGCGATGATCGTCTGGTCATTTTTCGCGATGCCGGCAATTTGTTCTGCGTCGAAGTAGGACAGCTTGATCTTCTCGACGCTGCCATTTCTGAAGTTCAGAGTCAGCTTGTCGCCCGCGTGAATCTTGTTGGCGATCAATGCCTCCTCTGAGGCGGGTATAGTATTCGTTGACGTGCAGCCGAAGGCGCCGATCAGTGCGACACAGAAAACGAGGATGATGTTCTTTTTGGGCGTGTAGCTCATGTCGATCTCCCGTTGTGTTTCGAGACCAACAGTAGGCGCCTGCCGCCTACTTCTCCTGATGGTCAGGTGATGCAACGAGAATGATCACCTGATGATTGCCTGAGGCAAAAAAAAGCCCCGCTGGAGCGGGGCTTCATAGTCTTGCGAAACTGACGCTACTGGTCGAAGAACAACCGTACACCTACGCCGTAACGTGTGATGTCGTCAGCAAACCGGACTTCGGCGCCAACAGCAACGTTGCCGGAGACCGTGTACCAAAGGTTAGCGCCAAACTCGGTGCCAAAATCGACATCGTCATAATCGGACTCGCCGATGTTGGCCGAGATTTCCAGGCTATCGCTGACCATGCTGCGAATACCCAGACGTACGGATATGCCCGTGTCATCTCCGATGCCTTCGAAATCTGCCTTGGCGAAACCCAGCTCTGCAAAAACGTCAGTCTTGTTGGATATGCCATGGCGATAGCCAAGACCCGCTGTCGTCAGGTCGATGTCAACGACGCCCTCGAGGTCTGCGGTCGCGTAATCAGCGAAAATATGCCATTTATCACCGACCTCAACCGACCCAGCAACGCCAAAGCCGTCGCCGTCCGGATCCGAAAAGCCCGTGCCCGAAGCATCAAGCTCAACTTCCTGATAGGTCGCCTGAATGTAGCTGTAGCTCGGCCCATCGGCCACGGCTGCGGCGCTACTTAACATAAGCACGCCCATTAATGCGTAACGAAACATGTCTTTCTCCAAGAATTTGCCCAAGTTCCGCGACTCTAGCACCACATATGTGGTCAAACCGGCACAGGGTCACATTGTTTGCTGGAACTTATTTGCCAATACAGAATTCCGTGAAGATCATCCCGAGCAGATCGTCGGACGAGGTCGCACCTGTGATCTCGCCGAGCGCCTGGTGCGCGAGCCGCAATTCCTCAGCGAAAACTTCGCCGGCCCGCTGCTCAGTCAGCGCCTGTCGGCCAGCCGCGAAATGATCTCTCGAGCGCTTCACCGCATCCGTGTGTCTGCGCCTGGCCGTGACCGTCTGTTCGCCGAGATCTCGATAGCCTGCAAGACGTCGAATTTGCGTGCGTAGTTCGTCCAGCCCCTCGCCCGACTTCGCCGACAATAGGATGACGCTGGCATCTTTTTGGTCGACGCCCGCACGTTCCTGCGTGAGGTCGATTTTGTTGCGCACCACAATAATGGGCACATCGGCTGGCAACTCTTCGTTGATGGCGCCCTCTTCGTCTTCACTTGCGTCCTGAATCCACAACACAGCATCTGCGCTTTGCAGCGCGTCCCGCGCGCGTCTAATGCCTTCGGCCTCAATGCGATCCGGATCGTTTCGCAACCCGGCCGTGTCGACAAGCTCGACAGCGAGGCCATCGATGTTTATTTGCTCGCGCAAGATATCGCGCGTCGTGCCTGCAACTTCAGTAACGATGGCCGTGTCTTCGCCACTAAGTCGATTCATCAGGCTCGACTTGCCGGCGTTCGGCTTACCGACAATCACAACGCGATAACCGTCACGCAGCACTCGCCCAACGCGGGCCTGTGCCAACAAGTTTGCGAACGCTGCCGCAGTGCGCTCAACAGCGTTTTGCAGATCCGCATCCGACAGGAAATCTACTTCTTCTTCGGGAAAGTCGATCGCAGCTTCAACGTAGAGGCGCAAACGTTCGACTTCGCCTGCAAGATCGTCAACGAGCTTCGAGAAATCACCGGCCAGCGATCGCAGTGCGGCTCGCGCCGCCTGTTCGGTGCCACTACCGATTAAGTCAGCAACGGCTTCGGCCTGTGCGAGATCAAGTTTGTCATTGAGAAACGCGCGCTTAGTAAATTCGCCGGGCTCAGCGAGGCGTGCTCCAGCGTTCACCGCCGCATCGACGACCAGAGCCACAACGACCGGTCCGCCGTGTCCTTGCAGCTCGACAACCGACTCGCCGGTAAACGACCCTGGTGCCGGAAAGTACAACGCGATGCCGCTGTCGATCGCGCTCCCCGTTGTGTCTTTGAATGCTCGATGCGTTGCAACACGCGGTTCGGGTAGCGCACCAATTATTTGTGTGGCAATTGTTTCCGCGTGTGGCCCGGAGATTCGCACGATGCCAACGCCGCCCGTTCCTGGCGGGGTTGCGGCAGCGACGATCGTGTCGGCGCTCATGGGCTAGGTCTTTTTGGGCCGCTTAGTGCCTTTTTGTTGCTTGGCCTCGGCCTCAACGACCTTGTTAATTTTATACTGTTGGGCAATCGACAAGAGTGTGTTTGTTACCCAGTAGAGCACCAGTCCGGACGGGAAGAATGCGAAGAACGCCGTGAAGATGATCGGCATGATCTGCATCACCTTAACTTGTATCGGGTCGCCAACCTGCGGGTTCAGCTTTTGCTGAAAGAACATCGACGCACCCATGATCAGCGGCAGGATGAAAAGCGGATCGCGCACCGATAAATCAGTTATCCAAAGTGCGAATGGCGCCTGCCGCATCTCGACGCTTTCGAGCAAGACCCAATAAAAGGCGAGGAAGAACGGCATTTGGATCAGAATCGGTAAACAGCCGGCGGCCGGGTTCACCTTTTCCGTCTTATACATCTCCATCATGGCCTGGCTTTGCGCCTGCTTGTCGTCCTTATAGCGCTCTTGCATCGCCTTTATGCGCGGCTGCAAGTTGCGCATTTTTGCCATGGAGCGGCCGCTGGATTCGGTCAGCTTGTAGAAGACCAGCTTGATCAGGATCGTGACAACAATAATCGCGACGCCCCAGTTGCCGACGATTCCAAATACGAAACTGAGTACAGCAAACAGTGGGTTGGAAAGTATTGTGAGCCAACCGTAGTCA
Source organism: Woeseiaceae bacterium (assembly GCA_051007995.1). Taxonomy (GTDB): domain Bacteria; phylum Pseudomonadota; class Gammaproteobacteria; order Steroidobacterales; family Woeseiaceae; genus UBA1847. Next base: position 41,875 of record JBPCYB010000005.1, on the reverse strand, counting down.
ACCGTAAGCTTTAATTTCTTGTCGATCTGTTCGAGTTGCGATTGCAACTTCGGACCAACAAACAAGGTTGTCTTGAATGTGTGGCTTTCGCCCGCGGTAACCGCGCGCGCGGCGCCAATCGCGCTCGACGTCGAATTCCTGTCGCGCACCGACACGCTGTATCGCTGCGTTGTTTCTCGCTCGGGCACAACGGCTGCGACGAAGTGATGTTGAATGGCGCCGAACCATCCGGACTCTGAGCTGAAACTGTACGGGCCATCGTCGACCAGGTCGTCACGATCAAGTTTCTCCGACTTTTCACCGTCATAGATGATTGGTCCATTGAACGAATACGAGTCGACATCAAACATCGATCTTTCTTGCTCTTTCAGGTTGCGCTGCAGCTGTACGTATTCTGCCCCGCGCCATGAGCTATCGCTGCTGTTACTGATCGTTTGCTCTAACTGAACAATGTAGCTGCCGCGCTTGAAGCGATAGGTTTTTGTAACTGTAATGCCATTGCCGTCCGTCCAGCTTAGTGGAACGACGAGCTCGTCGGAGTTGCCGAGTTCATACGCACTGCGCTCGGTTTTAAACATCGCAAGGTGATTAGGTTCTGCGCCGTCGCCGCTCGAACGCAGCCCCGACTGCAGCAGGGCAAGTTGCTCGGGGTCTGAGCTCAAAAGACTAACAAGTTCGTTCGGCCGGTCTTTTGCAACCGGATAATTCAACAGGGTGCCGCCTGCAAGTGTGCCGCCCTGCGTACTAATCGTGATTGACAGGACATCAGTTTTAACTTCAATGCTGGCGGCCGTTAATACGGGCTCTGCAACGGCCGGCGCATCGACCGAAGGCATTACGTTCGGTGCATCAATGTCTGCACCTGTTTCAACCGCTTCGGGACCGAGGGTCGGCAGGCTAGCATCGGGATGGGCCGTGCTTGATTCTGCAACCACCTCTGTCGGTGCAGCGACGGGCGCAGGGCCGTAGTCTTGCTGCCACGCCTGGAACGTCATCCATGCCATCAGGCCAAAAAAGGCCCATATCATCAGTCGTTGATTGTCCATACGTTCCTTATTCCTGCGTGCCCTGTCCGGCCCTGCTCCCGGCGCACTCTCGCCAATGGCCGTCGAGACTATTAAATAGCTGCTTGTTATTCGCGCTTCTTGTGGCCGGCTGATTGATTACAACGACATCAAAGCCGGCAAGGTCTTCCTGATGGTGTCGAAACGACTCTCTGACTAAGCGCTTGATTCTGTTTCGGCTTACTGCTGCCTTACAGTGCTTCTTCGAAACGGCCAGACCCAATCTAGCTTCGCCGCCATCATTTTCCCGGCACAGAACGGTAAACCATTTATCTCTGCTGCGTGTGGCTTTTTTGAATACGCGCCCGTACGCGGCGGCATCGAGCAACCGGCTCTCTTTTTGAAAGCGGTGCGATGAGCTGCCTTTTGGGGTCGTATTTTTGATCGCCGCGGTGATGGCCTACCGCCCTGCCGCGAACTTACGGCGTCAGTTTGGCGCGGCCCTTAGCGCGGCGGCGCTTGAGAACAAGCCGCCCGGCCTTGGTGGCCATACGAGCACGGAAGCCGTGTGTGCGTGCGCGCTTTAAGGTGCTTGGCTGAAAGGTGCGTTTCATTGGTCCGGTACCTGCTATTAAGACGGCCGAAACTGGCCCTCTTTTTGGAAGGGCGGCAAGGTTACTTAGATGCTTATACTGTGTCAATAGACGCTTATGGCGCGACCCCGGCAGACGAGTTAGACTGCCGGGTCCACACCTGTGGACCATACTAATAACGATTTTGGGGACTCCTTTGCCGGCCGAGATGACGCTATGGAACCGCTGCATCCGTGACTTGCAGTCGGAGATTCCCGAGCAGCAATTCAACACCTGGATTCGGCCCCTCCAGGCCGTCGAAGACGGCGAGGTATTGCGGCTGCTTGCGCCCAATCGCTTCGTTGTAGATTGGCTGCAGGAACACTACATTGAAAGAATATTGCAGATCGTCGATGACTCCGGCCAATCCGCTGAGGTGGTCGTCGAGGTTGGCTCGCGCCAAGCAAAAGCAGCGCCTGCGGCGAGCGCAGCCCGTCCTGTTGCACCGCGCAAGGCTGGACCTGCACCACTCGAATCACGCCTGAGTCCGAGCTTCACGTTTGAAACCTTTGTCGCTGGTAAGAGCAATCAGCTCGCGAGGGCCGCAGCCAGCCAGGTCGGTGAGAATCCGGGCAAAAGCTATAATCCGTTATTCATCTACGGCGGTGTCGGCCTCGGCAAGACTCACCTTATGCAAGCGGTTGGCAACGCTATGCTGGAGCGCAACCCTGCCGCGAATGTTGCCTACGTTCACTCCGAGCGCTTTGTTGGCGACATGGTTCGCGGCTTACAGCACAACACCATTTCCGATTTCAAGCGCACCTATCGTTCGTTGGATGCGCTGTTGATCGACGACATTCAGTTTTTCGCCGGAAAAGAGCGCTCCCAGGAGGAGTTCTTTCACACTTTTAACGCCTTGCTCGAAGGCCAGCGGCAAATCGTGTTGACCTGTGATCGCTACCCCAAGGAGGTTAATGGCCTAGAAGAGCGGCTGAAATCAAGATTCGGTTGGGGGCTCACGGTTGCAATAGAACCGCCTGAACTCGAAACGTCGGTCGCAATCTTGATGAGCAAGGCGCAGGCCGAGGGTGTTGAGCTCCCCGATGAAGTCGCCTTTTTTATAGCAAAACGTATTCGCTCGAATGTGCGCGAGCTCGAAGGAGCGTTGCGGCGCGTCATCGCGAATTCCCGTTTTACGGAGCGGCCGATTAACTTGGATTTTGCCAAAGAGGCGTTGCGTGACCTGCTTGCTTTGCAAGCGCGGCTTGTCTCGATTGAAAACATCCAGAAAACCGTCGCCGAGTACTTTAAGATTCGCGTCGCCGATTTGTTATCGAAGCGGCGCAGTCGATCGATTGCTCGGCCCAGACAGTTTGCAATGGCGCTGGCGAAAGAATTGACGAACCACAGCCTCCCGGAAATTGGCGACGCCTTCGGTGGCAGGGATCACACGACAGTCTTGCACGGCTGCCGCAGAATTGAGGCTTTGCGCGAGTCAGACAAGCGCATTGACGATGATTATTTGAATTTGTTGAGAACTCTGACAGGATAATGTGGATAAGCAGTGGATAAACGTTGTGCTTGCTTTTATCCACAGGCTACACACAGGAGAGTGAGAGGATTTGCACGTTGTCACACAGGCACTTTAGTCGTTTAACTTATTGATTTAAATAGTTTTTATTATTTTATCCACAGGGGCAGTGGCCCTTAATAATAATAATAAAACCAAAATTTCCAATATTTATTAACAGGTGGAATGCATGAAATTACGAGCTGCTCGCGATGTCCTTTTGAAGCCTCTTCAAGCTGTAATAGGCGTCGTCGAAAGAAGGCAGACAATGCCGATACTCTCAAATGTCTTGCTGGTCGCACGCGACAACGTGCTCGCGGTCACTGCGACAGATCTAGAGGTTGAGCTTGTGGCAACAGCCGAGGTCGGTGTTGAGGCTGGTGGTGAAATAACGGTGTCCGGCAGAAAATTGCTCGACATTTGCAGAGCACTACCGGACGGCTCGGATATCGATATCAGTCTGTCAGGCGAAAAGCTTGTCGTGCGCTCGGGCAGGAGCAAATTCAGCCTGGCAACGTTGCCGTCTGCTGAATTCCCTAGTGTCGAGGACATCAAGGCCGGTCAGACGATTTCTGTCTCGCAGGAAACGCTGGGAAGACTCATTGAGAAGACGCATTTTTCAATGGCTCAACAGGATGTCCGCTACTACCTAAACGGCATGTTGCTCGAAACGGGTGGCAGCATTTTGCGGGCTGTAGCGACCGATGGGCACCGGCTAGCGCTTTGCGAGGCTGACATCGATGGCGCGAAACTTAATGAGCAGCAAGTGATTGTGCCGCGTAAAGGCGTGTTGGAGTTACAGCGGCTCATGGACGGCGAAGGCGACCTGAATATCGAGCTTGGGCCCAACCATGTACGCATTCAACTCGAAGGCATTCGGTTTACGTCGAAGCTGATCGATGGTCGATTCCCAGAGTATGAGCGTGTTATTCCGAAGGAATCGAGCAACGAGCTAACGGCCGACAAAGGCCTGTTTCGAGGCGCTCTGCAGCGCACGGCGATCTTATCGAACGAGAAATACCGCGGCATTCGGCTAATTATCCGCGACAGCGGCGTGGTTATTCAGGCGCACAACCCTGAGCAGGAAGAGGCCGAGGAAGAGCTTGAGGTCACTTATAGCGGTGAGGATATCGAGATCGGCTTCAACGTCAATTACCTGCTGGATGCGCTGGGGGCCGTTGAAGGTGAACAGGTGACGCTGTCGGTATTAGATAGCAATTCGAGCTGCTTGATTCGCCAGCCGGGTCGTGACGATGGCAAGTTCGTCGTGATGCCGATGCGTCTGTAAGACTGGGCGGGTGCCGATTCGGCAATTCACAGCGCAGAATTTTCGCTGCCTGGAAAGCATCGAGCTAGACGCCGATCCACAATACAACCTTATCTACGGCCGTAACGCTTCCGGCAAAACCAGCGTGCTTGAAGCCATCGCCTATCTGGGGCGGGGAAAGTCGTTTCGTGGAGCGAGCACCAGCGATCTGATCAGACATGGGGCGCAGGACTTTGTCCTTTTTGGGGAGGTCGACGATGGGGGCCACACGGCCAAGGTGGGGGTGCGGAATAGCCACGATGGCCTGGAGACACGCATTGATGGGCAAAAGGAGGGTGGCGCGGCGATGCTCGCGGCAGCCCTGCCGCTGCAGATTATTGACCCGGACGTTCATGAGCTGGTCGCAGGCGCCCCGGACCAGCGGCGGCGATACCTCGACTGGGTCGCGTTCCACGTGGAACATGATTATCTCGATAGTTGGCGCCGATTTCGCCGCGCACTCAAACAGCGCAATGCCGCCCTGCGCGCCGCCTCAAGCGGCGCAGCGCTAGATGGCTGGAATCAGGAGTTCGCGGAACTAGCCGCCAAAGTGGATGCTGGTCGCCGCAACGCGCTGGATGTGGCGCTAGTTGGGCTGCGGGAGGCCGGGGCAGACCTCCTGGGTAGCGAGGTCGACTTCGAATACCGCTCCGGCTGGAATGAAGATAAGGGCTTGCTGCAGGCGTTGGAGGAGAGCATCGAGCGCGACCAGCAACACGGCAGCACGCAGTATGGACCGCACCGCGCCGACCTCAAGCTGAGCTATGATGCCCGGCGCGCGCGCAAGCTTGTGTCGCGGGGCCAGCAGAAGCTGTTGGCCTGCGCGATGGTGTTGGCCGCAGCCGAGACAGCGCAAACGGCGCTGGAGCGCCCATTATTGCTGTTGCTGGACGATCCCGGGGCCGAGCTGGACAAAGAGGCGCTGGCCCGGCTGATGCACCGTGTGGTCGGCCTTGGAAGCCAGGTTGTGGCGACCAGCCTGGAGCCGGATACGCCGCTGTTTCCCGAAGAAGCGAGGACGTTTCACGTGGAACACGGCGAGCTCAAACAGACGTCGTAAAGACACCAAAAAAAACACCCGAAATTCCTTAAATAATAAGGCTTTGGGGCGACTTTGTGGGTGCCGCTTTGGTACAATAGTCCGGTTGTATCCAGAGGACGCGGGATGACCGACGAAAACGAATATACTTCCAGTAATATCAAGGTCTTAAAGGGCCTAGAGGCTGTTCGCAAACGGCCGGGCATGTACATCGGCGATACCGATGACGGCACAGGCCTCCACCACATGGTTTTTGAGGTCGTCGATAACTCCATCGACGAGGCGCTGGCAGGCCACTGCAGCGTTGTGACTGTGACGATTCATGCGGATGAGTCGGTGACCGTCAGCGATGATGGCCGCGGCGTTCCGGTTGATATGCACCCGGAGGAAGGGCGCTCGGCAGCAGAGGTCATCATGACCGTGTTACATGCTGGCGGTAAGTTCGATGACAACTCATACAAGGTGTCGGGCGGCCTGCATGGCGTCGGTGTCTCGGTTGTGAATGCCTTGTCGGAGCAGCTGATCCTGACCGTGCATCGCGAGGGCCAGATCCACCAGCAGGAGTATGAGCACGGTGAGCCGAAAGCGCCGCTGGCGGTCGTGGGTGATACGGACCGAACCGGCACGACGATTCGGTTCAAGCCAAGCCCAAACACCTTCACGAATATTCAGTTTCACTACGACATCCTGGCCGGCCGCCTGCGCGAGCTGTCCTTTTTGAATTCGGGCATTCGAATTCGGCTTGTTGATGAGCGTTCGGAAAAAGAAGACATCTTTGAGTACGAGGGCGGCATCAAGGCATTCGTCGAGCACCTCAATCGCAACAAGGCGCCCATCCACAATACGGTCTTTCATTTTTCGGTGATGCAGGATGATGTTGGGGTAGAGGCGTCATTGCAGTGGAACGACGGCTACCAGGAAAACATGTTCTGCTATACGAACAATATTCCGCAGCGCGATGGCGGCACCCACCTGTCGGGCTTTCGAACCGCGCTTACACGGACGCTGAACAGCTACATAGAAAAAGAGCTAAGCACCAAGAAGGATAAGTTTGCCCCATCCGGCGATGACGCCCGAGAGGGCTTAACGGCGGTGTTATCAGTCAAGGTTCCGGATCCGAAGTTTTCGTCTCAAACCAAGGACAAATTAGTTTCATCTGAAATTAAAGGCATTGTAGAGCAGGCCATGGCCGGGCGCTTGCAGGAATTTCTGCTAGAGCATCCGCAGGAAGCGAAACAGATCGTGTCGAAAATTATCGATGCAGCGCGCGCCCGAGAGGCGGCTCGCAAAGCGCGTGAAATGACGCGTCGCAAAGGCGCACTGGACATTGCCGGGCTGCCCGGCAAGCTCGCCGACTGCCAGGAAAAAGACCCAGCCTTGTCGGAGTTATTTCTAGTGGAGGGCGACTCAGCAGGCGGTTCGGCAAAGCAAGGGCGCGACCGCCGCACGCAGGCGATCTTGCCGCTGAAAGGAAAAATCTTGAATGTCGAAAAAGCGCGCTTCGACAAGATGCTGTCATCAGTTGAAGTTGGAACGCTGATTACTGCGCTGGGTTGTGGCATTGGTCGTGATGACTTCAACATTGATAAATTGCGCTACCACCGCATCATCATCATGACTGACGCCGATGTCGATGGATCGCACATTCGTACTTTGCTGCTAACGTTTTTCTACCGTCAGATGCCGGAGCTCATCGAGCGCGGTCACGTTTATATTGCACAGCCGCCGCTGTACAAAATCAAGCGCGGCAAGCAGGAGGTGTACGTCAAAGACGACGCCGAGCTGAACGCCTATTTGCTTAATGCTGCGATGGACAACGCGGAGCTGCACGTCAACAAAGATGCGCCGCCACTGTCCGGCGTCGCTCTTGAAACACTCGCCAACGAACACATTGCAGTTGAGGCAATAATTGCTCGGCTCGCTGGCCGTTACGACGAAGCGGTGTTGCGTGCGATCAGCGACATGCCCGAGGTAACAAGCGAGCTCAGTGATGACCTGGACAAGTTTGATGCATGGACCAAAGCATTTTCGGACGCCTTACCGAAGAGCAGCGGTGATCGTGCAACTACAGGTACTGGCGGAACGTATACCGCTGAACTTGATCGTGGTGACGAAGACGGCGAGGGCGTTCGCATAGGCATTACGCGCGTCCAACATGGCATCGGAGCGACACGCTATCTGCCGCGTGAATTTTTCGGTACCAATGAATACAGCCACATTAGCGCTCTCAGCGGTAAGCTCAGCGAGCTACTGGGTGCCGGCGCCTATGTGCAGCGCGGCGAACGTAAGGCGAACGTCAAAGAGTTTGCTGACGCCGTCGATTGGCTAATGTCCGAAGCAAGAAGAGGCCAATCGATCCAGCGCTACAAGGGCTTGGGTGAAATGAACCCCGACCAGTTGTGGGACACGACGGTCAACCCTGAAACACGCAGACTTATGCAGGTACGCATTGAAGATGCGGTGAAGGCCGACGACATCTTTACGACGCTGATGGGTGACCAGGTTGAGCCGCGTCGCGAATTTATCGAAAAGAATGCACTGACCGTCGCCAATCTGGACGTTTGATAAATAGCGCAATGATTTCGACGCGCCGCCTTGTACACACAATCTTTCTTCTGTTGTTGCCACTCATTGTTGCGTGGTTCGGCCTGTCCGTCTGGTCGGCGTTGTTGCTGGTTATTGCGGCGCTGTTGTGGCGCTGGTTAGTCGCTTTCAGCGGGCTCGTCATGCCCGCGAAGCAACCGTCAATCGTCCTCGAAACTATATCGACCAGTCATTTCGCCGAAAAAGCGCGCTGGTGTATGGATCGCCTGGGCATCGACTACACCGAAAACCATTGCGGCGGAATTCTTGGTGTCGTGTTCACGGGACGTACGGTGCCGCGACTAAATTTTCAAACCGGCAAGGTACGCTCGTCCATCGGACATTCGCCGGAGATTCTCCGTTTCTTGTGGGGTGAATACGGCTCACAACTCGGCGAGACAGCCAGGTTTCTTGAGACCAGCGCCGAACGGCTTGCGCTCGAAAAAACGATTGACCGTTATGGCGTCGACTTACAGGTATGGGTCTACTATCACCTGTTGCCGCACAAAGAACTAACATTACATGTGTGGGGGGCAAACCACCCGCAAGTACCATGGTGGCAGCGCCTGCTACTGCACCCGATGTATCCGCTGAGCGCAGCATTTGTTCGTCGCACCTTTTCGATCACCGACGCGCACTATGCAAAAGCAGTACAGCATATCGATGAGCGCTTGGGCGACATCGATACCCGAGTTGCCGATGGCAGAAAATCAATTCTCGGCGGAGATGAGATCAACTATGTCGATATCACATTTGCAGCGCTTTCGGGACTCTGGTTGCAACCTGACAATTACGGCGGCGGTCAGGCCGCAGAAAGCCGAGTGACGAGAGAGCAGTTTCCCGCTGCAATGCGTGCAGACGTAGAGCGCTGGATTGAAGACTATCCGCGTGCAATTGCGTTGATCGAGCGAATGTACACAGAGGAGCGTTTGTCATGAAGTCAGGCTTTGTGTTGTTCATGACCACATGGCTCGTAGCCTGTGCCACGACCGAAGAACCAATTGGCACGAACAAAGAACAGGCAATCCGGGATCTGGTTAACACGCGTCAATTAGCCGAGCTCGACCAAATCAGTACGAGAAATGATGATCACCTACACGAACTTGACGCGAGCTTCGTGATCTACAAAACCCGCAGGGGTGATTATCTCTTCGAGTTCGATCGTCCGTGCTACGAATTGGTGGACGACATAATCGTTGCCGACCAGCGCTGGGGCGGAAACAGGATTCGCGCTCGCTTCGACACGCTTCGGGGTTGTCGCATTGGCCACATCTATTCGCTGACAGAGCCCGAAGTTGCTGAATTGGAGACGATTGGAGAATCGATCGACGGCGGAAACTAACAGCGCCCAGACTGGTCTATCGCACAGGCCTTTCGAATCAACACGGCACAGCCGCGCAGAACAACAGGGGATCAAAGTGAACAAACTCTTTTTCGGCGCAACCGCGCTGCTTGTGCTGTCCGCGTGCAGTCAGGAGTCAACGCCCGAGCCGACTGCGGCGCCCGCCGTGCTCAATTCTGGTATCGACATTCAATACATGGACACGAGCGTGCGGCCCGGCGACGACTTCTTTCGTTACATGAATGGCCGTTGGCTCGATGAAACAGAAATACCGGCCGACAAAGCCAGTTACAGTGGGTTCACGGTCCTCAGAGACAACGCACAGTCCGACGTCAATACCATCATCGAAGAATCAGCGAACGGCGACTTCGCCAAAGGCACGGACGAACAAAAGGTCGGCGATCTCTACAAGTCGTATCTCGATATGGCGACGCGCGATGCGCGCGGCATCGAGCCTTTGCGAGCAGAGTTCGCAAATATCGATGCGATTGCGAGTCACGAAGACCTCATTGTCTATTTCGCCAGGGCCAGTAGTTTCGGCATCACCATACCCATCGATCTGGAACAGACGGTTAACCCGAACGACCCGACAAGATACGCGATGATTGTTACGCAAGGCGGCCTCGGTCTGCCCGATCGCGAATACTATTTGCTCGAGGACGAAAAGTCAGAGTTGCTTCGCAACCAATACGTAAAACATGTCGAAAAGATTTTTCGCCTCGCGGGCCTGCCGGGCGCCGCTAACGCCGCAACGAACATCATGGCGCTGGAAACCCGGCTTGCCGAAAAGAACATGACCAAAGAGCAAAACCGGCAACGCGCCCTGAACTACACGACGGTTGCTCGAGAAGATCTCAGCGACGTCATGCCGCGTATGAACTGGGATGATTACTTCGCCGAATTCGGTGTGCCGGAAACGGAGAGCCTGATTGTTTATGGGCGGGACAATGGATATTTCGGTGCGCTGGATCAAATCATCCATGACACAAGCCTCGACACCTGGAAGACCTATCTCAAGTGGCGAATGTTGCGAACCCATGCAACACAACTAACCAAGGCGCTGGATGATCAGAACTTCGAGTTTTACGGTCGAACCCTGGCCGGAATCGAGGAGCCGCAGAAACCCTGGCGCCGCGCCACAGCCACTGTTAGCGGCACGCTGGGCGAGGTCGTTGGCAAAGTTTATGTCGCGCGACACTTTCCGCCCGAGGCAAAAACACGAATGGAAACGCTGGTTGCCAACCTCGTCAACGCGTACGAAAAGAGTATTAATGAGCTCGACTGGATGAGCGACGAAACGAAAGTCGAAGCGCTCAAGAAGCTGTCGAAATTTTCATCCAAGATTGGTTATCCGGACGAGTGGCGCGACTACTCGGCGTTGCAAATCGAAGCAGATGACCTGGTCGGTAACATTCGGCGTGCGCGAGCCGTGAATCACCAGCGCGAAATTGACCGCCATGGTGGGCCGGTCGATCGTGGCGAGTGGCGCATGACGCCGCAAACCGTCAATGCGTCTTATACGCCGTCGCTAAATCAAATCACATTTCCAGCAGCGATACTTCAGCCGCCATTCTTCAACATGGATGCAGACGAGGCAGTCAACTACGGCGCCATCGGAGCGGTAATTGGACATGAAATTGGGCACGGCTTCGACGACCAGGGAAGCACCGCCGACGGCGACGGCGTGCTGCGCAATTGGTGGACCGATGCGGATCGAGCCGAATTTCTTAAGCGCACCGGCCGCCTCGTTGAGCAATTCAATTCCTTCAAGCCGTTCGACGACCTTGCCGTCAATGGCGAGTTCACCCAGGGTGAGAACATCGGTGACCTCGGCGGTATCAGCATCGGCTTGCTGGCCTACAAGATGTCTCTTGAAGGTAAGGAGGCGCCGGTGATCGATGGATTCACGGGCGAGCAACGCGTGTTCCTGGGATACGCACAAGTCTGGCGCGGCAAGGACCGTGATGAGATGTTACGACAAAGAATAGCCATGGACCCGCACTCACCCGCTCAGTATCGAGCTAACGGCGCTGTGCGCAACGTACCCGAATGGTACGAAGCGTTCGATGTTCAAGAGGGCGATGCGCTGTACGTCGCGCCTGAGGAGCGCGTCAAGATCTGGTAGTTACTTTTTTGGCGCGAACATGTCGCCAAAGAAATCGCCCTCATTCCAGGTCGGCCGGGTATCGTCATTGGCGACACCCCAGCCGATGCGGGTGATGGCGCGCGTGAACCGAACCACAGAATCCCAATCCACGGGCCGCGACAGATCATCCGACGGCTGGTGATAGTGTTTCGCCAAGAACTCTTTGACGATAGCCTCGCCGTCCACGCTGGGATCGGTTGAGCCGAAGCCGCCATCCAGATAAATGGCTGGAACCCCCTTTTTGACGAACGAATATTGATCGCTGCGGCGAAAAATATTCTCCTCAGGATAGGGGTCCGGCGATAACACAAATCCTTCGGCAGCCACGGCGGCTTCAGTGGTTGGGCCTAGCGACGAGTGTTCTGCACCGAAACCAACAAGGTCTGACGCAGGAAACAGAAACAGCGGCATATCCATATTCACGTTGGCGACGATAGCGTCAGTCGGGACGGTCGGATAATGAGAAAAGTATTCCGAGCCAAGCAGGCCGCGTTCTTCAGCGGTCAGCGCGATAAATAGAATGGAGCGTCGCGGTGGCGCTGCAGCGAGCGCACGTGCTGCCTCGATCATAATGGCTGTGCCGAGTGCGTTATCGTACATGCCGTTGTAAATATCATCACCGTCAACCTCGACACCAACGCCAACATGATCTAGATGTGCGGTGTAAATGACATATTCGTCGGCGAGCTCCGGATCTGAGCCGCGCAGCGCAGCGATAACATTGGGGCTTTCAAGGCGATCGATAATTGTGCTGCGCGCGATCGTCGCTTCTAACCCCAAGGGAACCGATGCAGGTGTCGCTGCCTCGGTTTTGTCACGGGTTTCTTCAAAACTGATCGGAGTGCCTTCGAATAGAGCCGTGGCTGCGTCAGGGCTGATTGATGCGGCACCCAATACTTCCGGATAGTAGCCGTCCGGGTTGCCCGACAAATCGAGCCACGTCATCCCGGCCTTTGTGCCGGTGCTCTTTGCCGAGCGCTCCCAGGGATACGTTTCTGCAGAGCGTCTCGAGCGAAGACTGATCCAGCCTACGGCGCCGCGAGCGACCATTTCGTCGTACTTGGTTTGTGACGATGAGAAATACGCGAGCTCATCGCCGGGAATGCTGTCGGGGCCGCCCGAATAGCCGAGCAGAATCTTGCCCTCGACATCGACCCCGGCGTAATCCGAGTAGCCAAACTTAGGCGCGTGCACGCCGTAACCGATGTAAACGAGCTCACCGCTAACACTGGTCTGTTCGCGGACCTTGTCGCCGCCCATCGTAAAATCGTCGCGATAGGTGAGCGGAATATCGTGACCGTCCCTGTGTACGGTTAAAGACGCCGTGGTCGTATCAATCAGATAACTTTGCAAAGGAACTTGTTGATAAAAGCCCTCGGTGCCGCCGGGCTCAAGGCCAATTGCGGCGAACTGGTCAGCGACATATTTCGCGGCTTTCTCGTGCCCTGGTTCGCCGGTGAGCCGGCCCGCAAGCGCATCGTCAGCCAAATACGCAACGTGCGTGTAAACGTTCTCTTTGGAGATCGTGCTCAGAACATCGTCTTCGGAAACGGTAACCTCGTCGGCGCGTTCGCCGCACGCGACGACCACCAGCGCGATGCAGACAAGAAGTGCAAATTTTTTCATCACGGCGCCTTGTAGCTTGCGCTGATCTCGCGCATTTTGTTTTCTATCCATTCCTGAGCAAGCACGTTGATTTCTTTCGCTGACTTGCCTGCAGGATCAATCGCGGGACCGATACAAAAACGTATCTGCCCCGGATACTTTTTTAGCCCTCTTTTTGGCCAAAGGTCGCCGGCGTTGTGAGCGACCGGCACGACAGGACAGCCGGTCTCTACTGCGACCGCGGCGCCGCTAATGCCATAGCGCCTGGTTTCCCCCGGGGGCATGCGCGTCCCCTCAGGAAAAATAGTCAGCCAAAGACCGCGCTCGATTCGATTGCGGCCTTGTTCAATAACCTGCTTCACGGATGAGCCGCCGGCTTTGCGGTCTATCGCTATCGGCCGCATTACGAGACCAACGCCCCAGCCGAACAGCGGAATTCTGAGCAGCTCTTTCTTGAGCACCCAGGTCTGCGCCGGTAGCGCCGCTATTTGCCAATAAGTTTCCAATGCTGTCGTGTGTTTTATAAGAGCGACGCTGGGCTGATCAGGAATGTTTTCTTTGCCTTCAGTGACAACATCCTGGCCGCAAAAAAACTTGTTGGCCCAAAGATTATTGTTCGCCCAAGCTCTGGCAACGGCCCACTTCCAACGATGCGGCGCCCAGAAAATCAGTAATTCGATTGCGCCACCGATGAAGGCGAAAACAAACAGATAGGACGTAAACAGTAAAGAGCGAAGGATCAACATAGTTAGCGCGTCACGCGATAGCGAGCCTTGATATGTCAGCGACATCAAGAAACAGTGCGCGTAACTGATTGAGCAATGCGAGCCGATTGGTTTTGGTCGCATTGTCGTCTGCCATGACCATCACGTCGTCAAAAAATGTGTCCACTACGCCACGCAGTTTTGCCAGCTCACCGAGCGCTTCGGTATATTCTCGTTGTTCGAGCATGGGGTCCAGAGACGTCCGTGCTGATTGCAGCGCAGACCACAATGCAAGCTCGGCATCGTCTTTGAGCAGCTTCTCCTTAACAACAGAATCGCCTTGCTCACCAGCTTGTTTGAGTATGTTAGCGATGCGCTTGTTCGCCGCGGCCAGGCTCGACGCCGAGTCGAGTTGTATGAAAGCTTGTACGGCATCCAGCCGACGCTCGAAATCCACGAGCGAAGATGGCCGCCTGACCAGGACAGCATCGAAGGTTTCGGTGTCGAGGCTTGTGTCTCGATCGAGAAAATAGCGACGTAAGCGTTCGCTAATGTACGAATATAGTCCTTCCTGGACGTCGGCTGGCGCGAGTTTGCCCGAGGGCTGCGCAGCGACTGCAACGGCAATCATTTCCTCAAGATTGATGTCCAGCTTGCACTCAACCAGCAGGCGTACGACGCCGAGCGCGGCACGGCGCAAACCGAATGGGTCGCGATTGCCGGACGGTTTCTTGCCAATAGTGAATACACCGGCCAACGTATCAAGGCGGTCCGCCATCGCTAGTATTTGACCGCCGGGCGTTGCCGGCAGGGAATCGCCTGCGTATCGCGGGTGATACTGCTCGCCAATCGCATCGGCGACAGCCGCAGATTCGCCGTCCAGCTTCGCGTAGTAGCAACCCATGGTTCCCTGCAAATCGGGAAATTCGCCAACCATGTCGCTTATCAGGTCGCACTTACAAAGCTCCGCAGCCCGAGCGACATCGCCCGAGGGCTTGTCGAGTGCGGCAGCGATCCACTTCGCAATGGCCGCAACGCGCGCGCTCTTGTCAGCAAGACTGCCGAGACCGCGCTGGTACACAACTTCACGAAGCGCGTCGACACGACCGGCTAGCGGTATGCGACGGTCGCTGTCCCAGAAAAACGCAGCATCTGCCAGGCGCGGATGAATGACTCGTTCATTGCCGCTACGCACCTGTTTGGCATCCTTGCTCTTGATGTTTGCTACGGTGATAAAGTGTGCGAGCAGTTTGCCCTGCTTGTCGGCGACCGGGAAATATCGCTGGTGGCCAGTCAAGGTTGAGACGACAACTTCACGCGGCAAGTCCAGATATTTCTCATCAAAGCTTCCCGTCATCGGCACCGGCCATTCGACCAGCGACGCGACCTCATCGAACAAAGTCTCGCCGTCGACCACAACACCGCCAACTGCAGCGGCTTCCGCTTCAACACCTTCTTGTACAAGTTCGCGGCGGCGATCGAAGTCGGCGATTACGGAACCCGATTTTTCGAGCGTCGACAAATAGTCTGATGGTTTGGCAATAGAAATGTCACCGGCAGACATAAAACGATGACCACGGCTTTTGTTGCCCGAGTCGACTCCTAGAATATTGGCGTCTATGACGGTTGAGCCATGCAGCAAAACGATCCAGTGAACAGGCCTTACGAATTCTGCGTCGCCGGCACCCCAACGCATGCGCCGTGGAATGGGGAGTCCCGCGAGCGCGTTCTCGATCAGCCCCGGCATCAGTTCTGCGGTGGTCTGGCCACTTTCGACCGTGTCACAGCAAAGCCACTCGCCCTTGTCAGAGCTGGTACGACTGAGCTCGGATGCATCGACCCCGCATTTTTTCGCAAAAGCGTTTCCGGCCGCAGTCAGGTTGCCATCGTCATCGAAAGCGATCGAAACAGGCGGGCCTTTTTGCGTCATGCGCCGGTCTTCCTGCCCCGCCGCGAGCTTCTCGATGAAGACAGCCAGTCGTCGCGGACTTGCATAGCGATGCACAGCACCGTGTGCAAGCCGCGCATCATCGATCGCCGAGGTCAGGCCATCGGCAAAAGCATCCATCAACGAGCGCAGCGCTTTCGGCGGCAACTCTTCGGTACCAATCTCAACCAGGAAGTTCGGAGCTTTGCTCATTTGCTGTCACCCGTAGATGCCAGCATTGGAAAACCCAGCGCTTCGCGGCTTGCAAAGTAAGCTTCTGCAACAGCGCGCGCCAGTGTGCGAACCCGCAAAATAAAACGCTGTCGTTCGCTGACCGAAATAGCCTGACGTGCATCGAGCAAATTGAATGTATGTGAGGCGATGAGCATCTGCTCATAGGCGGGCAAGGCAAGCCCGGTCTCGATCAAACGTATGCCCTCATGTTCTGCGTGGTCGAACGCGTGAAACAGGTCGTCAATCTCTGCTTCTTCAAAATTGTAGCGAGATTGTTCGACTTCATTTTGGTGATAGACATCGCCATAGGTAATACGTCCGAGCGGCCCGTCCGTCCAGGTGATGTCATAAATACTCGTGACGTCCTGCAGGTACATAGCTAGACGTTCAAGGCCGTAGGTAATTTCGCCGGTGACCGGTCGGCACTCAAGCCCGCCCACCTGCTGAAAGTATGTGAACTGCGTAATCTCCATACCGTTCAACCAGACTTCCCAGCCGAGCCCCCAGGCACCCAGAGATGGCGACTCCCAGTTGTCTTCGACGAAGCGAACGTCGTGCACGTTCGGGTCAATTCCAATGGCCCGCAGAGAGTCGAGGTACATTTCCTGAATGTTGTCCGGCGAGGGCTTGATTGCGACCTGATATTGGTAGTAATGCTGCAAACGAAACGGATTGTCGCCGTAACGGCCGTCCGTCGGCCGCCGCGATGGCTGCACATAGGCCGCGCTCCAGGGCTCCGGGCCGATAGCACGTAAGAATGTCGCCGGGTGAAACGTTCCCGCACCCATCGCCATATCGTAAGGTTGCATGATCACGCAGCCGCGTTCCGCCCAAAACTGCTGTAGCTTAAGGATCAGATCCTGAAAGCTTAAGTTTTCGGGCGCTTTTCTCTTGCTCATGGCGGATTCATTGGCTTCGAAGCCGCGCAGTATATCTTGGGTATGCGCCTGCGACCGACATATTTGCCATTGAAATGGCTCGCTGCGCTGCGCTTTATTTTCAATGACAAATATCTCGCCCGCGAGCCCACGCAACATGCACCAAATTAGCGCGCGCGGATGGACTGTTGCACCAACATAGAGCATAATGGGCAACACCAAAAACAATAAGTTGAACAAAAACAATAGCTTGTGTGGCGCACCACTTTGGCACGCATTGTGCAATTACAGCTCACAACTGGCCCGCCACTGGCGGGCGCTTTTTATGCTTAATCACCGGAGGAAGGAACAATGAAGCCCAAAGAGGTAATCGGCCTTATCAAAGAACATGAGGTCAAGTTTGTCGATTTTCGTTTTTCGGACACGAAAGGCAAAGAACAACACGTAACCGTGCCCGCACATACGGTCGATGAAGATCTCTTCGAGGACGGCAAGATGTTCGACGGCTCGTCGATTTCTGGCTGGAAAGGCATCAACGAGTCCGACATGATCCTGCTGCCTGATGCCGAGTCGGCCGTTGTAGACGTGTTCTCCGACGAGACGACAATGAACTTGCGTTGCAACGTCATCGAGCCAGCGACGATGCAAGGCTATGATCGCTGTCCTCGATCACTTGCCGATCGTGCCGAGGCCTATCTCAAATCGACAGGTGTTGCTGACGCCGCATATTTTGGTCCCGAGAACGAGTTCTTCGTCTTCGATCACGTCGCGTGGGAAGACACGATGCAGGGTGTGGGTTTCAAGATTGATTCCGCAGAAGGCGCGTGGAACACCAACCGTAGTTATGAGGATGGCAACACAGGCCATCGGCCAACCGTCAAGGGTGGTTACTTTCCGGTTCCGCCTGTCGATTCATTGCATGACTTACGTTCGGCAATGTGCCTGGCCTTAGAAGACATGGGCATCGAAACGGAAGTGCATCACCACGAGGTTGCTACTGCCGGACAGTGCGAAATTGGCGCTAAATTCAATACCTTAGTGAAAAAGGCGGACGAGGTTCAGGTTCTGAAATACGTTGTGCATAACGTCGCACATGCGTATGGAAAAACCGCAACCTTCATGCCGAAGCCGCTTGTAAACGACAACGGTAACGGCATGCACGTGCACATGTCGTTGTTCAAAGACGGCGACAATCTTTTTTCCGGAGATGGCTATGGCGGCCTGTCGGAGACAGCGTTGTATTACATCGGCGGTGTAATCAAGCACGCGAAAGCCTTGAATGCGTTCACGAACCCGTCGACCAACAGTTACAAACGCCTGGTACCGGGCTTCGAAGCGCCAACCATTCTTGCGTACTCCGCACGCAATCGTTCGGCCTCGATTCGAATTCCGTATGAATCCAACCCGAAAGGTCGCCGCATCGAGGTTCGTTTCCCGGATTCAATGGCAAACCCCTACCTCGCGTTCGCTGCCTTGATGTTGGCTGGCCTCGACGGCGTCATGAACAAGATTCATCCGGGCGATGCCATGGATAAGGACCTGTATGACCTGCCACCCGAAGAAGAGAAGGAGCTCAAGCTGGTTGCATTCTCGCTCGATGAAGCGCTGGGCGCGCTCGATCAGGACCGCGACTTCCTTAAGGCAGGCGACGTTTTCTCTGACGACCTGATTGATGCGTATATCGACCTGAAGATGGAAAATGTCACGCGCCTCCGCATGACGACCCATCCGGTCGAATTTGACATGTATTACAGCCTGTAAAAACCCGCAAAAGTGTGAACCGGGCGACATTTTGTCGCCCGGCCACTACCCTCGAATCGGTCTATCTTGCTATGCTAACCGAATGGAAACACGCTCACTTTTCGTCCTGGCCGGACTGCTGGCTGCCACAATGGCGCTGGCCGACGGTGCTTGGAAGTGGACCGACGAAAACGGCGTTGTCCATTATTCGGACGTACCTGTGGAAGGTGCCGAGGCAGTTAATATCACCGAGTACAACCGTGACACAGGCGCTAACCTGTCGCGCAATCGGGCGCCGAGTAACAGCGCCGATGACGAACCGACAACCGAAGTGCCGTTCCGTTACGAAAGCATTACCGTCTCATCCCCGGCCGCAGAGGAAACGCTGTGGAATATAGAAGGGACGTTGAGCGTAAATGTGAGCTTGAGCCCGGGACTGCGGAGCGGCCATCAGGTGCGGGCGTATTTCGACGGCAAGGCACAAATGGTGCAGGGAACGAGCTTTACGCTCAACGAAGTGTATCGCGGCGTGCACAACCTGCAGGTGGAAATCATCGACGCCTCGGGTCAACTGATGATCCGCAGCCAGCCAAATCGGTTTTACGTTCAACAGAACGTGCTGGCACGCTAGCAACAAGCAAGCAGTCACGCAGTTCGGGTGACGGCGGCACTCTCGACCGAAACGCACAACGAATTCTGGACAGCCTGAACTCGGGCGTTATTCTGCTCGATGCCAATCTATTGATCGTCGGCCTAAACCCGGCCGCCGAAAACATACTGGGCATCAGCTCAAAGCGCGCGGACGGCGAATCCTTACTGCGACTGGTTGACGATGAACCGGAGTTGCGGGATATATTGTCGCGTGTCATCCAAACCGGCGATCACTACGCCAATGAAATGCGGCTCGGCGTAACAGAAGTACATTCCGACGAGCGCATGGTTGACTGCAGGGTGTCACCAATCGACTGTGGTGGCGCTGCACTTCTGGTCGAGATGACGGATGTCACCCGACGCAATCAGATTTCGCGCGAAAACGCGCTGTTGATTCAACACGGTGCCGGTCGACAGATGATTCGCCAGCTCGCGCACGAAATAAAAAATCCACTCGGCGGCATTCGTGGCGCGGCACAACTGCTCGAACGGCAGCTCGCAAACGCGGAGCAACGCGAATACACCGACGTGGTCATCAGCGAAACCGATCGTCTGGCTGGCCTCGTTGACACATTGTTAGGTCCAGGCGGGCCACCGAACAAAGAACCGGTCAACGTGCACGAGATGCTTGAGTACGTTGTGCGAATCGTCGAGTCAGAAGGCGCCCAAACACTGAGCATTCACCGCGACTACGACCCGGGCTTGCCACTGATTGACCTCGACCGAAATCAAATGGTGCAGGCGACGCTCAATTTGCTGCGCAATGCTGCGGCCGCACTTGAAGGCCATGGCTCGATTACACTACGCAGTCGAGCAACCATGAATTTCACGATCGGCGACATCCGGCATCGGGTCATCGCATCCATCGAGATCGAGGATGATGGCCCTGGAATACCGGCCGAATTACAAGACTCTGTTTTTTATCCGCTCGTAACGAGCAGGCCAGACGGGACTGGCTTGGGCCTGCCAGCCGCACAGGAACTGTTAAGCCGGCATGGCGGCATGATCGAGTTTGAAAGTCGGCCGGGACGGACTGTGTTTATCATGCGAATTCCGCTCGACCAGTCGGGAGCGGCATAACATGGTCGCGGACGCACTTAATGTGTGGGTCGTCGACGACGACCAGTCGGTTCGTTGGGTATTGGAAAAAGCGCTAAGACAAGCCGATATGAACTGTCGAAGCTTTGAGCGCGCCGAACCCTTGCTCGAAGCAATAACGACCGAAACACCTGATGTTCTGATCACTGATGTCCGCATGCCGGGCATGACGGGAATCGCTCTGCTCGAACGCTTGCACGACAGCTGCCCGGGTCTACCGATCATTGTTATTACGGCGCACTCAGATCTCGAAAACGCCGTAGCGGCGTACAAGGGTGGAGCGTTTGAATATCTGCCGAAGCCATTCGATATCGATGAAGCTGTCGAGCTTGTCGAAAAAGCTGCACGAGCAAATAACACCACTGGCGACAGCAATGATGCGCCGCCACAGGCGATCGCGTCGATCATAGGACAAGCCCCAGCGATGCAAGAGGTGTTTCGATCGATTGGTCGCCTGGCCGGTTCCAGCATGACCGTGCTGATTACAGGTGAGTCAGGTACTGGCAAAGAACTTGTGGCGCGCGCACTGCATCAGCACAGTCCGCGGGCCAAACAACCGTTCGTCGCGCTCAACACTTCGGCCATTGCATCGGAGTTGCTTGAGTCCGAATTGTTCGGCCACGAAAAAGGCTCGTTCACCGGTGCCGACGCTCGCCGCATCGGACGTTTTGAACAAGCGAATGGCGGCACGCTGTTTCTTGATGAGATAGGCGACATGTCGCCCGCGCTACAAACGCGTTTATTAC
Source organism: Woeseiaceae bacterium (assembly GCA_051007995.1). Classification (GTDB taxonomy): domain Bacteria; phylum Pseudomonadota; class Gammaproteobacteria; order Steroidobacterales; family Woeseiaceae; genus UBA1847. Next base: position 20,730 of record JBPCYB010000005.1, on the reverse strand, counting down.
GCGTGCTCGCGGAAAGCGAGTTTTATCGGGTTGGTGGCCAGTCGTCGATCAAGGTCGACGTACGGGTCATCGCGGCGACCAACCAGGATCTTGCGCGCGCCGTCAAAGAGTCGCGCTTTCGTGAAGACCTCTATCACCGTCTAAACGTCATCCGCATTAATACGCCGCCGCTACGCCAGCGGCGTGAAGATATACCCCTGTTACTGAATCACTATATGGCCGAAGCGGCACAAGAGTTGGATGCGCCGCGGAAGTCGATCGATGCAGAAGCTCTAGATGCCCTGCGTGCCTACGATTGGCCCGGCAATGTCCGACAGCTTGTGAACGCATCAAGACGCTTGACCGTCACAGCGCCCGGACGCGTCGTCACGTCCAAGGACATTCCGACAGAGCTAGGAGGAGCCGAGTCTGCGCATCAGGCCAGCCAGGAATGGACGCGCAGTCTCGCATCCTGGGCTGAGCTGGAGCTTGCGACCACGGACGGTGAGGCGCTATTGGAAACGGCGTTGCCGCAGTTTGAGAAAACCCTGATTCAGATCGCGATGGCGCAGGCGAACGGACGGCGCCAGGACGCAGCGAAAATGCTTGGCTGGGGGCGCAACACGCTAACGCGCAAAATGAAATCGTTGCACCTGGATTAGGTCAGCGCACCGACAAGCTCGTTGACCGAAGAGAAACTGTTCTTCTCCAAATATTCGGCAATACCGGCATTAATTTTTGTGCACGCCAACGGATCATAGAACAACGCGGTTCCGACACCAACAGTTGACGCGCCGGCTAACAAAAACTCAATGGCATCCTTGGCAGACACAATGCCGCCCTGGCCGATGATCGGTATGTCATGCTCTTTCGATACCTCATACACCTGTCGGGTTTTTAGTAACGCGATCGGCTTGATAGCCGGACCGGACAGACCGCCCTGTACGTTGCCGATGACTGGTTTGCGGTTTTCAACATCGATCGCCATGCCCATCACGGTGTTGATTACCGCAAAAGAATCCGTTCCCGCTTCAATGCATAACCGGGCATTCTCTCGAATGTCCGTTTGGTTCGGCGACAGCTTGGTAATAATTGGCTTGCTGGTCTGCGCCCGACAGGCAGCAACCACGCGAGCAGACATTTCCGGAATATTGCCGAACTGGACGCCGCCTTCCTTGATGTTCGGGCAGGAGATGTTGATCTCGATCGCATCGATTGGCGAATCATCAAAACGCTTTGTGACTTCCGCATAATCGTCGATCGTCGAGCCGCACACATTTGCGATGAAGCGTGTTTCCGAAAAGTCGAGACCGGGCAATATCTCGTCGATGACCTTGTCTACGCCGGGGTTTTGCAGGCCGATCGCGTTTAACATTCCCATCGGCGTTTCGTAGACGCGGTGTGCAGGATTACCGAGGCGCGGCTCGAGTGTCGTGCCCTTCAATACCACGGCACCGACGTCGCGGTTCGAGAAGCCTTCGACTCGTGTGTATTCCTCACCGAAGCCGACGCAACCAGACAAGAGCACGATTGGAGAGCTGAGCGACAAGCCGCAGAAATCGACGTGCAGTGATTTTGTTTGTGGGCCGTCCATCGCTGCGGCATTCTACGTGAATGTTCAGCCTGATTCTTTACCAACCAGAAATACCGCCGAATACCGGCAACATCATTCGTCTGTGCGCGAATACGGGTATCGCGCTGCACCTGATCGAACCGCTGGGCTTTGATCTGGAAGAAAAAAAACTGCGGCGAGCCGGGCTGGACTACAGGGAATTCGCGCGGGTAAGCACGCACAAAACCCTGCCGGATTGTCTTGCGGTGCTGCAGCAGCCGCGAGTATTTGCACTAAGCACGCGTGGGACGACGCGCTACGACCAACCTGACTTCAAAGAAAACGACGCATTCCTGCTGGGGCCGGAAACGCGCGGGCTGCCGAAGAGTCTATTGGACGAACTACCTGAAGAGCAGCGCCTGCGACTGCCCATGCGCGATGGCAGTCGCAGCCTGAACCTTTCGAATACGGCGGCGATAATCGTCTACGAAGCGTGGCGCCAGCTTGGCTTCAACGACTAGGCGGGCTCGATGTTGCTATTCAGACGAAATTGATTGCTTGGATCGAATTCGCCCTTAATTTTGCGCAAACGCTCATACGAGGGGCCGTAATTGCCGGCTGCTTTTTCACCATCGAAATCGATATTGTCGTAGTAGCCACCCATGTGCGGTTCGAGTTTGTAATACCACTCGCGTGACAATGCGATACCGGACTCGTCATCGGCCGGGTCCATCCATCCGCCGCCGACACCCAACATGGTCTCAGCGTTACGGTGTGGAAATGCTGTATCCAATTCGCCAACGCGCTTCGCGGCGCCGCCCATTGTGTGCGTGAACATCATAAGCCGAGGGTCCGCGGTATAAGCTTCAAGCATCGTGTCGACCAAGCCCTGGGTTATTTCGCTGACCATGCCATTCTTGATGTAGGAACGAACGCCGTGACCGAAGGCCACGTCCTCCTGCGTCTGCATAACCATGTAGTCCTGCATCGATACGGAATCATCAATTGGCGTACCGATCTTGCGCAGCGGCTCAAGCTCTTTCTCACCAACCGCCGGGTCACCGTTGTAGACAACTTCCATCATGACAACGCCCGTTCCATCCGGCATCGTCGCGATCGCGGGACCGACATACATTTCGTCGGACAGGCCGAGATACCACTCGCCGTAAAACTCAAGCACGTCGCGCGCTTGTGTGAGCGGCCAAACCATCATTCCGGACAGCAATCTGCGCTCAAACGGATGTAGTGCAAATTCGAATTCGGTCACGACACCGAAGTTGCCGCCGCCACCTCGAATCGCCCAGAACAAATCGGGCTCTTGCTCGGCGCTGATTCTGCGCACCTGGCCATCAGCCGTAACGATTTCAGCCGACATCAGGTTGTCGATTGCGAGGCCGTACTTGCGATTGAGGCGACCGAGGCCACCGCCTAAAGTGAATCCGCCGACACCGGTATGCGATACAACGCCCGCTGTTGTAACGAGACCATGTTCCAGCGCGACCGTATCAAGCGCATTAAGTAACGCACCACCGCGTGCTCGTGCGCGCTTCGCTGTTGGGTCAGCGGCTACGGTGTTCATCAATGACAAGTCAATCACGATGCCGTCGTCGCAAACGGACTTTCCCGGCCAGCTATGGCCGCCACCGCGCACAGCGGTTAGCAATTCACGCTCGCGCGCGAACGTTATTGCATTGCTCACATCTTCGGAATTCATGCAGCGTGCTATCAAGGCGGGGCGCCGATCGTGCATGCCATTCCAGACCATGCGCGCGCCGTCATACTCCGGGTGGCCGGAAAGCAGCACCGGCCCGGTCAGGCTTTCGCCGAACTCTTTGATGGCGGCTTTCTCGAGTTCAAGTTCGGCGCCGTCGAGCGATATGCCGCGAATGCTCGTGTTGGCACCTGTTGCGACAGGCGCCTTTTTTTCACAGCCTGGCAACATCGGGATAGCAGCAGCAACGCTGGCGGCCAGTGCGGTACGGCAAAATTGACGTCTGTGCATCTTAAGTCTCCACGTTTTTTTTGATTGCTTCCGAAAGCTTAGAAGAGGATACGCGATTTGCAATGAGATTACGGTCGCTGTACTTCGCCCGCCATCTGCTGATCCAGCATTTCGATGAGCTCTTCGCGTGAGTAGCTAAACTCATGGTCCTTATTCAGGTTGTCGAGCTCCTCAATCGCCTTGCGAATCGTCCACATCGCCTGCCGCTGTTCCGACACGACGAGATAGTGTTCCTTGGGGCTATCGCTAAACAATGCATGACTAACCGCTGCAGCGACTTGATCTGGCTCAGGGTCGGTATCTTTGGGTCGATCCCGACAAATCTCGTACATGCGAGTTACATACTCTGTGAAGCGGGATTTCGTTGGGTCGTAACCTTGCTGCATAAGGCGATCGCAGCGATTGTGATAGATGTTGGTCTTGTAGTTCCCAGGCTCGACGCCGATGACCTTGACGCCGAGGTACGCCATTTCCTGCGCCAGTGAATCGGTATATGCCTCGAGCGCATGTTTGCTCATGCTGTAGATTCCATAAAGCCCTCCGGACAATGTGCCGGATATAGAGCTGATGTTGACGATCCGACCTTTAGCTTCAATGATCATCGGCGCGAAGGCTTTGGTAATTCGATAGGGACCGTAGATATTCACGTCAAACAGGAAGTCCAGTTCGGACTCTTCGATTTCGATCAAGGGCCCGGTCACATTGACACCGGCATTATTGACGACCGCGTGTAGCCCGAGGCCACTTTCGCGAACGATTTGTACTGCTGCGTCAATCTCCGCCGGCACCGTCACGTCGAGCCGGATGCCATGCACATTCGCGATCGAACTTAGTGCGGCTATGTCGTCCGGCTTTCTTGCTCCTGCAAAAACGAAATGGCCATCTGCTGCAAGCCGCTCAGTTATCTTCCGGCCGATGCCAGTGCTGGCGCCCGTGACGAGCACCGCCTTCTGGCCGTCTTCGGTGCTTTCAGTCGCAGCAGCGGAAACGACACCCAACAAAAAAACGGCAGTACAAAGGAAGCGTGCGACAAGAGTCATACTAGTGCTCCGAAGTTAGTTCGCGCCCCATCAATGCGCCCACCGCTTCAAGCGGTTGAGCCCCTTCGTAAAGTATTCGATAGATTTGGTGGCAAATGGGCATCTCGATCCCAAGCCTCTCGGCGACTTCTTTCACGGCTTCGGCCGCCATTACGCCTTCAACGACCTGTTGAATTTCTTCCTGCGCTTGTTCGACGGTCTTGCCGCTGGCTAGCGCGAGCCCCATGCGTCGATTGCGTGACAGGTTGTCAGTGCAGGTCAACACAAGATCACCCATTCCGGCGAGCCCCATGAAGGTCTCTTTGTCTGCGCCGAGCGCAACGCCGAGTCGAGTCATTTCATTGAGGCCGCGAGTGATCAATGCAATTCGCGAATTTGCACCGAAGCCGAGGCCGTCGCACATGCCCGCGCCGATAGCGAGCACGTTCTTAACGGCGCCACCAACCTCGACACCAATCATGTCATCAGAGGTGTAAGCGCGAAAATTATCGCCCGACAATGACGCGGCCAGTTCGGTTGCAAATTGAGTGTCGTTTGCCGCAACGGTCATTGCCGTTGGTAACTGCTCACCGACCTCTTTGGCAAACGTTGGCCCGGAGAGCACAGCAACATGCATATCTGATCCGAGTTCCTCGGCAGCGACTTCGTGTGGCAATTTGCCGGTATGCAACTCAAACCCTTTGGTTGCCCAGCAAACTCGTGAGTCTGCGTTAAGGAATGGCCGAATAGCGACTAGCGTTTCGCGCAAGCCGTGGCTGGGTACGGCGACGAGAATGTCACGGACACCGTCAAGACATTGTTCGAGATCGGTAACTGGGTGCAAGCAATCCGGAAATGGCGCGCCCGGCAGATAACGTTCATTACAGCGGTCTTGCTGCATGCTTCTGAGTTGCTCACTGTCGCGACCCCAAAGTCGGACGTCAGAGCCACTGCGCGCAAACTGCAATGCCAGCGCCGTACCCCAGGAGCCGGCACCAATTACAGCCAGTGCGCGCCGTGCAGCTATTAGTGTTTCTCCTCACCGGCCGCTGCGGCTTCAGCTGCCTGTTGCTGTGATTGCGCGTACAGCGCGTCAAAGTTGATCGGCTGCAGTACGAACTCCGGGAAGCCTCCCTTTTGAATCATCCCTGCAATCGCCTCACGGGCATATGGAAAAAGAATGTTCGGGCAGTAGCTGCCGGTGATCGCCGCGTGCTCGGCATCATTGTAGCCGCTGATCTCAAACAGTCCTGCCTGTTGCAGCTCAACAAGAAACACTGTCTTGTCGTCTTCTTTCGCATCGACTGTGATTGTCAGCACAACTTCATACAAGTCGTCATCAGCTTTTGAGAACTTGCTGCGCAAATTCAAATTGGTTTGTGGAGACCACTTGTCCGATTTGAAAACATCAGGCGACATCGGCGACTCAAAGGAAAAATCCTTTACGTAAATTTTGGCGACGGCAATTCGCTTATCGTTGCCTGCTATTTGTTCTTCGGCCATTTCTAATTCCAGATTTGTTTAAGTTAAAAAGGATGGATGTACTATTTTTTGCTTTTCGTTTTCTTGCCCGATACGACAGGCATGCCGGCTTGACTCCATGCATTCATGCCGCCTTTCAGGGTATAGGCGGAATCGAAGCCGGCGTTGCGTAGCGCGGCCACCGCTCGGGTCGACGTCATGCCAGCATCACAAACGGCAATGACGGGTTTGCTCTTGTATTGTTCAAGTTTGGCTTGCTGCGCATCGAGCTCGTCATACGGGACGTTCTTAGCGTTGACAATGTGGCCGCGAGCGAACGCTTCGCTGTTGCGTAAATCGACGACAACACCGTTGCTATTCATGAGTGTTACGGCATCGCTTGGCTCGACGGCAACCATGCCGCTGGCTTTGCGCCGCAATTCGCTGAAGATCAGCACAAAAAAGCTGATCATGAGTAAGACCACCAGTATCAGATTATTACTGGTGAATTCGAGAATTTGATCCATGGTTTTACTTATCGCGTGCGTCAGGTTTTGTCGCACGCGCCAGAATTGGCGCCCGGGTTGTGGCAAAGGACGCATTATACCAAACTGCCGAACCATGAAACCGTTCCTGTCGTTGATTTTATTGCTTCTGGCCACCGCCCTGCCCGCGCAGGCTCAAAATGGCGAGGGTGAGCTGGCCAAAATCAAGGAGCGGGAGCTTGAGGAGGTTCGAGACAGGATCAGTGCGCTCAAGGAGAGCATGGACGAGAGCGCTACATCGAGAGACCGCGTCACAGGTGAGCTGCAAACTGCGGAGGTCGAAATCTCTGAGAAGCGTATTCGCCTGAAGGAGCTGGAGCGGGAGCGGGATTACAGCACCCGGCGCAAGGCAGAGCTGGACTCGAAGATCGGGGAGCGAGAGGCGGAGCTGGAGCTGGAAACGGGCCAGCTCGCCGAGCAAGTACGGGCGGCGTACATGAGTGGCCGCCAGGAGCGGGTCAAATTGCTGCTCAATCAGCGTGACCCGGCGACGCTTGGGCGCTTGTTGAGCTACTACGAATACTTCAATGACTTTAGGGCCGACAATATCCAGATCGTCAATGGCCATATTGCCGAGCTCGCGACGCTAAGAAGTGAAGCCGCGGCCGAAGAGGCACGTCTGGCTGGGCTGGCGAAGCGGCGTTATGACGAATTGACCAAGCTCAACACTGCTCAGGAAACGCGGCAAAACCTGCTCGCGACATTGCAGGGTCGAATGGCGACCGAGGGCAAAGAGATAGAGCAGCTCGCCGCGCAAGAAAAAGACCTGACGCGATTGATCGATGAGCTGACCAGCATTCTTTCGGATTATCCGATCAGCTCGGAAGATCCTTTCAGCGCGCACAAAGGCCGACTGACATGGCCGGTCGCCGGAACACTGGTGCACGATTTTGGCCAACCGCGCGTTAGTGACCGACTGAAATGGAACGGCGTCGTTCTGGCGGCGCCGCGTGGACGTGAGATTCGAGCGATCTATCACGGCCGTGTGGTTTTCTCAGACTGGCTGGCCGGTCTCGGTCTGCTCGTGATCGTCGAACATGGCGAGGGCTACATGACTTTATACGGTTACAACGAAACCACGCTGAAAAACGCCGGCGACTGGGTCGCCCCGGGTGACGTGATTGCCACGGTTGGGGATAGCGGCGGGCAGTCCCGTTCTGCTCTCTACTTCGAGATTCGTCGTGGTACCCAGCCACTGAACCCCCGGCAATGGGTTACGCGACGCCCAGGAAGTTAACCAGGAAACGTGACCCGGGCGTATAGGCGCGTCCACAGGGCTATGCTATCTTCAATTGATTCTGCCGCGTTGAGAGGCCATCCGGCAGACTATCTGGAGATGTGCATGTCATTGAAAACCAGAGCAATTCTGGTTCTTGTCATCGGGACTGTTATGGGTCTGAGCTTGTCGTTCGGCGGCAGCCTGATGACTAATCCGCGACCTTCGAGCGGTGGAGATCTGGCGCTCGAACAAGCGCGATTGTTAGCCGAAGTGATGAAACGCGTCAAAAGCGACTACGTTGAGCCGATCGACGACAGCGAGCTTCTGGAGAGCGCTATTCGCGGCATGGTCAGCGACCTGGACCCTCACTCTCAGTACCTGGACGCCGACGAGTATCGAGATATCCGCATAAGCACAACCGGCAGTTACACGGGCATCGGAATTGAAATAAGCGAAGTTGATGGCGATATTCGGGTAATTACGCCAATTGCTGGCTCACCTGCTGCACGCTCTGGAATTCGCAGTGGTGATCAGGTCATCGCGGTCGACGGCATCCTGGTTGCTGCGGATCGGCTGCAGGATACGATCGGGCAAATGCGCGGTCGGCGTGGATCCAAGATTACGATCACGGTGTTGCGCGATGAAGAAACGATCGACTATGAAATGCGGCGCGAAGTTATTCGAGTCGCGAGCGTGCATTCTGAATCATTACAACCCGACTACGGTTACATTCGCCTAAGCCAATTCAGTGAGTCGACGGCGCGCGAACTGAGTCGTGCAATCGATGATCTGCAGGACGATCAGGGCGGTATGTTGAGCGGTCTGATTCTGGATTTGCGCAACAATCCGGGCGGTGTGCTTGACGCTGCGATCGATGTGTCAGACCTGTTTCTGGATTCGGGAGTCATTGTTTCGGCCGAAGGCCGCAGCGCAGATTCCCGGTTTGTTCGGTCCGCTCATCGTGGCGATATCCTGGACGGTGCAGACATGGTCGTGCTTGTGAACAAGGGTTCTGCATCGGCATCGGAAATCGTCGCTGGTGCGCTGCAAGACCATAACCGAGCAACGATTGTTGGCACGGCGACGTTTGGCAAAGGCTTGGTACAAACCGTGATGCCATTGTCGATGGGGCGTGCGATCAAGTTGACAACGTCACGTTATTTCACGCCATCGGGAGACTCAATTCACGAAGTTGGCATCACGCCGGATGTGCTTATTGATGATACTGCGGGCCTTCCTGATCTCAGTCTGAGCAGCGGCATTGATCGTGAGAATGATGCCCAGCTGCTTGGAGCGGTTGAGCGTTTGCAAAATCGGCAGGTGATGCACAGCAGCGCACAATGAGTTCGATGCGAATCGTCATCCTGGCAACGCTGTTGTCATTGGCGCAGCAGGCCGCCGCACAGACCGTGCCACAAATCGCAATTATCATTGACGACCTCGGCTATCAGTTTGCTGCCGGCCAACGCGCTATCAGCTTACCCGGACCTGTTAGTTACGCCATTCTTCCCGCGACGCCTAACGGACGCTCACTGGCTATGGCTGCGCACAAACAGGGCAAAGAAGTGTTACTGCATCTGCCGCTTGAGTCTGTCGGACACAGCGGACCCCGTGAACCGGGTGGCATCACACTCGATATGAGCCGAGCGGCATTTGAGCATGCATTTGACGTCGCGCTTGAGTCGGTTCCGTACGCTATTGGCGTAAGTAGCCATCGCGGCAGTTTGTTGACCCGGCACCCAGGTCACATGCAATGGCTCATGCAGGAAATCAGCGAACGTGACGGCTTGTTCTTCATCGATAGTTTCACCACACATCAAAGTGTGGCGATGCAGGCTGCAGTTGAAGCCGGTGTTGCTGCAACCCGACGCCACGTGTTTCTGGATAACGACCGGTCTGTCGAGGCTATGTCTCGAGAATTCGAGCGCCTGACACAGCTTGCGAATCGCAATGGTGTTGCTATCGCGATCGGTCACCCGTATCCGGAAACACTGACGTTTCTGGAGTCGAAGCTAGCGGAGCTCGATGCCGAAGCATTCGAGTTGATCCCGGTTAGCCAGGCACTCAAATTCGTTGAACCCCGCCCAGCCGACAAGCTCTAACTATCCGGTAGAAGGAATTCACTACATCATTATGAAAGCTGTAATCAAAATTATTGCGACCGCTGCAGCGTTGCTGATCGGCCACACGAGTATGGGGCAGTCGAACGACGTTGCCTGCACGATGGAATACAACCCGGTGTGCGGTGTCGACGAACAGACGTACAGCAATTCTTGCGTTGCCGGTGCAGCTGGCGTGGAGATCGCGAGTACAGGCCGGTGTGAGGACGGCGAAGAAAATGACAGCGGCTGTGGCGAAGACTTTGATCCGGTGTGTGGGGTCGACGGCAATACCTACATCAACGAATGTTTCGCGCAGCAGTCCGGGATCGAAGTCGCGGCACTCGGAGCATGCACCGCGAACGGTTGTCCGAGCACCGAAGATCCAGTGTGTGGCGTAAATGGTCGTTCGTTCCTGAATCGCTGCGAGGCAGATGCGGTGCGCGTGCCGGTACAACGAAAAGGCGTTTGCGACATTAACAATTGCCCGCTGGTGTTCTCGCCGGTTTGCGGCAGCGACAACAAAACCTACGACAGCGCGTGCAATGCAGAGGCTGCGGGTATTACGACCTTCACCCCGGGCATTTGCGACGTTCGGCCCTGCCCTGACATGTTCGTGCCTGTGTGCGGCTCAGACGAACTTACTTACGCGAATGCCTGCCATGCAGAACGGCGCGGTATTCGTATCGACTATGCTGGCGTTTGCGAACAACAGGGGCGTAATTGCCCGAATGATTTCTCACCCGTGTGTGGCGCCAATGGTATTACCTATGACAACGAATGCCGGCTCGAAAACGCCAACGTAGACAAAGCCTACGCTGGCGCATGTTTGGGTGACTGACGTTCGTTTAGCCGATCACGGATAGGTGTAACTGGCACCAATGCCGAGCGGGAAGCCAAACGTCGTGCCGAGTATGTAGTAGGCAACCAGGAAGATCGTCCAAATCACCAGGAACGTCAGCGAGTACGGCAGCATCATTGCGGTCAGCGTGCCAATGCCGGTCGTCGTTACGTAGCGCTGGCAATACACAACCACTAATGGGAAATATGGCATCAGCGGCGTGATGATGTTGGTGCTTGAATCGCCGACGCGGTAGGCCGCCTGCGTGAGATCAGGCGAAATGCCCAGCGCCATCAACATGGGCACAAATATCGGTGCGAGCAAACCCCATTTGCCGGTTGCCGAACCTACAAACAGATTGATAAAACCGGTCAGAAAAACAATGCCAACGAGCGTACCTGCTGCAGGCATATTAATTGCCTGCAGTCCGGCAGCGCCCTTCAAGGCCAGCAATACGCCTAGATTCGATTGCCCGAACGCATACACAAACTGTGCGATGAAAAACATGATGACCAGGTAGTAAGACATCTGGTGCATGGCTTTGCTCATTCCGTCGATAACATCTTTTGAGCTCCTGATCGTTTTCGCGAAGATGCCGTACACGATACCCGGCACAACAAACATCAGGAAAATCAGCGAAACGATCGAGCGCATTATTGGCGCGGCACCCGTTGCGAGCGAGCCCTCTGCGTCGCGCCATGCTGAGTCTGCAGGCAGCGCAGTTACGATCATAAAAATCACGCCTAAAGCGAGCGCCAGCAGAGCCGCATTCAGGCCTCTTTTCTCCAGTGGTTCAACTGCGTGCATTCTCGGCAGGTCTGTCAGGTCACCATCGAGCTCGACACTCTGCAGGCGCGGCTCGACGACCTTTTCTGTCAGGTACCAGCCGAGGCCGATGATCAAAACGGAGGACACCGTCGTAAAGAAATAATTGTTAAGCGGATTGAGCACGATCTCGGGGTCCAGAAACCGCGCCCCGGACTGCGTTAAGCCCTGCAGTAACGGATCGAGTGACGAGGGCACGAAGTTCGCCGAAAAGCCACCGGACACACCGGCGAAGGCGGCAGCGATACCAGCCAGCGGGTGTCGTCCCGCGGCGTAGAAAATAACACCGCCGAGCGGAATAACGAGAACGTAGCCAGCATCGACGGCAGAGTGGCTGACGATACCGACGAGAATGACCATTGGCGTAACAAGCCACTTCGCCGTGACACCGAGCAACGCGCGCAGGCCCGTGTTGATAAACCCGGTATGTTCGGCAACACCAATACCGAGCATGGCGACGAGAACAACGCCAACCGGATGGAAATGCGAGAAATTGGTGACCATCACAGATAGCCATTCAGTCATGGCTGGCCCGGCGAGCAAGTTATTGATGACGAGCGGCTCTTGGCTACGCGGGTCCACGACACCAAGAGTGACGTACGACAGCAGCCACGATAGCACCCAGACAATGACCAGCAGGCCAACGAACAACATTGCTGGGTCAGGTAACTTGTTGCCGACTCGTTCGACGGTCGCGAGCATGCGCGTCGTGAAGTTATCTTTAACGGCCACGTCCGACATAGGGGTCCCCTTTCTTATTATTTTCCCGGAGTTTACGCAATCAGGCTGGCGGAGTCGCGTCCGCATGCAACCAAAGCAGTAATATGGTGCATCTGAAGACGAACAGCTCAGAGGATGTGATAGTGCAGCGATTACGCTGGGTTTTCCTGAACGACGACAGTGAGTTGCGGACAGGCTGGCGGGTAGTCGCAATGGCCGTGCTACTGGGCGCTGCGATAGTGGCGCTCAATCTTGCCTGGCGGGCCGTCGGCTTGCCGAGCCAGCGGGACGCGACCGAATGGATGTTTCTTGCCTTCGCGGCGCTAATAGTTGCTGCGGCTGCTGCGGTTGTGTTGCTGCTCTTGCGCCTGATTGAAAAACGCGGTTGCGACGCCGTCTGGCTGCCATTCGACCGATCTGCCATACGGATGACGATTCTCGGAACCCTGTTGGGTGTTGTGCCGATCTGCCTGCTAGTAGGAATTGCAGTAGTAGTCGGCTACGGCGAGGTTCGGTGGGCCGACCCTACGATGGCTATGGCATTGCACATACTATTGCCGTCGCTCCTGGCGACATTTGTATTGGCAGCCTGGGAAGAGTTGGTTTTGCGCGGCTATTTGTTACGACAATTCGCACTCGGACTAAACCCGATAGCAGCGATCATTATCACCGGCGTCCTTTTTGGACTTATGCACTCGGGCAACCCGGGCGCCAATCCAGCGGGACTGTTGTATACCGCGATTGGCGGAATATTAATGGCTTGGCTTGTGTTTCGATTTGGCTCGCTGTGGTTGATGATCGGCTACCACTTCGCATGGAATGCAACCGGCGCATCGATATTCGGACTCGAGGTCTCGGGCATCGACGAGCAGGCAGGACTGTTTGTCACTAAGCTAAGCGGAGCCGACTGGCAAACCGGCGGCAGCTACGGTTTTGAAGCGTCGCTGCCGGCGGTGATCTGCGAATTGTTCGTGCTGTCAGTCGTGCTATTTACCAACCGCAACTACGCTCTGCGTTCTGTTCCTTGAGATAGACCATTAGCGGTGCAAAGTAATCAATGATCGCGGTCGCGTCGGCCTCACGTGTGCCGGTAAGCTTCTCGAGCGTGTCCTGCCAGGGAACGCTTGCGCCGGGCTCAAGCATTGCTTGCAGCTTGGCGCCAGCCTCTTTGCTGCCGTAGATCGAGCAGGCGTTCAGATCACCCTCATGTCCGGCCGCCTCACACAGCGAGCGTTGGAATTGAAACTGCAGAATGCGTGCGACGAAGTAGCGCGTGTATGACACATTGGCCGGCACGTGATACTTGGAGCCCGGGTCAAAGTCTGCTTCAGTTCGCTCGACCGGCGGCGCGATGCCCTGATACTTGAGGCGCAAATCCCACCAGGCTTTGTTGTAGTCGGCCGGCGATATTTCGCCGGAGAAAACACGCCAGCGCCATTCGTCAATCAGCTTGCCGAATGGCAGGAACGCGATTTTGTCGAGCGCCTGCTGCATCTGCCGATTGATGATCGCTTGCTGCGATTGTTCAGCGGATGCGACCAGCCCAACCTCGGCAAGATATTCGGGCGTCATCGACAATGTTATGGCATCACCAATCGCTTCGTGGAAACCGCCATTCGCGCCGTCGCGAAACAACATCTCTTGTTGATTGTAGGCGCGCTGATAGTAGTTGTGGCCAAGCTCATGATAGATCACACGCAGTTCATCATAGGTTTGTTTGATGCACATTTTGATGCGCAGGTCCTCGTCAGCATCCAGAACCCATGCGCTGGCGTGACAAACGACGTCACGATCACGTGGTGCGGTGAATTGCGAGAGCTCCCAGAAACTGTCCGGCAAACGTTCGAAGCCAAGCGATACATAGAAATCTTCGGCAGAGCGAACCATTTCCTGTGGCGAGTAATTTTTGGTTTTCAGCGTGGCATCAACATCGAGGTCAGACACACCCGGGTACGGTTCCATGAGGTCGTAAATAAAGCCCCATTCCTGTGCCCACATGTTGCCGAGTAGATGTGCGGGGATCGGCCCGTCCTGCGGCACTTTATCCTGACCATAGTGCTCGCCAAGTTTGGCGCGCACATGGCAATGCAATTCGTCATACAAAGGCTTCACTTGCTCGAATAGACGCGCAGTGTCCGCGTCAAACTCGGCCGGGCTCATGTCGTATTTTGACTGCCAAAGCTTGCCAAGATCGTCATGCCCGAATTCCTGGGCGCCCTCATTTGACAACTCGACGAAACGCTCATACTTGTCACGCATTGGCGGCGCGATCTTGCGCCAGCCGACCCAATACTCGAGTAGCTCGTCGTAGTCCTTGCTCTGGTTCATCTTGAGCTCGAGCTCGTTGCCACTTAGACAGTCGTCGTCGCTGCGGCAGTACTTGCCGGCGCCGTAAGCTGCTTTCATTTCGGTCAGGATCGTCGACAACTCTTTGCGCTTGGCGTCGTCGTTCGGAGCGACCATCTGTGCACCGCCCTTTAGGAGATCCAGGGCTCGCCGAGTCGTAGCGTCGAGCTCGATGTCGTCGTACTGCTTGGCTTCCTCAACCTTGCCCGCATGCCAGGCGGCATAGCGCTGGTTGGCCAATGAGTTAACGATGCCGGAGTCTTCGTTTATGTACGTGGCGTTTAGCCAATCCGCAGCGTTCAGCTCACGCCACCAGTCTTTGTATTCGACATTGAACTGGTCCACAAATTCCTGTGCCGTCAACTCTGGTGCAGCATCCGGGGCCGCAGCACTGCCTGCATCATCTGACTGACCACATGCCGACAGCAATGTTGCTGCGGCAAGAATGAATAAGTACTTCTTCATGCTTAGTCCACTCCACTCATGAGTTTTTTCATTGGTTTGCTTAGCAGCAACAAAATCAGGCCAGCGCCGCCGGCGGTCATTACGATCGACATATACTGATCCGGGAATGCTGCAACATTTTCAGCGTCGAATTCGCCAGCGATCTGGCCTGCGATAAGGTTGCCAAGTGCAGATGCCAGGAACCACATGCCCATCATTTGGCCAACAAATCGCTTCGGCGCGAGCTTGGTCGTAACCGACAACCCGACTGGTGACAAAGCGAGCTCACCGAAGGTGTGCAGCAAATAGGTCATGATCAGCCAGGTCGGCATGGCCTTGTCGCCGTCGGCAACAATGGTTGCGGCACCCACCATGACGAGAAAGCCACAAGCGAGCAATAGTAAGCCAAAACCAAATTTCGCGGGTGTTGACGGTTGCAAGTTGCGCTTGGCCAGGGCAATCCACAACCACGCGAAGACTGGCGCAAAAATAATGATGAACACCGAATTCACTGATTGGAACCAGGTTGACGGGATCGAGAACCAGGAGAAATCAAGTTGCGTATAACGGTCAGCAAAAAAGTTTAACGAGCTTCCGGACTGCTCAAAACCTGACCAGAACATCGCACAGCCCATCAGTAGAATGATCAGCGCAATCGTGCGCTTCTTTTCGATGCTGGTCAGCTTGCCAAGTAGTAGCACGTAGGCGAAGAACAAGACTGCCATGCCGACGATGACGTACGTCGATTGTTCAGATACGCGCACCGGATCCAGCTTCAACCCGCCGGACAGGCCTAGCGCGACAACTGCAGCAAGCGCGGCAACACCGACTGCAGTGAACGTCCAGCCAGTCTTGCGTTTCGACGCATCAACAGCCGCATCACCCGACGAGGATGGATGTAGGCCGGCGGTACCCAGGTGGTGTTTGGTCAATGAGAACTGTACGAGGCCAATCAACATGCCGACGCCGGCGGCAGCAAAGCCCCAGTGCCAGCCGAATCTCTCGCTTTGCCCAAGGCCACCACAAATCAGCGGCCCGAGGAATGCACCCGTGTTGATGCCCATATAAAAGAGGCTGAAACCGGCATCACGGCGCGGATCGCCCTGCGGATACAGCTCGCCGACGACAGCGCTGACGTTCGGCTTCAACAGACCGGTGCCCGCAATAACCAGAATCAATCCCAGAAAGAATGCCTGCGTTGACGGTATTGCCAGCACAAAGTGTCCTGACATGATGATAATGCCGCCGAAGAATACGGCCTTTTGCGCGCCGAGGAGCCTGTCGGCCATCCAGCCGCCCGGCAGGGCAACGACGTAAACGGCCGCGGTATAGATGCCGTAAATAGCCGTTGCCGAGCGGTCTGTCAGCCCCATGCCGCCATTGATGACCTGATCGGTCATGAACAGCACGAGCAGCGCGCGCATGCCGTAATAACTTAAGCGTTCCCACATCTCGGTGAAAAACAGGGTCATCAACCCGCGTGGGTGGCCGAAAATCTCGGCCTGGCCTTGATCGGCAGTGGTCTCAGTCATGGGATCCTTTCTCTTCGGAAGGTTTTAACCGGTTCGCGACGGTACACCATTTCAGGCGTAACTTTCTACTTGACCCGCTATTTCTCGCTTGGTTCGGCGTCTTTTTCGGTTTTTTTGGCGAACATCCGCGACATAATGATGCCAGCTTCGTAGAGCAGGTAGACAGGAACCGCCAGCAGAGTCTGGCTGATGACGTCGGGCGGCGTCAGCAGCATGCCGACGACGAATGCTCCGAGGAACACATAGGGGCGCGCCTTGCCAAGAGTTGCGGGTGACGTGATACCCGTCCAAACGAGCAGCAAGGTTGCGATCGGTACCTCGAAGGCGAGACCGAATGCCAAGACGATCGATGTAATCGTATCGAGGTAAGACGCGATGTCGGGAACCCACGGCGCGCCGTCAATTTCTATTGAAGCAAGAAAGCCGAAAATAAGCGGAAAGACGACGTAGTAAGCGAATAACGCGCCTATGTAAAACAAGGCAACACTCGATGCGAGCAGCGGGAACGCAAAGCGTTTTTCCTTGCGGTACAAACCAGGCGCTACAAATGCCCACACCTGATACAGGATGACGGGCATTGCGAGCATCAACGCAACGAAAAAAGTCAGCTTGAATGGAACGAGCACATTGCTGATGGTGCCGATAGCAATCATTTCCCCGCGGGGCACAGCGGCCAGCAGTGGCGCGGAGACGATGCCGAAAATCTTTTGATTAAACGGGATCAATACGGCAAACAGAACTATGACAGCCGCGACCATTTTGATCAGTCTGTTACGCAGTTCAACAAGGTGCGACAGCAAAGAGCCTTCCGCCATATCCTCTTCTTGTTCGGCCGTCTCGCTCACGCGGGCTCGTCTTTCTTTGAGTCATCTTCCGTTTCGTCATGTAACGGAGAAAACGTGTCGTCTTCGTTCGGAATGTGGTCAGCGTCCGATTCTTCCTCAGCGTAATCGCTGTCGTCGTATGCGGGATCGGAGGAGTCAGGCGCAGCTTTCGGATCGGGAGGAGTGTCTTTAAGCGACTTCCCTATGTTCTTTATTTCTTCGGCGTGCAATTCGTCTTCGAGTGTCCGCTTCATGACCCGAGTCATGCGGCGCGCCTGACCGACCCAGCCGCCGATCTTTGAGGCAATTTCAGGAAGTCGCTTCGGGCCTAGCACGACCAGGCCAAGCACCAGAATGAGAATAAACTCGGGAGAACTGAAACCGGACATCGTCGACGGTCGACTTATGCGTCTTTGCGGGTCTCTTCGACGGGTGTGTTGTCGAAGTCTGCGTCCTCCGCGGATTTGCCCGATGACGAATCGTCGAGCTGCTCTTTGGCATCCTCTGCGTCGCTCATCGCGGACTTGAAGCCCTTAACTGCGTCACCGACATCGGAGCCGAGATTGCGAATCTTCTTGGTGCCGAAAATCGCGAGCACGATGACCAGCACGACTAATAATTGTGGCCAACTTATGCCTGATAACATTTCAAAACTCCTGGAGCGATGCCCCGTATAGATTCTTCAACGCAATAATAACCCGCCGGCGCAGACAATACCGTGCCGGCGTCACAGCGCAACACCTGTCAGCTTTCAAGCCAAAATGTCACTGGTCCGTCATTTGTCAGCTTAACTAGCATATTGGCGCCAAATTGCCCGGTTTCAACCACCTCGAGCCGCTCTTTGCAGGCAATGACAAGCTGCTCAAAATACGCTGTCGCTTTGTCCGGTTGCGCAGCCCGGGTAAAGCTCGCGCGCGTGCCCTTCTTGGTGTCTGCGGCGAGCGTGAACTGGGGCACCAACAACAGCCCCAAGCCTTTGTCCAACAAGCTAAGGTTCATGCGGTCTGCGGCGTCGGGAAAGACCCTGTAGCTCAGTATTCGCTCGGCCAGGCGCGCGATATGCGATGCCTCGTCATCGCGGTGGACGGCGACCAGCACCAGCAGCCCCGCACCGATCTCGCCAATAATCTCGCCGTCCACCGATACCGAGGCTTTAGTGACGCGCTGTAGGAGTCCGATCATTTCTAGGGTCTTTTCCAATATTCGTGCGAGCTGGGGCCTTTATTAATGCATCAACGAGATACGAAAGCCATAGTGGGCCGAAGGACTTGCGAAACTGCTGCGACCGGCCGGTGGGTGGGGTTCCGCAGCGTTTCCTGGCAACCCACACCGCAAAACATGAGCCATGGAAGGCGTTTTCGGGCTCTGGCTCGTCGGCCGGACCAGGGAAGGACTGGGCCCTGATCATTGAATCAGGGCCCTTTTTAGAAAAATTACCCACTGCCGACTCACTATATCGAAGATATTGTAGATAAACGCCACTATTCGAGAAAGTGAATAAAGGTGGGTCACAATCTCCTATTAAAGCGCCATAGCGCCTCTGAAGTGGTAAAAGCCGGCCACAGATTCCTGCTTTGCTTATCCGCTGGCAGCCCATAGACTAGCTCGCTTGCCTTAACGGACAGGACATCTTAGTGAAAAGACGACATTTTGTAGGCGGCCTGGCGGCCGCAGCCGGCGTTGCCGCGTGCAGTAGCGAGACCAGCGATTGCGCCGATGGTGCGAGCGCATCAGGCGAACGATTCGAGTGGTCCTGTGTGACATCCTGGCCACCAAAATTGCCTGGCATGGGCATGGGCGTCGAAAATCTTGCGGCGCGAGTCGAAGCGGCGTCGGCCGGTCGACTAAAAATTAAGGTGTATGGCGGCGGTGAGCTGGTTCCGGCATTTGAAGTTTTCGATGCAGTAAGTCGTGGCGCCGTGGAGATGGGTCATGACGCATCCTACTATCACAAGGGCAAACTCGACGCGGCGCAGTTCTTTACGTCCATTCCGTTTGGCCTGAATTACCTCGAACTCAACGGCTGGTTGTATTACGGCGGCGGACTCGAACTGTGGCGCGAGTTATACGCGCTATTCAATCTTTATCCAATTCCCTGCGGCAACACGGGCGTGCAAATGGGCGGTTGGTTTAACAAGGAAATCAACAGCGTTGCCGATCTAAAAGGCCTCAAGATGCGAATCCCCGGCCTGGGCGGCGAGGTATTGCGACGAGCAGGCGGGATACCCATTACATTACCTGGCGCTGAAATTTTTACTTCACTGCAAACCGGCGCAATCGACGCAACCGAATGGGTTGGCGCTTACAACGACGTGTCGTTCGGTCTGCAGAAAGCCGCAAGATATTACTATTACCCGGGATGGCACGAGCCGGGCCCGGGCCTTGAAACGATGATTAACAGAGAAGCCTGGGATTCATTGCCGCCCGACCTGCAGTCAATTGTTGAAACGACCTGCCAGGCAATTACAACGGACATGGTTGCTGAATATACGCACGGCAATGCGTATGCACTGCAACAACTCGTTGATGATCCGGAGGTAGAGATGCGGACCTTTCCAAAGGAAGTTATCGATCTACTGCGATCAATTACCGACGAGATAGTGACCGAATGGATCGCGGCCGATCCAGCCGCGAAAAAAATTGCGGATTCGTACTACGCGTTCCTCGAAAAGTCCGCCTACGGACAGAAAGTTACGGAACAGGCGTATCTCGAAACCAGGAGCTAATTCCCGTAGATCTTGTTCGGTAACCACGTGACGATCTCGGGGAATATTGCGAGCAAGATGAGTGCGAAAATCTGGATCGCAACAAACGGAATGACTCCGCGATAAATCTGCGCGGTCGAAATTTCCGGCGGAGCAACACCGCGCAGATAAAATAATGCAAAGCCGAACGGTGGCGTTAGAAACGATGTCTGCAAATTAATGGCAATCATAATGCCGAGCCACACCGGATCGAGCCCCATGGCCAATAAGACCGGGCCGACAATTGGTACGACCACAAATGTGATTTCGATAAAGTCGAGCACAAACCCGAGCAAGAACATGACCAGCATGACCACAAGCACTGCGCCGATGACGCCGCCGGGCAGTGACTCAAGTACACTGCGTACAACATCGTCGCCACCGTAGCCGCGAAACACCAAAGAAAAAATTGAAGCGCCGATCAGAATCATGAACACCATGCTGCTGATCTTCAGCGTGCTGCGCATAATTTCCTGCAAACGCTCGAGGTTCATCTCCCGGCGCAGCAACGCCAGCAGCAACGCACCCATGCCGCCGACACCGGCCGCCTCGGTGGGCGTGGCCAGTCCGAAAAGAAT
>JBPCYB010000004.1:0-7633 GCA_051007995.1 Woeseiaceae bacterium | reverse complement strand
CCATAATCGCAGTAATATCGCCGCGGGCGATCGTGATATTCAGATTCTTGAATATGGGTCGCGACCCTCTCGAAAAATCCAGGTCGCGTACCTCTATGAGTGCGTCAGACAGCGTCTGTCTCCAATGGTTAATGCAGTGCGGAGTGTACAGGGCTAGCCTAACTGAATAAATAGGACTAAAATAGTCCTTTATAGCTCAGTTACGGGGATCTGCCGTGCTCAGAATCAGCAAATTGACCGACTACGGAACCGTCGTTCTCGCCCATCTGGCGGGCGATCCGGACGTTGTTTGCAGCGCTGCCGACGTCTCTGCGGCCACGGGCATCGCCCCACCTACCGTGAGCAAACTGCTCAAATCGCTTGCCAGAGCAGAACTGGTGAGCTCTACGCGTGGTGCCAATGGTGGCTACCAGCTGACCCGTGACCCGCGTGAGATCAGTGCAGCCGATGTGATTGACGCATTGGAGGGGCCCGTCTCGATCACCGAATGCAGCGCCAGCGACAGTCATTGCAATTATGAGCACGTGTGCAGTGTCGGCAGCTCCTGGAAGCGCATCAATATCGCTATTCGACATGCGCTCGAAGACGTCAGTCTGATCGACCTGCTGCGCGCCAATCTTCCTGTACCAAGATTTGAGTTTGGCGGCTTGCCCATACACATTGAGGATAAGAACTAAACGTGTCCACTGATCCAGACAATATCGAAAGCCTCGTCAATCGACGCTACGAACACGGCTTTGTTACAGATATCGAGTCCGACAGCCTGCCGCCCGGACTTGATGAAGATGTTGTGCGCGCAATATCTGCGCGCAAGAACGAACCGGAGTTCATGCTCGACTGGCGTCTTCGGGCGTACAAGCAGTGGCGCAAGATGCAGGAACCTACCTGGGCACATGTGCACTACCCGCCGATTGACTTCGATGCCATTTCATATTTCTCGGCGCCAAAATCGGACGCGGACCGACCGAAGAGCCTGGACGAGGTCGATCCGAAATTGCTCGAGACTTACGACAAGCTCGGCATACCGTTGCATGAGCGCGCGCGCCTGGCAGGCGTTGCTGTCGACGCCGTATTTGACAGCGTATCGGTCGCCACAACGTTCAAGGCGAAACTCTCAGAAGCCGGTGTGATTTTTTGTCCGTTCTCAGAAGCGGTGCAAAACCATCCCGAACTCGTGCAAAAGTACCTGGGCTCGGTAGTACCACAGCGCGATAATTTCTATGCATCACTCAACTCGGCCGTATTCAGTGATGGCTCGTTCGTCTACATACCGAAAGGTGTTCGCTGCCCGATGGAATTGTCGACTTATTTTCGCATCAATGCCGCAAACACCGGTCAGTTCGAACGTACGCTGATTATTGCCGACGAAGGCAGCTACGTCAGCTACCTCGAAGGATGCACGGCGCCAATGCGCGACGAGAATCAACTGCACGCAGCTGTTGTAGAACTGGTCGCACTGAAAGACGCCGAGATCAAATATTCAACTGTACAAAACTGGTATCCCGGCGATGAGAATGGCGTCGGTGGTATCTACAACTTCGTCACTAAACGTGGCGATTGCCGTGGCGCCAATTCGAAGATCTCCTGGACTCAAGTCGAGACCGGGTCGGCGATCACGTGGAAGTACCCGAGCTGCATATTGCGCGGCGAAAATTCGGTCGGCGAGTTTTATTCAGTCGCAGTTGCAAACAATTTTCAACAAGCCGATACCGGCACCAAGATGATTCACATCGGCCGTAACACCAGCAGCACCATCGTTTCGAAGGGCATTTCCGCCGGTAATGCGCAAAACGCCTATCGCGGGCTTGTTCGTGTCATGCCGCAAGCAGATGGCGCGCGCAATCACACGCAATGTGACTCACTTCTGATTGGCAAGAACTGCGGCGCGCATACTTTTCCGTACATGGAAGTTAAACATCCCAGCGCCAAAATCGAACATGAAGCGACGACATCGAAAATTTCGGCAGACCAACTGTTTTACTGCCGGCAACGCGGCATCTCGGAAGAAGACGCTGTGAACATGATCGTGAACGGCTTCTGTAAGGAAGTCTTCAAAGAACTACCCATGGAATTCGCCGTCGAGGCTCAGGCCCTTCTTAATGTAAGCCTCGAAGGCGCGGTTGGATAAGGACAAGTAATGCTGAAAATCAAGAATTTGCAGGCCACTGTAGGCGGAAGCGAAATCCTTCGCGATCTGTCGTTGGATATTGAGCCTGGTGAGGTACACGCCATCATGGGGCCTAACGGCTCGGGTAAGAGTACGTTGGCTCAGGTTATCGCCGGCAATGATGCGTACGAAGTTACGGGCGGCTCAGTCGACTATGACGGACAGGATCTGTTGCAGCTGGAACCCGAAGAACGTGCCCGACGCGGAATTTTCCTCGGCTTTCAATATCCCGTTGAGATTCCGGGTGTCAACAACGCCTACCTGTTGAAAGCAGCGCTAAATGCAAAACGGAAACACGAAGGCCTTGGCGAAGTTGATGCCTTCGAATTCCTTAAGCTGGCCAAGGAAAAGATGAAATTGCTCGATATGGACCCGAAGTTTCTGAATCGTGGTGTCAACGAGGGTTTTTCAGGCGGCGAGAAGAAACGCAATGAAATTTTGCAAATGGCGATGCTCGAACCACGCCTCGCTGTACTGGACGAGACGGATTCCGGCCTGGATATCGACGCACTACGCGCTGTTGCTGAAGGTGTAAACGCCCTACGCGACCCCGAGCGCGGCATCGTTTTGGTTACTCATTATCAACGACTGCTCGACTACATTGAACCGGACTTCGTCCACGTCCTGTCCGGTGGTCGAATTGTCCGCTCTGGCGACAAGACTCTGGCGCTAGAGCTTGAAGAAAGGGGCTACGACTGGCTCAAAGAGGCTGCGACCGCATGAAACGTACCCTCGCAATCGATGCTGTACGTTCGGCCGTCGAGCGAATGCCCGACGACGGACTGACGACGGCGCGCAAAGCAGCATTTGCTCACCTTCACCAGCATGGTTTGCCGACGACGACGCATGAGGATTGGAAGTACACGGACCTCGCACGTGTCATTGACGTCAGCAACGAATGGCTTGCCGCCGGCGCAGGCATATCGCCAGTTTCAGATAAAGCGGTTAGCGCGATCACCGGGCAATTCGATGCCGATTGGCTGGTGATTCGTAATGGTGTTGTCGATTCGTCAACTGTCGCGGAGCTCGATCAGGTCGGACTCAATGTTGAATTGTTTTCCGCCAGCGGTTCGATGCCCGAGATCGATGCCCCACTTTCAGGACTAAACGTTGCGCTCTTGCAAGACGGTCTGTCTATTCGCGTCGCCGCCGATACGAACATTGAACGGACAATCGGGCTTTTGGTTATTGATAGTGCGGATTCGGCGGTTGGTGTCAGCCAGGCGCGCATCCAGATCGAAATAGAGGTCGGCAGTTGCGCGAACTTTATTGAATACCATGCTTCGGTCGGTGCGGCAGCGCACTACGCGAATTCCGTTGTTGATGTCACATTGGCGGAAAACGCACAGAGTCGTTACGTGCGCATTCAAGACCGGGCCTCTACGCACAATCAGACGGGTCGATTGTCGGCGACGCTGAGTCAAAATAGCCAACTACAGCATGCCGCGTTCGATTTGGGCGGCGACCTCGTGCGCAATGATCTTGCCATTGATCTTGCCGGAACAGAGTCAAGCGCATCGTTTTATGGCTTGTATCTCGCGGGCGGTGCGCAGCACATAGACAATCACACTCGTGTCGACCATCGTGTCGGACCGGCACGATCTCAGCAGGAATATCGCGGCATCCTTACTGACGCGTCGCGCTGCGTCTGGAACGGTAAAGCTGTTGTGCACGCTGGTGCTGATGGTACGGACGCAAATCAGGCAAACCATAACCTGTTGCTGTCGGAATCAGCAGAGATCGATGCCAAACCCGAACTTGAAATTTACACCGATGACGTCAAAGCAAGTCATGGTACGACCATCGGTCAGCTCGATAAGAATGCGTTGTTCTACCTGCGCACACGCGGACTCGATGAAGCATCAGCACGTCGCTTACTGACGCGGGCATTTGCACAAAAGATCGTTGCCATATCGCCGATTCTGTCAATTCAGGAAACCATCAGTGAGATGGTCGCGAATCGTGTCGCTGAATTGATCGCTGGAGAACCGAAATGACCCAGACTCAAGCCAACTCGACGCCTGCAATCGAGATCGAGAATTGCCGGGCCGATTTTCCCGTGTTGCATCAATCGGTCAACGGGCAGCCACTGGTTTACCTCGACAGCGCGGCATCGTCGCAACAACCAGCCTTAGTCATCGATACCGTTGCTGAATATCATCGCCATGATCACGCCAATGTTCACCGCGGAGTTCATACGCTGAGTCATCGCGCGACGGACGCTTATGAAGGTGCCCGTAACAAAGTGCAGAGTTTCATCAACGCTGCCGCTCGCAGTGAAGTGGTTCTGACAAGCGGCACTACCGAATCGATAAACCTGGTTGCCCAGAGTTATTGTCGGCCGCGACTGGGCAGCGGCGACAAAATTCTGATCACCCATCTAGAGCACCACTCAAATATCGTCCCGTGGCAGCTGCTTTGTGAGCAAACTGGCGCAGAACTTGTCATAGCCCCTATTGATGAAATGGGACAATTAGTTAGCGCGGAATTTTTCGCATTGCTCGATGAGACGGTACGTTTCGTCGCGATTGCGCACGTTTCAAATGCATTGGGAAGCATTAACCCCGTCAAAGACATTATCGCCCGTGCGCATGACATGAATATACCGGTTCTGCTGGATGGCGCGCAGGGTGTTCCACACATGGCGATTGATGTGCAGGATCTAGACTGCGACTTTTACGCATTTTCGGCGCACAAAATGTTTGGGCCGACCGGCGTGGGTGTCCTCTACGGTCGTGAGACTTTGCTTGAGGAAATGCCGCCCTATCAAGGCGGCGGCGACATGATTCTCGAGGTGTCGTTTACGGGCACAACTTACAACGAGTTACCGTATAAATTTGAAGCCGGCACACCCAATATTTCCGGTGTCATCGGTCTTGGCGCTGCAGTCGACTATTTACAGGCTATCGGTATGGATGAGGTTGCCCGCCATGAATCGCATCTACTGAGTTACCTGATGAGTGAATTGCAAACGGTTAATGGCATTCGACTCATCGGCACTGCTGAGCAAAAAGCCAGCGTGCAGTCTTTCATGCTCGACGATATCCATCCGCATGACCTCGGCACGATTCTCGATCACCAGGGCATCGCCATTCGGACCGGCCATCATTGTGCGATGCCGGTTATGGAGCACTTCGCCGTACCTGGCACTGCGCGTGCGTCACTCGCCTTGTACAACAACACGGATGATGTCGACCAACTCGTTGCTGCATTGCAAAAGGCCAAGCAGATTTTTTCATGAACGCTGTGAATATTCAGGGCAAAGACGAATTGCGCGATCTGTATCGCGAACTGATTCTTGATCACTCGCGGAGCCCACGACATTTCGGAAAACTCGCTGCCGCCACACATACTGCGGAAGGCATTAATCCTTTGTGCGGCGACAAGCTCAGGCTCTATCTGCAATTGGATACGGACGAGAATATCGTTGATGCTTCTTTCGAGGGATCGGGTTGTGCGATTTCAGTAGCGTCGGCGTCATTGCTTACTGACACGGTCATTGGCATACCGGTCCAGGATGCGCTTATTGCCTTCGCCGCCGTCACCGAGCACCTGACGACCGGCCGCAGCGACCACACGACAGCAGTTGATCTTGGCAAAATTCATGCACTCGATGGTGTGCGCGAATTTCCAGCGCGTGTAAAATGCGCGACGCTTGCCTGGCACGCGTTACATTCAGCGATTCAAAATCAGGCCAAGCCTGTTTCAACGGAGTAGACCCAGCAATGTTCGGCCACACCAACGAAGCCTTTGCCTTAGAACGCGATGTCAGAGCCGTCATTATCCCGGCGGGCGAGGAATTATTGCTGCGCGAGGGCACGGCCGGATTTATCACCCAGTCGCTGGGCGGAAGCTTCACGATTTATGTCGAAGGTAATCTTTTTCGAATTGCAGGAGCCGATGCCGATGCCTTGGGTAAGGAACCCGAGCCGCCGCCGGCCGTACCTGACAACCCGTCCGACTCCGATATTGAAGAAGTCATCTGGAAACAACTGAAGACGTGCTACGACCCCGAGATTCCGGTCAATATTGTCGATCTGGGACTGATTTATCGGTGTGACATTACACCGCTCGGCAACGGTGAGCGCTCGGTCCGGGTGGACATGACCCTGACAGCGCCAGGCTGTGGAATGGGCGAGATACTCGTGCAGGATGCGCAGGAGAAAATCGCCGTAATCCCGACCATCGCCGATGTCTCAGTCGAATTGGTATTTGACCCGCCATGGAATCAGTCAATGATGTCGGACGAGGCACGATTACAAACAGGCCTGATGTAGGTGTAGTAAGCATGAAGACACTGACACTGGTCCGACACGCAAAATCTAGCTGGAAAGATGGCAATCTCAGCGATCGCGATCGCCCACTGAACAATCGCGGCGAACGCGACGCCCCGATAATGGGCAAACGAATTGTCGCTGCCGAAATTCGACCGTCGCTGATTCTTAGCAGCCCGGCTGTTCGTGCATGGACAACCGCGAAAATTCTGGCACAGGAGTTGAACTACCCGATCGAATTCCTGCAAAAAGAAAACAGTCTCTACCTCGCATCGCTGGACGACATTCTTGACGTGCTCGTGGCACAGGATGCGGAGTTCAATAATGTGTTGCTCGTCGGTCACAATCCAGGGCTGACAACTTTCGCAAATTACCTGTCGCCTGGTCTAACCAACAATTTGCCGACCGCGGGAGTCGTTTCTGTCACTTTTGAACAGGACGACTGGAACCTGTATGAGCGCCCAACAACTCAACTGCTCAAGTACGATTATCCGAAGCTAGCACTCGGGGACGTTGACAGCTAGGCCGCCTTGCGAGGTTTCCTTGTAACTTGACGACATGTCCAGACCAGTCTGGCGCATTGTCTCAATGACGTGATCCAGCGTGACCTTGTGCGTCCCATCGCCATGCATCGCAAGCCGCGCAGCGTTGATCGCCTTAACAGCACCCATCGCGTTGCGTTCGATACAGGGAATTTGCACTAATCCGCCGATCGGATCACAAGTCAGACCCAGGTTGTGTTCCATGCCAATCTCAGCGGCTTCTTCGACGTGGTCATTGGATCCTCCCAGGGCTGCGACCAGCCCCGCGGCCGCCATGGAACAAGCGACACCGACCTCTCCCTGACAGCCCATCTCGGCGCCCGATATCGATGCATTAACTTTGTACAAAATGCCAATCGCGCCTGCCGTTAAAAGAAATTTGTGAATGCCCTCATCCGAAGCGTCGGGAATGAATCGCTGGTAATACATCATGACCGCCGGAATGATGCCGGCCGCGCCATTGGTCGGTGACGTTACGATTCGTCCGCCTGCTGCATTTTCTTCATTGACAGCGATGGCGTAGGCATTGACCCAATCGAGTGCGTCCAGCGCTGTCGGCGTCGTCCGCGATTCAAGCGTGCGCCGCAACTTAGCGGCACGCCGCAGTACGGACATCTTGCCCGGCAAAACGCCTTCTGTATTCAGACCAC
>JBPCYB010000003.1:0-45251 GCA_051007995.1 Woeseiaceae bacterium | reverse complement strand
TTTGGTGGCCCCTCGAAACACAGCGATGCGGACGGCCCCGGCTCCGCTCTTCTGGCGCGAATCCCGGGCAAGATGCCCATTTCCTCCCACTTTTATCCACTTTTCAACACTATAAGGTCGGGGCCTCAGGAGCGTCAATAAGCAATGGCAATTATTTGTTGTTGTACAGGGACTTAGGGACTTATCGGTGGCCGAAATCGGGCAAATTGTGGCACTGCTGGCGCAAGGAAAATCATGCGCTTACAGCTGCTTCTTCGACAAAGACTGAAAATCGAGTCGTCAAACGCAGACAGGGCCTCATTTTCGCGTCTGAAGCGAAGTGTTTCGGAGCAACGCGCACGAATCAATCTAACTCTTTGATTTTAAAGGTTATTACTGGAAGGATCAAGAAAGACGGAGCCGGCAATAAGCCGGGTTCTGTCGAGGACAACCATTCATCTGGGACAGCCGTCGCCGACTGCCTCTAGCAACCTACCCGGGAGCCCGTTCGGAACCGACGGTGCAGCAAGCTGCGTACTCCCCTATTTGGTCTTGCTCCAGGCGGGGTTTGCCGTGCCGCGAGCTGTTGCCAGTCGCGCGGTGCGCTCTTACCGCACCTTTTCACCCTTACCGGGCAAGCCCGGCGGTTTATTTTCTGTGGCACTTTCCATGGGCTTGCGCCCTCCAGGCGTTACCTGGCGCCTCGTCCGAAGGAGCCCGGACTTTCCTCTGCAATGACGAGCACTGCAGCGATTGCCTGGCCGACTCCGACTTTCTTGGACGGCGGATTCTACACCCTAGACGTGGGCGGGGAACGGCTAATGAGCGAAATGTCTATTCCGGCTGCGATTCGGGCGGTCTTTCAGGGCGACCTTCGCGCCCTTCGCGGGGTTCACTCGGCTTGTCATACTTCTCCATCGCGGATTCGAGTGACTCCCCACTTTCGATCGCTTCGGCTGCCTGAACCGCAGACCGCTGATTGATGGTGTCACGAACGGTGTGGTACGTGCCGTGCACTTCAAAACCGCTCAGGGCCATTTTGTTTGAGCCATTGCGAGCCGGGAAGCCGCGAATTCTGAGTTTGTCCCCTTCTACGATGGCGTCGTGCGGGATCTCTGCCCGGTCCCAGCCTCTCGAGGGCACCTCGATTTGCCAGCTCACGCCTTTATCATCGACGACAGTGAGAATTGGGTGCGGGCGTCGCCATGGAAAAGCCTCTGCCACGCCGGTAATTTCGATGGGATTGTAAATATCGTACGGCGCAAAAGAATGGTGCGCATTGCTGACTGCCGCTGGGAGCAGCACGACCAGCATGGAACACAAGAAACGGCGGACGGTGAAATTAGGATATCTGCGCATAAACTTTTTCTCGAGCATCTCAATGTTGAACGATGCATCTGACTCTACCTGATGCATTGATGCTCGCGCTGCAGACTTTACAATTCTTGACAGAATCTCGGCGCCGGCCTCGGGCTCGCAAACGCGCTACTTACGATCGTGCAGCGTCAGCAAGCGCTGATAGAGACTGTTGCGGCTTTGCCCGGACGCATTCGCGGCAATTTTTGCCGCGACTTTGGGAGGCACATGTTCAGCCAGGTCGACGAGCATTTGATCGACATCCAGCGACATTGATTCTGTCTCAGCATTGCCCGACACGATCACGACGAATTCTCCCTTCGACGGAATATCGCCTTCGTCCACTTGTGCGAGTAGTTCGGCGAGCGTCGCCTGTACGCATTGCTCGTGCATCTTGCTCAACTCGCGACCAACAAAAGCATGGCGGCCCGCGCCGAAGGCCGCGACCATGTCGTCCAGGCAATCCCGAATGCGATGCACGGACTCGAAGAACACGAGGCTGCGCTGTTCGCTGGCGAGCTTGGCCAGTTGCTCGCGACGCGCCTTTTTCTTTGCGGGCAGGAAGCCTTCAAAACAATATCGATCTGTCGGCAGACCAGCCGCCGACAACGCCGCCGTAATCGCGCTGGGCCCTGCAATAGGTGTCACTCGAATGTCTGCCGCGTGCGCCGCTGCGACCAGTCGATAGCCCGGATCGCTGATTAACGGTGTCCCCGCGTCACTAACCAGCGCGACAGACTTACCGCTACGCAGATCCTCGATGAGGCGCGCAACAACCTGCTCTTCATTGTGGTCGTGCAGCGCAAAAAGTGGTGTTTTGACGCCGAAATGCGATAGTAATCGACCGGTGTGCCGGGTATCCTCAGCGGCAATAAGGTCCGCGTGTTCGAGCGTTTGGCGTGCCCGAGGCGACAGATCTTCCCGATTGCCAATCGGCGTTGCCACTACAAATAATGTGCCGCTCATACAGGACCGTTTGCTTTGCCGATGAATGAATTAAAAACTCTGACACATCCAGCCCGGGTTGAATACTCTTTACTAAAGATCGCCTTGGTGTTGCTGGCCGCAGTGACACTGGGCGCCTGCGAGACGACCGGCGGCGGATTCGGTGGCACACCGGGTGAAGGTCGCGCTGAGCGGCTCGCACAAAACGGCGACCATCGCGGCGCTGCCGCTATCTATACCGATCTTGCAGCTACGGCTCTAGGTCCTGCCAGCGACCGGCTAACGCTGCTGGCTGTCGAGCAATGGCTGGATGCCGGCGATGCCACCCGGGCAGGCGACGTCTTTGCCGGCGTAGCACAACCCAGCGATGCCCAAACACGCAATCTCTGGCGTACGAATTCTGCGACTTTGATGCTGTACGACGGTGCGGCTGATGACGCGCTGTACATTCTTGAGACGATGAGTCGAGAGTCGCTAACGCGCAAGCGGCGACTGCGGGTTGATGCTCTGCGCGCCGACGCATGGGTACAAAAACAAGACCCGGCTAGAGCGGTCGAGCTGATGACTCAGCGCGAGTCAATGCTATCAGGCCGGCGCGATATCGAAGCCAACCGAAATCACCTGTGGCAGTCGCTACTGGTTAGTGATCCGAGGTTGCTGCGTGCAAGTGCTCAGCTAGCGCTTGATGAAAATACGCGCGGTTGGTTGTCACTGGGTTCACTGGCTGCATCGACTGGCCAACAAGGCATTGGTTGGATCAACGGAGCAATTCGATGGCGCGAGGGCCACCGCGGCCACCCTGCTATGACGGTCATTGAACAACTCGATTTACCGAGCGAGCTGATTCTCGATTACCCGCATCAAATCGCATTGCTGCTGCCTCTGTCTGGTCGCACGGCCAGAGCTGGCCAAGCGGTCCAGAACGGTTTCATGGGTGCTTATTTCGCGGCGATTGAAGGTCTGGATGACGATCAATCAATACGCGTGTATGACGTCAACACAGAAGGCGGCGCGAGTGCAGCTTATGCGACCGCGGTTGCCGACGGCGCAGAATTTGTTATTGGGCCGTTGCTGAGAAACAGTGTCGTCACATTGGCAAACGATATTCTCGTTCCGGTCCCAGTGCTTACGCTGAACTATCTGCCTGAAGAAATGCTCGCGCCACCGGGCTTGTACCAGTTTGCATTGGCGCCCGAGGATGAAGCACGCAGCGCCGCATTACGCGCCATCAGTGACGGACATGTGCGCGGCGTTGCGCTCGTGCCAAACAATGATTGGGGCCGTCGCGTTCTATCCAGCTTCGCCAGCGAATTCGAATCACTGGGCGGCACAATGGTCGACTACCGGAGCTATACCCCGGCGAACCAGGATTTTTCGAATACGATCGAAGACCTGATGGCGTTGTCGGGCAGTGTAAGACGCTATCAGCGTCTGCGCGCAAATATCGGTGCGCCACTCCAATTCGATCCGCGCCGCCGCCAGGACACGGATTTCGTTTTCCTCGCGGCCGACGCGCCGGCTGGTCGCCTCCTGAAGTCGCAGCTGAAGTTTCACTATTCGGGCGACATCCCGGCCTATTCGACGTCGTCGATTTATGCGCTGGACGGCCGCTCCAATAGCGACCTCAACGGCATCATGTTTGCGGATACGCCTTGGGTCATCGCACCGCATGCATGGATCGAACATTTGCCTAGTATCTACGGCGAATATTTTCCGGACGAACGCCGATTGGGTCGGTTGCACGCTATGGGCTACGACGCCTACCAATTGATCGCAGGGCTATTCGCGGCTAGAACCGGTGACATGCAGGAAATCGATGGCGCTACGGGTCGCTTGTACCTCGATTCCGACGGCCGAGTTCGGCGGCGGCTGGCATGGGCACAATTCCAACGTGGTGAGCCGATTGCTATGCCGGAGATCGAGTTGCCGGGCGGCCCTATTCAGGACATCAGTGACGATGCAGAGGTGCTCGAGCCTGAAATTGCAGACGATGAATCGTGGTTCGAAGCGACAAGCGAGCTATAGGGGATAACGCAGAAAGCCTCGCACAGCGCTTCCTGCAACAAGAAGGGCTAACGCCTGTACAGCGAAATTTTCATTGTCGCCTTGGTGAACTCGATTTGATCATGCAAGACGGCAATTGCCTGGTCGTCATCGAGGTTCGGTTTCGCGGCACCCATTCATTCGTTGCAGCAAGCCACACCGTCGACAGGCGCAAACAACAGAAGATATTGCGTACGACAGCGCTGTTTCTGGCCTGGAATGAGCGCTTCGCCAATTCACCAGTTCGGTTCGATGTTGTTGGTATCGACGCGGACGCTCGCGGCGAGCCTTCGATTTCCTGGATTCGTGACGCGTTTCGTCCCGCCGACACGAGACTCTAGATCAGACTATTTGACGAGCCGCAGATGTGGCCGCTGCCGAGGCGTTTCGACGTCCGCGGTCTGTTGCACTGCTTGTTCCGTCGAAGAATCGGTATCGTGCGAGAAGATCATGCCCTGACCTGTTTCCCGCGCATAAATACCAAGTACTGATCGCATTGGCACCCAGACGTCGAATGGCACGCCGGAAAAGCGTGCACGGAAACTGATCGCGTCATTGTTGAGCTTTAGATTATGTGCGGCCGTTTCGCTTATGTTCAGAATGATTTTGCCATCCTTCACATGTTCGCGTGGCACGCTAACGCCGTCGACGCTCGCATCTACAACGATGTGTGGAGTATGCCCGTTGTCCCCCATCCACTCATGCATAGCCCGGATCAGGTAGGGTCTTTTCGAACGGCTTGGATTATTCAATTTGTTTTAAGCCCGGCCAGTGAACTCCAAGCACCAAGCTTATCATTGTTTGCGGTCGCATGGCTGTTCGTTACATAAGCTGGCGCGAGAATAGTGTCGGTCTAAGGCTTACAGACGCATTTCCTGTTCGAGCTCCGTCATGCTTTGTTGGAACGAGCGGCGCGCGAATACACGCGTCATATATTTCTCGATGGGCTCGGCCTGGCTGCCAAGGTCGATACCGTACACTGGCAAACGCCACAATATCGGCGCAATGCTCGCGTCAACGAGAGAAAACTCGTCACTGAGGAAATACGGTCGCGCACCAAACAACTCAGTACTTTGTAAAATGCTCTCACGCAACAATTTTCGCGACTTACTGCTTAGTTTGCCGTCGCCCGTTGACTCGGCTTCTTCAGCAATCGAATACCAATCAGTTTCGATGCGAAATAGCGCCAATCGAAACTGAGCACGCATAACCGGATCAACCGGCATCAATGGCGGGTGCGGAAATCGCTCGTCAAGGTATTCAATGATGACGCGCGAGTCATACAATGTCAGATCACGATCTACCAGCGTTGGTACCGTGTGATAAGGGTTCAGGTCCATCAGATCTTCAGGTAGATCGGGCCCCAATACGCTGGAGATTTCGATGTTGATGTTCTTCTCAGCCAGGACCAGTCGAGTCCGATGGCTGTGAATATCGGTCGGCCTGGAGAACAGGGTCATTACAGAACGTCTATTGGCGATAACTGCCATCATGGTTTTCCTTAAATTTCTTATTGTCGACGCTGATCGGCGTGATCAGTGAACGTCTTTCCAGATCTGTTTCTTAAGCATGTATGCGATGATCAGAAACACCAGCAGATACATGATCACCCAGGTGCCGATTTTGCGCCGTTCGGATCGAATCGGCTCTGCGATGAAGGTCAGAAAATTGACGGTGTCGCGGACGAAATCATCATAGTCGTCTGCATCCAGCGAGCCTTCCGTCACCTGTTCGAAGCCGTCAAAATGTAACGTAGTTTCGCCGGCCTCAGTGTGCTCAGAGAACACCGCTTTCTGATAGCCCTGCAGTTCCCACAAGACATGCGGCATGCTGGTCGCAGGCATTGCAATATTGTCGACGCCTGTCGGGCTCGCTTCCTGCAGATAAAAACTCTTGAGGAAGGTGTAGATGTAATCGGTCCCCTTGGAACGCGCCATCAATGACAGATCCGGCGGCGCGGTACCGTACCAACGCTCGGCATCTTCGGCGGGCATTGTCGCCCGAATGGTCTCGAAGGTCTTATCAGCGTTGAACATCAAATTTTCGACCAAATCGTCTTCAGACAATTCCAGGTACTTGCCGATCGTATTGAAACGAACGTATTGCGCCGAATGACAACCTGAGCAGTAATTCATAAAATTTCTGGCGCCGCGTTGCAACGACGGAATGCCGCTCGGATCTATATCGGCCTTTTGCAGTTCAGCGCCCCCGCTTGCCGCCATGCCTGGCGATGCGGCAAGCATTGCTGCAAATGTGACGACCCCGGTTAGTTTCGCTAATCTATTCATTACTAAACCACCCTGTCCGGCACTGGCTTGGTCTTGTCGATGGTCGTGTAATACGGCATCAATAAGAAAAACGCGAAGTAAATACCGGCAAATATTCTTGCGGCAAGAACGTAGGCTCCTTCTGCGGGCTGCACTCCGAGCCAACCGAGCGCTATGAAGGTGACGACAAAAATCATCAATGCCGACTTGTATATCCAGCCTCGATAGCGAATTGACTTCACGCGTGCACGATCGAGCCACGGCAGGAGAACCGGCAAGAACACGGACATTCCGAACAAGATGAAACCCCAAAGCTTGTCAGGGACGGCGCGAAGAATTGCGTAGAAAGGCGTGAAATACCAGACCGGCGCAATGTGTTCCGGAGTCGCTTTCAAATTCGCCGGTTCGAAGTTTGCGTACTCGAGGGCGTAACCGCCCATTTCCGGTGCGAAGAACATGACACCTGCGAAAAGGATCAGGAAAATTATTATCGCTACCAGGTCTTTGGTGGTGTGATAGGGGTGAAACGCTACGCCGTCCAGTGGTACACCATCCGGACCTTTGTTTTCCTTTATCTCGATTCCGTCTGGATTGTTCGAGCCAACATGATGCAGTGCAACAATGTGCACAAAGACGAGGCCGACCAATGCAAGCGGTAACGCGATGACGTGTAATGCAAAGAACCTGTTTAGCGTGATATCCGAGATTGAATAGTCGCCGCGAATGATCTCCACCAATGCCTCGCCGATGCCCGGGATAGCACCAAACAGCGAAATGATGACTTGTGCACCCCAATACGACATCTGGCCCCAGGGCAACAGATAACCGGCGAATGCTTCGGCCATCAGGACGAAGAAGATCAGCATGCCGATCAGCCAGATTAGCTCGCGCGGCTTCTTATAAGACCCGTACAACATCGCACGGAACATATGTAGATAAACGACGATAAAGAAGAATGATGCACCGGTAGAGTGCATGTAACGAATCAACCAGCCCCACTCGACATCGCGCATGATGTATTCGACCGACGCGAAGGCCTCGTCTGCCGATGGCTTGTAGTTCATCGTCAGAAATATGCCGGTAAATATTTGTATGACAAGAATGACGGTTGCAAGAACGCCAAACACATACCAAAAATTGAAGTTCTTTGAAGCGTAATACTCGGTGATGTGTAGCTTCATCGTTTCCGTATACGGAAAACGATCATCGATCCACTTCATGAACCCGCCTTGTGGCTTGCCAACCTCTGCTTCGATTCTGGACATTAGGCTGCTCCTGTATCCTGACCGATCAGGATCAGGTCATCACGGACAAATCGATACGGCGGAACGCGCAAGTTAGTCGGTGCCGGTACACCCTTGTACACACGTCCGGCCAGGTCAAATTTGGAACCATGACAAGGACAGAAAAATCCGCCGTTCCAGTTATCACTTGGGCGCAAATCGAAATCTTCAATAGGGGCACAACCGAGATGCGTGCACGATCCCTCGACGACCAGGTATTCAGGCCGTACTGCTCGGGTGTCATTGGCTGCATAGGCAGGCTGTTGCTCAGCAACCTCCGAATTCGGGTCTCTGAGCTCGTCGATAGTCTCAGGAAGAAGCTCGAGCATGGCCGCGGTCCGGCGGAGGACAAAAATCAGTTTGCCGCGCCACAAAACACGCACCATTTCACCCGGCTGCAGTGATCCAATAGACACCTCAACCGGAGCACCCAGAGCTTGTGCTCGCGCACTCGGCTTTAACGAAGCTAAAAATGGATACGTAGCCAGACCAGCGCCGACTACACCAGTCGCCACAGTCGCTACGGTAAGAAAATGACGTCGGTTTCGATCTATGCGATCCACGTCGTCTTCGTTCATCAGGCACTCCCATACGCCCGGCTGAAAAGCGCGTTTATTGTCTTATGTCGTTACTGTTAGATTTGCAGCAATCTCGTTTAGTCGTCAGGATGATGAATAGGCGGGACAGCGTGCGAAAATTGAGCGCGCATTATACACGGGGCTTTAGGATTTTGGCTAGATCAACAGCCAAAACAGCTTGATATTCAAGGAAATTTTGTTGTTCGGAGCCAGGTCAGCACTGCTTTTCATATTGCAATCCATCGTGGTCGGTTTGGCGGTCGCGTTTTTGGTCGTGCTATTTCGTCCGGACTTGCTGCCAACCATCGCCGGAAACCGCAATATTGCACCTGCCAGTTTCGCCGATGCAGTAGAAATAAGCGCACCATCTGTAGCGAGTGTCTATACAAAACGACTGATCGAATACAGCTCCTCTGACGATGAAAGACCTCGCTTTCGGATTGAAACGAGCGCCGGCTCCGCCGTCGTAATCGATCCCGAAGGCTATCTCGTCACTAATTTTCATGTGATCGAGGCCGTCGCCGAGATCAACGTACTATTCAGCGATGGACGCTTTTCAGAACCCGAGGTGATCGGCGTCGATGCCGAAACCGATCTTGCGTTGCTAAAAGTCGATTTGGGCGAAATTCCGTCCATTCCGCTCGGAAGCTCGGGACAAGTGCGCGTCGGCGACATCGTATTGGCAATTGGAAATCCGTACGGACTGAGTAAATCAGTAACCCAGGGCATCGTCAGTGCCACTGGTCGCGGCGAAATTGATTTGAATACGTTTGAAAATTACATACAAACGGACGCGGCCATCAACGCTGGAAATTCGGGCGGCCCGCTAATTAACGTGCGCGGTGAAATGGTCGGCATTAATACTGCAGTGTTGCAGCAGGACTCAGGTACCGAGGGCATTAGTTTTGCAATTCCGGTTGACCTCGTTCGTGGCGTGGTTGAGGAACTAAAATTGCACGGCCGTGTAATGCGCGGTTGGATGGGATTCAGGCCCGACGAACAGGATCTGACAGCGGCCGAGCGCCTCGCAAGAGGCATCGAAGGCAACGCCGGTATTTTGCTCGACTTCGTGTATATCAACAGTCCGGCAGAGGCGGCGGGCCTCATGCGCGGCGATGTCATATTGGCGATCAACGGCGAGCCGATCTACTCGCAACGTCAGGCGCGCCTGCTCGTTGCGGGCACGAGTCCTGGCGACTCTGTCGACATCGTCGGTGTGCGTGACGAAGAAGAATTTGCCGCAAAGATCATAGTGACCGAGCGACCGCCTGACCCTTAGAGCACTCGGCGAATCGTTGCACCAAGCTGCAGCAGTTTTTCTTCAATGCGCTCGTAGCCGCGATCGACATGGTAGATCCGATCGACCAGTGTCTGTCCTTCGGCGGCAAGTCCCGCAAGAACCAGTCCTGCCGACGCGCGCAGGTCGGTGGCCATAACCGGCGCAGCCGTGAGACGCCCCACCCCGCTACAAATCGCTGTATTGCCCTCGAGCTGTATATCAGCACCCATGCGCTGTAGCTCAAGCACATGCTGAAAGCGATTTTCAAAAATTGTCTCAGTCACCGTTCCAGTTCCATCGGCGACGGCATTCATCGCGCAGAATTGTGCCTGCATGTCGGTCGGGAATGCTGGATATGGTGCTGTTTTTACATCAACAGACTTCGGTTGCTTGCCATGCATATCGAGTTCGATCCAGTCGTCGCCAACCGTGATCTCTGCGCCCGCCTCGGCAAGCTTGATCAACACGGCTTCCAGAATATCCGGCGCCGTATTCTCGACCCGAATTTTGCCGCCTGTCATCGCGGCGCCGACCAGGTAGGTGCCTGTCTCGATACGATCGGGTAAAACCGAGTATTCGGTCCCGCCCAGGGACTCGACGCCCTGCACGGTAATTGTCCCTGTGCCTGCGCCTTCTATCTTCGCGCCCATGCCGATCAGAAAATTCGCCAGATCAGTGACTTCCGGTTCTCGCGCCGCGTTTTCGAGCACGGTTTCGCCATCGGCCAGCACCGCCGCCATGAGTAAATTCTCAGTACCCGTGACTGTGACAACATCGAATACGATGTGTGCGCCTTGCAGGCGCTCGGCGCGCGCCTTGATGAACCCGTTCTCGACGGTCACATGTGCACCCATCGCCTGCAGACCCGCGACATGCAAATTGACCGGTCGCGCACCGATTGCACAGCCGCCGGGCAAAGACACGTCGGCCTCGCCGAACCGCGCCACCAGCGGACCCAGCACCAGAATTGATGCACGCATGGTCTTCACGAGCTCGTAAGGCGCCTCACGATGCGTGACATTGCTTGCATCGACCTCGAGCTTCATATGATCGTCAATCGTGATTTGCACGCCCATCGTTTGCAGCAATGCGATTGTCGTCGTCACATCCTTGAGATGCGGCACGTTACTGATCGTAACTGGCTTGGTGGCCAGCAAGGTCCCGGCAAGTATCGGCAACGCGGCGTTCTTGGCGCCGGAAATCGAGATCTTTCCCGACAGGTTAACGCCACCGTCAATTAGGAGCTTATCCAAGGTCTGCTAGCCTGCCTGCTGTTGCCATTCTTCAGGCGTGAACGCCCGAATCGACAAGGCATGAATTTCATTTCCCATAAGCGTGCCCAATGTCTTATAGATGAGTTGGTGTCTCGCCAGCGGTCGCTTGCCCTCGAATTCCTGCGCCACGACGACTGCTTCAAAATGAGTATTGTCGTCGCTCATGACGTTGACGTCGGCGTGCTCGAATCCAGCTGCTATCAACTGGCTTATGTCGGATGGGTTCATCGTTATCAGTCTGTGGTTCTGATCAAGGTCGCGAAGTGTACCGATAATGTGCTGCGCTTCCCAACGCACAGCGCTGATTGTGTATTATAGCCGGCCCGAATCGGCTTCGGCCGGTCAACCTAGAACTTGGCCAGATGCTTCTTAGTAATTTCTTGTTAGTGATTGCCGGACTTGTGCTCCTAATCTGGGGGGCAGATCGATTCGTGCACGGCGCCGCGGCGGCAGCTCGCAACCTGGGTGTCGCGCCCATACTAATCGGCCTGACAATTGTCGCCTTCGCGACCTCTGCACCAGAAATACTCGTATCCGTCTTCGCCTCTGTAAAGGGCCAACCCGGATTGGCATTTGGTAACGCCATCGGCTCCAACATTGTGAATATTGGACTGGTTTTGGGAGTCGTCGCAATTATTCGGCCAATTGAGCTGCGCTCGGCGACTTTGCGACGCGAGATGCCCGCGCTGTTGGCAGTCTCGCTGCTTACCGTGTCGCTGTTTCTCGACTCGTATTTGAGTCGCATCGACGGGCTGGTCATGCTGACCGGGCTCGTTATAGTCATGATCTGGCTTGCGCGATTGGGAATTCGCTCAGCACCCTCGGATCCGATTCAACAAGACTATGAAGCGGAGATTCCTAAAGACGTCAAAATGTCGAATGCGATTTTTTGGCTCATCTTTGGTTTGGTCACACTGTTATTGGGCGCGCATCTGCTGGTCAAAGGTTCGATATCGATAGCAGAGTATTATCAGGTCAGCGACGTTGTCATCGGCATCTTGCTGGTCGCATTCGGCACCAGCCTTCCCGAGCTCGCTGTTTCTATGGTCAGTGCCCTCAAAGGTGAATATGGCCTCGCCATCGGCAACATCGTGGGTTCGAACATATTCAATTTGCTTGCGGTTATTGGCGTTGCAGCGACAATTTCTCCGATGGGCGTACAGCAGTCGGTGCTGTCATTACATATCTTCGTCATGGTCGCATTTACCCTGGTTTTGTTCGCCATGACGTATGATTACGACGGCAAGAGCGAGCTATCGAGAATCGAAGGTGCTGCCCTGTTGGCTGCATTTATTGCTTACGATACCTACGTCGTGCTGCAAAACGTTAGAATGCACTAACGATCACCGCCCGGGGCCTGCTCTTGGCAGACAAACTGACAAAAGAACAACTTATCGCGCTGGCCGGCGAGGTTCTCGATATCGAGGCACGCGCCGTTGCGGCATTGCGTGAACGGCTGGACGACGCCTTTGTCGACGCCTGCCAATTGTGTATCGACACGCCAGGTCGCATTGTCGTCACCGGCATGGGCAAATCCGGGCATATCAGCGGCAAGATCGCGGCGACCCTGGCAAGCACCGGCACACCATCGTTCTTCGTACATCCGGGTGAGGCAAGCCACGGTGATTTGGGAATGATCACCAAACAGGATGTACTACTGGCCATCTCCTATTCCGGCGAGACCGACGAAGTGGTGACGATCCTGCCGCTCGTCAAACGCATGGGCGCGAAACTTATCACGATGACGGGCAATCCGAATTCAACGCTCGCCAAAGCAGCTGACGTGCACCTGGACGTCAGTGTGAGCGAAGAAGCTTGCCCGCTGAATCTCGCTCCAACCGCGAGCACCACAGCAACGTTGGCGATGGGCGATTCACTTGCTGTTGCGCTTCTGGAGATTCGCGGCTTTACCGCGGAAGACTTCGCGATGTCACATCCGAGCGGCAGTCTCGGCAAACGTCTGTTACTGCGGGTCGCAGACGTAATGCGTACGGACGATGCAATGCCAACTGTCACGCCGGAGGTCAGCTTGACGGATGGCTTGCTGGAGATGACACAGAAAGGTCTGGGAATGACCGCGATCACCGATGAACAAGGTCGTATTCTCGGCATCTTCACCGATGGCGATTTACGCCGCGCACTTGACGAGGGCGCCGACGTGCGCGCGACCCGCATGGATGAAGTGATGCACGCAGGCTGCAAGACAATTTCAGCCGACGTACTCGCCGCCGAAGCCGTATTGCTTATGGAAGAGAACAAGATTACGTCATTGCTTGTCTCGGACGAAGAGCGTCGTCTTGTCGGTGCATTGAATATCCACGACTTATTTCGCGCAGGCATCATGTGAGCAGCGACAATCCTGATAACGCTCTTGCCGGTATTCGTCTTGTTGCCTTTGACATCGACGGCGTATTTACCGATGGCCGATTCTACCTGTCGAATGACGGCATCGAATCGAAAGCATTTTCAACACAGGACGGTTTCGGCATCCGGCGTCTACTTGACGCGGGCGTTGCAGTTGCGGTCATCAGCGGGCGAAGTTCTGCTGCAGTTCAACAACGCATGGACGAACTCGGCGTTACACACGTAGTCCAGGGCTGCGGCGATAAAATCGCGGCATTCGATGCCATCACCGCTGAACTGGGCATCACCGATGCCGAATGCGCCTACGTCGGCGACGATGTTCCGGATTTGCCATTACTAACAAAGGTTGGCTTTTCTTTCGCTGTTGCGAATGCGGTTCGCGAGGTGCATGAGCAGTGCGACTATGCAACGCAGGCGCACGGCGGATATGGCGCAGTGCGCGAAGTGTGTGACCGAGTATTGGGTGCGCGCAAGCGGGCATTAAATTGAGCCCGCGAAACATAGCTGTCACCGCAATCCTGACAGCTGCCGCATTGGGCAGTTGGTATCTTGCACGACAGAACAATGCCGATGATGACGCCGACCCGCTGCTCGAGTCGACGCATCGCGGTTATTATTTAAAGTCGGCCCGAATCCTGGGCACCGGTCCGGATGGCAGCCTGTTGTATGAAATTCAAGCCAGGCATGCCGAACAAACAGGCGATGAACAAATCGCATTCACCGATGTACTTATTAATTACTCGCCGACCAGCGACGTTCCCTGGATCGTCAATGCAGACTCTGCGCTTATTAATCAAGGTGAACAACGTGTGCGATTGAGTGGCCACGTTCGCGCGGTCAGTAGTGAGGGATTTGCCGGCAATGAAACCGAAATACGCACGCAATATCTCGAACTGGACCCCGAAGGCTATCTGGCAGAAACGGACCAGCGCGTACAAATACGGATAGGCGCGCGCAGCTTGACGGCGACTGGCATGCTAGCATCGCTGAAAGCGAATCAATTGCAACTCAAGTCCAATGTGAACGGAAAATTCGTGCCTTGAGCACTATTGAACATTATTGATGATTAAGCGCTCCCTACTTCTGTTGTTGTTACTGCCAACTATCTCCATGGCACAGGTGATCGACGCACGCCTGCCGATCACGGTCGACGCAGATTCGACCGATTACGACGGTAAGAACTCACTGTTGTTGTTCCGTGGCCTGCGCGTAACACAGGGCAATATTGGCATTGAAGCCGACGAAGGTCAGGCAACCAAACTCGATTTCGAAGATGCAATCTGGAGATTTGAAGGCAATGTCACGATTGACGTCGACAACGGTCACATTGAATGCGACTCAGCCGATCTAAAATTCGACAACAACACATTACAGCTGGCAACGATTCAGGGCTCGCCGGCAACATTTGAGTTGCGGCGCCTGGGAAGCGACGAAATCACCTATGCCGAAGCAGGCTTGCTCAAGTATGACCTGACGACAGGCATCGTCGAATTTTCGGAAAATGCCGTCATTACTGAAGGCGGCAACCAGATTTCGTCCAGCTTTCTGGTCTACAACATTGACGAACAGCGCATCAATGCGCAGTCATCTGGCGATGGCGACGAGAAGGTCAAGATAACCTATACACCGAGTGGTGAGGATCTGCCGCAGATCGATGCAGACGCCGGTACTGACAATCCATGAGCATCCTCAGTGTTCAGGAAATCTCGAAGAGCTATAAACTCCGCAAAGTCGTAAAAAGCCTCTCTCTGGAAATAAAAAGCGGCGAAGTTGTTGGTCTGCTAGGACCAAATGGCGCCGGCAAGACCACCGCGTTTTACATGATTGTTGGATTGGTGTCGGCTGACAAAGGCACAATCTTGCTCGATGGTCAGGACCTGACCGCACATGCAATGCACCGTCGGGCCAAACTCGGACTGGGCTACCTGCCGCAGGAAGCGTCAATTTTTCGCAAGCTGACGGTCGAACAGAACATTCTCGC
The DNA here is from genome assembly GCA_051007995.1 of Woeseiaceae bacterium. Lineage (GTDB taxonomy): Bacteria > Pseudomonadota > Gammaproteobacteria > Steroidobacterales > Woeseiaceae > UBA1847. Next base: position 29,902 of record JBPCYB010000003.1, on the reverse strand, counting down.
CATTCTCGAGGTCCGTGAAGATCTCGATCAGGCAGGCCGCGAGCAGGAACTTGAAAATCTGCTCGATGAGTTACATGTCGGCCATGTTCGAGCGAGTCTAGGCATTAGTTTGTCCGGCGGCGAACGACGACGGGTCGAAATTGCTCGTGCATTGGCGGCAAACCCTCTATTCGTGTTGCTCGATGAACCTTTCGCCGGCGTTGACCCGATTTCGGTGCTCGATATCCAGCGCATTATCAAACACTTGAGTGAACGTGAAATCGGCGTGCTAATCACTGACCATAATGTCCGGGAAACACTCGGAATTTGTGGCAGAGCCTATATACTGAGTGACGGCAGTTTGATTGCTTCAGGCTCGCCGGAAGAGATACTCGAGAATCATCACGTACGAGAGGTGTATCTCGGACAGGAGTTCAAACTCTAGGCATATTTCATCGCATGTTAAAACCTTCACTGCAGTTAAAACTCGGACAAAGCCTGACGATGACGCCGCAGCTGCAGCAGGCGATTCGGTTGTTGCAGCTACCCGTTCTGGATCTCAATGCGCAAATCCAGGACGCGCTCGAAGAAAACATCATGCTCGAGATGGAAGATCTGCCCGATGCTCCACAAACCAGTGGCGAGACGACGGCAGAAGTTGAAACCATCCGAGCCGAGGACAGCTGGCAAACACGTGCCGATCAGCAGATCCAAGATGGTGGATGGAATGGCGAAGGCCGACCGATCACGGAGTTCGCTGACGAATCGGGGCAGACTCTGCGCGAACACCTGCTCTGGCAACTCGAGATGGAAGATTTTACGCCGCGCCAAGCTCTGATAGGCGAAGCGATTATCGATTCGATCAGCGACGACGGCTATCTGAGTGTCAGCCTCGACGAGGTCGCCGCCTATCTCGATGAAGACACCGACGTTTCCGATCAGGAAGTCGAAGAAACGCTGCTCAAAGTGCAACGATTGGATCCGATCGGTGTAGCTGCGCGCTCGATTCCCGAATGTCTCGAACTGCAATTGCAGCAATTGGACGGCGAGACGCCTGGTCTGAAACTCGCGATTGAAATCGCAAGAAGCCAACTCGATCTCGTGGCTAACCGTGACTACGGTGAATTGCGTCGTACTCTTAGAACATCCGAAGAAGACCTTCACGACGCGCTGGCGCTGGTCAAGAGTTGCAATCCGAAACCGGGGCTCGCAGTCAGTCCGGCCGCCGCAGAGTATGTCATTCCCGATGTATTCGTGCGCAAAGTCGACGGTCGATGGCAGGTCGAAATCAGCCCCACCGGAGTTCCGCGCCTGTCAGTAAATCAACAATACGCGCGCCTGCTTCGCGGCAGCGGTGATCACGCCGTTCTACGCACCCAGTTACAGGAGGCGCGTTGGCTTATTCGCAGTCTTGAGATCCGTAACGAAACACTGATGAAGGTGGCGACCTGCATCGTATCCCGGCAAACCGATTTTCTCGAGCACGGCGATGAAGCTATGAAGCCGATGGTGCTACGCGACGTTGCCGAAGAGATCGGTATGCATGAATCCACGATTTCACGAGTCACGACCAACAAGTACATGCACACGCCGCGCGGTGTCTTTGAATTCAAATACTTCTTCTCGTCGCATTTGTCCTCAGCGTATGGTGAAGATCAATCGTCGACCTCAGTTCGCGCAAAGATCCGCAAGTTGATTGGCAGCGAAAACCCCGCCAAACCATTGAGCGACAGCAAAATCGCGAATCTGCTCGCAGATGAGGGAATATCGGTTGCTAGACGGACAGTGGCGAAGTACCGTGAAGCTATGAATATCGCCTCGTCGAGCGAACGCAGACAGCGCCCGACCAAGGCATGAATGAGCGCTGCCAAGTACGTATCAAACCCTACAGAAAGGAGGTCGACCGCAAGCTACTCTGAATTCGTCAAATCCATCAATTTGGGAGGCACCTATGCAATTAAATGTTTCAGGCCATCACGTCGAAGTAACCGATTCCCTGAGAGGGTACGTTGAGACAAAAATAGAGAAAATTGAACGACATTTTGATCTTGTATCTGACGTACACTGCATACTTACCGTCGAAAAACTGCAACACAAGGCAGAAGCCACAGTTAACGTGAATGGTGGTACGATCTACGCCGATGCTGTCGAAGAAGATATGTACGCCGCAATCGATGGCTTGGTAGACAAACTGGATCGACGAGTAAGAAAACACAAAGAAAAGCTGGTCGACCATCACGCTAGAGACTCACGAAAGAGACGATTCGAATAACAGAATTTTCGTCAATAGACCCCCAATCATGCTGCTCGAAAAAATTATCAAACCCGACAGCGTCCTGTGCAATGCGCAGGCACGCAGTAAAAAGCACTGCCTGGAAATCCTTAGCGAACTGCTTGTCCGCCCGGTTCCCGAAATTGCCAGTGAAGACATATTCGAACGTCTGATCGAACGCGAACGACTCGGATGTACAAGTCTTGATCAAGGCGTCGCGTTTCCGCACTGTCGAGTAGATGGCTTGGATACCAATATCGCAGCACTGATCAAGTTGTCGGAACCTGTTGATTTCGACTCCCCGGATGGCGAACCTGTCGATCTGATTTTCGGCATGATGGTGCCTAAAGAAATCAATGAGAGTCACCAGGCGAACATCTGCAGCATCGCCGACTTGCTCGGCGATCGCGAATTGCGGCATAGAATGCGCGGGGCTGTTACCAGCAATGAATTGTATGATTCGTTGATTGACAGTTCGGTCTCGACGGTCGTAATGGACTTGCAAACAGCGCACGGGCCCTCCTAGCGGGGCAATACAGCGCGGGGGCAACGCATGGCCGACGAAATGCGCTTGATCATTGTCAGCGGACTATCCGGTTCCGGCAAGTCTGTTGCACTGCATGTTCTTGAGGATCTGGGCTACTACTGCGTCGACAACATGCCTGCGGCGTTGCTCAAGTCAGTTGTCGAAGAGGTGCGTTCGGGCACCGAACAACCCGTACAATTGTTGGCTGTCGGCGTCGATGCACGCAATCGCCGCAAAGACCTGGAGTCGTTGCCACAGCTGATCGCCGATTTACAGCAAGACGGCGTGCAAACAGAATTGCTGTTCCTGCAAGCCAACGACGATGTCTTGTTGAAGCGCTATAGCGAATCCCGCCGCCGCCACCCGCTTGCAGAACATGGCACTGCATTACGCGCGGCAATCGCGAATGAGCGAGAAATTCTTTCCGAAGTCACAAATTCCGCTGACCTGATTATCGACACCTCGCGGACGAGCATTTATGAACTGGCCGATGCGATTCGGGAGCGTATTGACCGTCGCGATAGCAGCGACCTTTCGGTGCTGATTGAATCATTTGGTTTCAAGAACGGCATACCGGCTGATGCCGATTTCGTGTTTGATTTGCGCTGCCTGCCAAATCCTTATTGGACAGTCGAATTGCGCGGTCTCACTGGTCGCGACCAGGAAGTGCGTGACTTTCTGGACGCGCAGCCGGCCGTGCTGGCCATGTTCGACGATATTCTCGCGTTCCTCAGACGCTGGATTCCAGAGTATGACGACGTGCATCGTAGTTACCTGACAGTAGCCATAGGCTGTACTGGCGGCCAACATCGCTCTGTCTACATGACGGACAAGCTCGCCGACGCGCTGCGCAAAGTACACGATCCGGTGCTTACCCGGCACAATGAACTCGGTCGCCACCCGATCCAAAACCAGTAAACTGTCCTGGTCATGGAAGCGAGAAAAAACACACAGGCCATTCTGCTGCAGTTGCGAGAGCTACTGGACAACGACGATCTGTCCGCTGTGCGCAACCTTATCCGTGATCTGCATCCTGCCGAAGTGGCGCACATCCTCGAATCCATGCCGCCGCAGCAACGCGACGTGGTGTGGGACCTGGTTGATGCCGAGGACGAAGGTGACATCCTCGTAGAAGTCGTTGATGAGGTTCGCGACGGCCTGATCGAGGGAATGCAAACAGAGGAACTGGTTGCAGCGGCCGAGGGCATGGAAGTCGACGACCTCGCTGATCTGCTCGTCGACTTGCCCGATTCAGTTTCTGATCAGGTACTGCAATCGCTCGATCTCAAGGAGCAGGAGCGAGTCCGCGAAGTACTCGCCTACGACGAGGATAGCGCGGGCGGGTTGATGAACGTCGACGTCGTCACGGTTCGCGCCGACGTCACGCTCGAAGTGGTAGCGCGATACCTGCGCGCCAGGGGCGAGATGCCCGATGGAACCGACTCAATATTTGTTGTCAATCGCAACGACGAGTTCCTCGGTTCGCTGTATTTGTCTCGCCTGGTGACTGCCGACCCCGAGGCGATTGTTGAGTCGGTGATGTCGGTCGACGTGCTACCAATACCCGCCAATGCACCATCTGCTGATGTCGTGTGGGAATTCGAACATCGCGATCTCCTTTCCGCTGCAGTTGTCGACGAAAAATACCGGGTCGTCGGCCGCATTACCGTTGATGACGTTGTCGATGAGATACGTGACGAAGCCGAACACTCTTTGATGAGCGCCGCGGGCCTTGACGAAGAGGACGACATGTTTGCGCCCGTCGTCAGGAGTGCAGGACGCCGTGCATTGTGGCTGGGTATCAACCTTTGCACGGCTTTTCTTGCTGCAGCGGTTGTCGACCAATTTCAAACGACGCTCGATAAGATAGTTCTTCTGGCCGTGCTGATGCCGGTTGTACCCAGCATGGGTGGCGTCGCGGGCAGCCAGTCCCTGACCATCATTACGCGCGCGATTGCGCTCGGTCAGATCGACCGCGGCAACGCGCAACGCATTTTGCGCAAAGAGTTGATGGTCGGCGTGCTAAACGGCGTCGGCTGGGCAATTGTCGTTGCAGGCGCGACCTTCTTCTGGTTCGGAAATTGGCGTATCGGCGGCGTCATCGGTGCCGCAATGATAATCAATATGGTCATCGCTGCGCTGGCTGGCTTCGCCATTCCACTCACGCTGAAACGCATGAATATCGATCCGGCTTTGGCCGGCGGCGTTGTTCTCACCACGGTCACAGACGTCATCGGTTATGCCGCCTTCCTCGGACTCGGCGCCGCCTTGCTTCTATGATCCGCTGCTACTCACCATGCAGTGAGCTGAGATCACGCTGAATCCAGTCGGGTGCGAACAGGCGCGGCACATCGGCGCCAGTGACAAAGTCGAGTAGCTGATCTTTGACCTGCATGGCATCGTTGTAGCCCAATTCGATCAATTCGCGCGTGTATGCCTGCTCAAACAGGAGGAAACTCAGCAATCGATTCTCTGCGGGTTTTCGGCCACTAATGCCGCGTAGCAAACTACGCAGAGCGAACGGTAACTCGTCGCGATGTTTTTGTGCGATGACGCGCAAATCCTGACTCGGCACTATCAGCATCGTATCAATGGCACGCATACTCGTAAGTGAACCACTTCGGTGCTCGGGACTTACGGCGTCGATAAGCTGATTTATTCGTGTCATGCGCTCGAGATCCGAATACAGGCCATCCATGAACAAGGTATCCAGCATGTAACCCGCGATCTGCGCAAAACTCGGCGAAGTTTGTGGCATGTCCGGTGACGGCGCTTCGTCAGCTGTCTCATCACGAATACCAACGACGAGGATTCGATCCGCACCAAGATGAATAGCTGGGCTCAGCGGTGTCGCCTGACGCATCGCACCGTCCCCAAAGAACTCACCACCTATTTGCACAGGTGGAAAAATCATGGGTACAGCGATGCTGGCCATCAGGTGATCAAGGTGTAGCTCTCCCTGTATGCCGATACGCCGGGTCCGCGCCCATCCTCGCTGATTGGCGCCGGCCTGAAAGAACGCTGTCGAACGCGCTGTTGCGTAGCCTGCCGCCGTAACTACGATCGCATCGAGATGGCCGTTGTCGATCGCGTCTTGAATACGGGGAAATCGCACATTGCGACTGAGCAGCGCACGCAACGGCGTATTGTCGAGCAATGATTTAGGTGCGCCGACTAGAAAACCACCCAGTACGATTGACGCCAGCCAGTGCAGGCTGCTCTTGAGCATGGTCAGGTTATCCGTGCGATATACGTCATGGCAGCGGAAATTGCCCCAAACCCGCTCCAGCTCCGCGACGCCAAGGCGAAACCGCTGCGCTTTGCTGGCCAACACCACAGAATTGATCGCTCCGGCCGAAGTGCCGCTCAAAACCGAGAACGGATTACGCGATTTTTTTGGCATAAGCTCGGCCAGCGCCTTCAATACGCCAACCTGAAAGGCCCCTCGGGCTCCGCCACCCGGCAATACCAGTGCGGTCTTGCAGTTATTTGTCTCGCTACTCATTGCACATGCGATTTTGAAATTTGGTCCACTTTCTGGGAAATCGTATTATAGTGTCGAGCCTATGAAATACGCGATCTCACTGATCTTTTTCTGCGTTGCCGCTTGGGCGTTCGGCGCCTCTATCGGCGCGAGCACCGAATTAACCATCGGCGCTCCAGCGCCGGAATTTGAACTACCGGACCAGACCGGACAATTGCACTCGCTCGAAGACTATCGCGACCAATGGGTCGTGCTGTACTTCTATCCCAAAGATGAAACCCCTGGCTGTACGACCGAAGCCTGCGAATTTCGCGACAATATCTTTGAATTCAAACAGATCAATGCACAGATTCTTGGCGTAAGTTTTGATGACGTTGAATCGCACAAAGAATTTGCGGATCATTACGAACTGCCCTTCCCTCTTTTGGCCGACACCGAGGGCAAAGCTGCCGAGGCATATGGTGTTAAGACCAAACGATTTGGAATGACGCTCGCGAAGCGACAAACATTTCTAATCGACCCAGCTGGCCATCTTGCCAAGCATTACGAGTCAGTCGATCCAAGTACGCATTCTGTGCAAGTCCTTGCCGATCTAAAAACACTGGGCGCGGGACCGGAGCAGGTTACAGCAACGCCTTAATACCTTCGTCCAGTCCGGCGACCGTTAGTGGAAACATTCTGTCATCCATAAGTTCACGAATGATCTTCGTCGACGGTGTGTAGTCCCAGCGCTGTCGCGGCTCCGGATTCAGCCAGATTGCTTTTGAATAGGTATTCAACAGGCGCTTAATCCATACGGCACCTGGCTCTTCATTCCAATGCTCGACGCTACCGCCGGCGTAAACAATCTCATATGGGCTCATCGTCGCATCACCAACAAAGATCAACTTGTAGTCAGCGCCATACTTGTGGGTGATATCCAGTGTCGACAGGCGCTCTGAATGTCGCCGCCGGTTATCCTTCCAAAAGTTCTCGTAAATGAAGTTGTGAAAATAGAGATACTCGAGGTGCTTGAATTCACTGCGCGCTGCCGAGAACAATTCCTCGCATACGCGCACGTGATCATCCATCGAGCCACCAATATCGAGGCACAACAAGACCTTCACGGCATTGTGGCGTTCCGGGACCATGCGAATATCGAGCAGACCGGCATTGCGCGCCGTTTTGTCGATCGTGTCCGGAAGATCAAGCTGGTCAGCTGCGCCTTCACGCGCAAATTTCCGCAGGCGCCGGAGCGCCACCTTGATATTGCGAGTGCCAAGCTCCAGTGAATCGTCGAGATTGCGATATTCGCGCCGATCCCAGACTTTCACGGCGCTGCGATTGCGCGAGCCCGATTGACCGATTCGGACGCCTTCGGGATTGAATCCGTAGGCGCCGAACGGTGAGGTCCCGGCGGTGCCAATCCAACGGCTGCCACCTTCGTGCCGCTCGTCCTGCTCATCGAGGCGCTGCTGCAAGGCCTGCATGAGTTCCTCGAAGCCCCCCATGGCTTCGATCTGCGCCTTTTCCTCTTCGCTCAGCATGAGTTCGGCCTGGCGCCGCAGCCATTCTTCCGGGATGTCTTGCATCAGATCACTCAATGAATCTTCGACACCCTTGAAGTACGCCGCGAAAATTCGATCAAATCGATCGAGTTGCGACTCGTCTTTGACAAGGCAAGCTCGCGATAGAAAATAAAAGTCATCAACGCTTTCCTGCGCGAGTCCTTTTTGCATGGCTTCCAGCAACGTCAATAACTCCGTAATCGACGTCTTCATGCCGCCTTCGCGGAGCTGGTAGAAAAATGGAATCAACATGACCGCGTCACGGCACGACGGTTTTCATGACTAACCGCCCGGTGTATTGCCACTGCGCCGATCAAGAAAAACGAGCTGCTCGAATAGATGCACATCCTGTTCGTTCTTGAGCAATGCACCGTACAACGGCGGAATGGCCTTGCGCGAATCGCCAGACCTGAGCGCTTCGAGCGGAATATCCTCGGCAAGCAGTAGCTTGATCCAGTCCAGCAACTCAGAAGTGGATGGTTTCTTCTTGAGCCCCGGCACATCTCGTACCTTGTAAAACGCGTTCAGCGCTTCGGCCAGAAGACTCTTCTTTAGATCTGGAAAATGTACATTGACGATGCTCTTCATCGTCTCCTGATCCGGAAACTTGATGTAGTGGAAAAAGCAGCGGCGCAAAAAAGCGTCCGGCAGTTCTTTTTCATTGTTGCTTGTGATCACGATAATTGGGCGGTGCACAGCTTTGACTTGTTGTTTGGTTTCGTAAACGAAGAACTCCATGCGGTCGAGTTCCTGCAACAGGTCATTCGGAAACTCGATGTCCGCCTTGTCGATTTCGTCGATCAGCAGTACGGGCTGCTCTTCGCTTTGGAATGCTTCCCAGATTTTGCCTTTGACAATGTAGTTTGAAATATCGTGCACACGATCATCCCCGAGCTGTGAGTCTCGAAGTCTCGCTACGGCGTCATAGTCGTAGAGGCCTTGTTGTGCCTTGGTCGTCGATTTGATGTGCCACTCGTGCAGCGGCTTGCCCAGCGAACTTGCGATTTCGAGCGCTAATTGCGTCTTGCCCGTGCCTGGCTCGCCCTTAATCAAGATCGGACGCTCGAGCGTCACGGCCGCATTGACTGCCAGCGTCAGATCATCGGTCGCGACGTAGGTACTGGTACCAGTGAATTTGCCTTTTTCCATTGCGCTATATTACCGCGTTGCCGGCTGCAATATGAGTTCGTATTGTGACGCTCCCGGTAAGAATGCGGTTGGCCTGCCTTGCACCCAGTCGTCATGGCCGCGCCGGTAGAAGTCGGACATCGGATGCCCGCTCTGCCCGCCTGGCATGTGCAGCAGGCTGTTTTTTTCATCGCCAGGGAATACGGAAAAGCGCTCGGACGCACCCCAGGTAGGACCTTGTGCCTTCGGCATGTCGGCGTCGCCGTTCAACGGGTCTGCCGGCATATCCAGCCAGCGGGACAGCATTGGTACCGCGCGACTCAACTGATGTCGAATGTTCGCGGTGTTGTACTCACCCCAGCTTCGGTCAGCCAGCGGGCCGTCAAAATTCTCGTTGTAATAGCGAATATTCTCGCGAACTGCTTCGAGCAAAAAGTCGTTCCAGGTCGCGTAACCAGCGGGCAAGAAGTGTTCCGGCTGCTCTGTTACCAACGTCCACAGCGGCCCATCGAATTGCCTGCTCATTAGTAAGTTGACGTCGTCACCGTACGCGTTGCGCACAGGCGTCATTATTGCGTCGAACACACTTTGCCGTACTTCATTGCGGAACGCGCGCACTAGTCGGTAACCAATCGATTCGGGTACCGCTCTCGGAATCCAGTTTTCGACGAGTTGCCGATACTCGGCAAGCACAGGATCTGATTCATCCGCATTATCGAGAACGCTGAGCAGCAACGACTGCCAACCGGCCAGGAACAGAGCGCGATCATCGAACTGGATCGCGAGCATGTCCTTAGGCGCAAATTGGTCCTTTGCGAACAGGCTATCCCGGATTTGAGTGGCGCGCGCGCCGAAAGCGTAGCCACCGTCACCAATAAGATGCAGCGCGTCGCCATCGACGACCCTGGAATTCGCGCTCCAGATTCGTCCGCTGTCCGGATTTACGATGCGCGGATATCGGTCAGCAGGAAGCCATCCCTGCCATCCTTCGGTCACACTCCAGTCTGCGACTGACCCGGCATCGTAATCACCACGAAGTGGAATCTGTCCTGAAATCGTCCAGGCGATGTTGCCATTGTCGTCACCGACAACAAAATTCTGTGGCGGCATGACGGTTCGATTCGCGATATCCAGCGCTTCATGCACGGTCGCCGCACTCTCGAGCTGCAAGATGCCGAGATTTACAGCCTCGGTGTGGTGTGCGATCCAGCTGACGGCGATTTCGCCATCCGGAAAATTTGCGTTGTCATCAACAGGTCCCCAGATCGTCTCACGAACCTCGTAATCCACGTTGTCGGCATCTTTCACTTCGATAATTTCGTTGTGAATTTCAAATTCCTGATCACCATCAGGCGTCCGGTACGTGCCTGGCTGCTCGCCCGATCGAATCAATACGGCGTCTGACCAGTCGCCATTACTGTTGGTAAACCCCCAGGCAACCTGTCCGCTGCTGCCAGCGATAATCAGTGGCTGACCCGGCAGCGATACACCCGATACAGTGACCGCAGGCGAACCTGTCGAAACCAGACGCGCGCGATAATAGATGTTCGGCACATTGATACCGAGGTGCATGTCGTTCGTCACCATCGCCCGACCCGACGCAGTAAGGTCACCACTGACCGCCCAGTTGTTACTGCCCAAAACGGGTGGTTGCCCAAGCTCGCCAGACGTCCCAGCAGTTACCGTGACATTGCGAAGCGAGAATATTTCCGGACCGGGCACTGGCGCAGCATCGCTCGGCTCGCCCTGCATCGGTGCGTCCCAGGGGCTACCCGGCGGATAAAGCCATCGAATAACATCTGGCGGCAGTATGGTCGCGGCGACGCCGCGACGCGTATCGTGGCTTGCCCGTCCATAATTGAGATCTAGGAACATCGCATAAGCGACCAGCAATGAGTCTTCGGCAGCCCAGGGTTTCGGATCAACGCCAAGTACATAGTATTCGAATGGTTTGGAACCCAGCCCGGCCAGGCCTTCATTTACGCCCATGCTGTAGTGACGAAGCACTTGTAACTCCAGCTCGGACAAACTACCAAGCGCCTTAACTGCGCGGCTGCGAAAACGATGCAGGCGCCTGCCGCGATCGGCCTGAATCGTCGCTGAGCCAACAATTTCAGACAATTCACCGGCTGCATCACGACGAATGAGATCCATCTGGAAAAAACGGTCTTGCCCGTGCACAAAACCCGTAGCAAATGCGAGGTCAAGTCGATTGCTCGCAGTTATCGTCGGAATGCCGGCCGCATCACGCTTGATGCTAACTGAGGCTGCGATACCGTCTGTCTCGATCACACCATCAAGTTGCGGCAGGCTCGCCCGGACCGTCAGCCAGGCCAATACGGCGATGACTGCGAGCGCCGCTAACAAACCGGCAAATAATCGAACAATCCAGCGCTTCATTGATCGCTAGTCTGCGGCTTTGACTTCAAGGATCTTCATTGCATTGGTGCTTCCTGATACACCGTCAAGATCACCCTTGGTGAAAATTACGAGGTCATCGACTTCCACGAGCTCGTTACTTAACAACGTCTGAAAAATGTCGGCATAAAGGTGACTCCGCTCGGTGCCCTGAATCTCAAACGCGACCGGATAGACTCCGCGATACAACGCAACCCTGCGACTCGTCGCCGGATATGGCGTAAACGCGTAGATCGGAATGTCAGAGCGAATTCGCGACATCCAGCGAGTAGTCGAACCCGACTCGGTCAACGCGATGATCGCCTTAACATTGAGATGGTTCGCCGTGTACATCACGGCCATTGCAATCGCTTCGTCAACCTGGCCAAAATCATCGCCCATACGATGCCGGGTGTGACTGCTTGGCAATGGAAACTTCTCGGCACCTGTACACACTTCGTCCATTGCGCGAACCGCCTGTATCGGGAACTTGCCGACTGCAGTCTCGCCCGACAGCATCACCGCATCCGTGCCATCCATAACTGCGTTTGAAACATCGGATACCTCAGCGCGCGTCGGAATCGGGTTCTGAATCATTGATTCCATCATCTGTGTCGCTGTGATGACGATCTTGCTGCCCTTGCGCGTCTGGCGGATAAGTTTTTTCTGAATGCCGGTGAGTTCGGCATAACCCATTTCTACGCCAAGGTCGCCGCGCGCGACCATGACTACATCGGATGCTTCAATGATCGAATCGATATTATCAACGGCCTCGGCGCGCTCGACCTTAGCGACGATCAGGCCTTTGCCGCCGGCCTCTGCAAACAAGCGCCGCGCTTCCTCGACGTCGGCGCCGCTGCGAACAAAGGACACCGCCAGGAAATCCATTTCAAGAGCTGCGGCTAACTTTATGTTCTCGCGGTCAATATCCGTAAGCGCTGACGCGGACAGGCCACCGCCTTGCTTATTAATGCCTTTATGATTCGACAGGATGCCACCGGTCGTCACGATTGTATGGATGCGCGTGTTCTCTACCCGATCGACGGCTAACTCAATCATACCGTCGTTAAGCAATAACACATCGCCCTTACTGACGTCTTCGTGCAGGGTATCGAGTGCGACACTGACGCCGTCTACGGTACCGTCATCGTCACCCAACTTGCAGTCAAGAAAGAATGCAGCCCCGTCATCAAGCTTGACGCTGAGATCCTTGAAGCGGCGAACTCGGATTTTCGGACCCTGCAAGTCGCCCATGACGCCAACATCACGACCACACTCCTTGGCAGTCGCGCGCAACAACTCGGCACGCTTGCGATGTTCATCCGCTTCACCGTGCGAAAAGTTGATTCGCGCAACATCGAGCCCGGCCTCGATCATCTCGCGCATGACTTGTTTGTCGTCGGTCGCTGGTCCCAGCGTTGCGACAATTTTTGTTCGTCTCAGCATGGCGGCGATTATTGCACAAGCTAGCGGTAATCACCGATGCAAAAGCGACCCGAATGCGGCTATGCTGATACGTCGAATCTCCGCCGTGGACTGAATGTTGAATCGACGTCGTTTTCTACAAAGCTTGGCGATAGCTGCCGTTACGCCGTCGACGCCGTCGCTGGCTCGGTCTGCTTCGTCGCCATTAGGTCCTTTGCGGCCCGATCCTGAGCGAATCATTGATCTGCCGGCCGGTTTCACTTACCGCGTTGTTTCGCGTTCCGGAGATCGTATGGCTGATGGTCTCCGCGTGCCGCATGACCATGACGGCATGGCCGCATTCCCCGGCGACGATGGACGCGTCATACTGGTGTGTAACCACGAACTCGGCCCGGAAAACGCCGATAAAAGTGCATTCGATCCTGATCTGGATGCTCTTCCGGGGTTCGTGCAGGACAAAATTTATGACGCAGGTGGCGGCAGAACGCCGGGGCTCGGCGGCACCACGACGACGATCTACAATCCGAAAACGGGCAGAACCGAACGGCAGCACTTGAGTTTGATCGGCACCGAATACAATTGCGCCGGCGGCGCTACTCCGTGGGGCTCATGGCTGTCCTGCGAAGAAACATTTCACAATCCCGGCAGCGGCATACTCTATCGTCGAGACAAGGCGCATGGCTATGTGTTCGAAGTCCCCGCTGCAGCGAGCGGGCTGGTCGACCCTGTACCGATCCGCGCCATGGGAAAATTTGAACACGAAGCAGCTGCAGTACATGCAGGCTCTGGCATCGTCTATATGACCGAAGACAGACACCAGTCGCTGGTCTATCGCTACATCCCGGATACACCTGGCGATTTGCAGGCCGGTGGCCAGCTACAGGCACTCGCGATCGGAGACGGACCGTCGGTGCGCACCCACAATTGGCAGGATGAGGCACGCATCAAGATCGGTGAGGAGTTGCCGGTACGCTGGCTCGATCTCGACAATGTCGACAGCCGCGAAAATGATCTGCGCGTGCGCGGCGCGGCACAAGGTGCAGCCACATTCGCTCGCGGAGAAGGCCTTTGCGTGGCGGGCGACGACTTGTTTATTACGGCAACGATCGGCGGCGCTGAGCGCATGAGCCAGGTGTTTCGTTATCGGTGGTCGCCGGGTGGCGGTAGCTTGTCACTGATCGCAGAATCGACGAGTCATTCACTATTGCGCGGTGCCGACAACATTGTGATGGCACCGTTCGGCGATCTATTGGTTTGTGAAGACACGGCGTCAAATTGCGGCATCGTGGGTATTGGTCCTGATGGCGTGCAATACGCTGTCGCGGACAATGCCTACTCAGATTCAGAACTTGCCGGGGTCTGCTTTTCTCCGGATGGCAAAATTCTATTCGTCAATATCCAGTATCGAGGCCTGACGCTCGCAATTACTGGCCCATGGCCCGCCGTGTAAGCATTTCAACAGCGGGCAGCGTCTTGCCTTCAACAAACTCCAGGAACGCGCCGCCGCCTGTCGAGATATAAGAAATTCGATCGGCTACGCCATACTTGTCGATCGCCGCCAGTGTGTCGCCACCGCCCGCAACCGAAAACGCAGGACTGTCGGCAATCGCATTTGCCAGTGCTTCGGTTCCGCCACCAAACTCGTCAAACTCGAAGACGCCGACCGGCCCATTCCAGATGATCGTGCCCGCGCCGGCCAGAATTTTGCCAAAGTCAGCCGCTGTTTGCGGTCCAATGTCGAGTATCAATTCGTCGTCCAACACCGCGTCAACGGGCTTGACAGTTGCGGCGGCCTGCGCGGCGAACTCAGTGGCCACAACAACGTCGCTCGGCACCGGAATATCGGCGCGATCACTTTCGTCGGCCGCAAGTTTTTGCGCGATTTCCAACATGTCTGCTTCGTACAGCGAGTTGCCGACGTTCTGACCGGCTGCTGCGATAAACGTGTTGGCAATGCCGCCACCGACAATCAACGTGTCGACAATGTCAGCGAGCGCATCGAGCACCGTGAGTTTTGTCGAAACCTTGGACCCACCAACGATCGCAACCATCGGTCGCGCGGGGTTCGTCAATGCCTTGCCTAGCGCAGCGAGTTCGGCCGATAACAGCGGCCCGGCGCATGCAACAGGGGCATATTCCGCTACACCGTAAGTGCTGGCTTGCGCGCGATGCGCCGTACCAAACGCATCCATTACAAAAACATCACACAAGTTCGCCATCTTTTGCGACAGCGTCGGATCACAGGATTTTTCTCCGCTCAGAAAACGTACGTTTTCAAACAGCGCTACGTCACCGGGTTCGACAGTGACACCATCAATCCAGTCGCGTACCAGCCGCACGTCACGGCCAAGAAGTTGGCCCAGACGATCGGCAACAGGCTGCAACGAATACTGCTCGTCAAACTGACCTTCCGTTGGTCGACCGAGGTGTGACATCAGCATGATTGCGGCACCTGCTTCTATGGCTGCCCGAATGCTTGGCAGCGCCGCCCGGATACGGGCATCGCTCGTTACCTCGCCATCGACGACCGGCACGTTCAAATCTTCGCGAATCAGAACGCGTTTGCCGGACAGATCGAGGTCGACCATATTGATGACGGACATGCGGTGGCTCTAATCAGGCGTTGTGAAATACGATCGCCGTGTCCAGCATGCGGTTCGAGAAGCCCCACTCATTGTCGTACCACGAGCAAACCTTAACCAAGGTGCCTTGCATGACTTTTGTCAGGCCTGCGTCGTAGGTCGATGACGCCGGATCGTGATTGAAATCGACCGAAACCAGTGGCTCATCGTTGTATGCCAGAACGCCTTTGAGCTCGCCTTCACTCGCTGCCTTCATAACCGAGTTAATTTCTTCAACGCTGGTTTCCCGCGATGCAACAAAACTCAAGTCCACCGCCGAAACATTGATCGTGGGTACGCGCATAGAGAATCCATCCAACTTGCCGTTCAACTCCGGCAAGACGAGCCCTACGGCCGCCGCCGCGCCTGTTTTCGTCGGAATCTGCGACATCGTTGCCGAACGCGCGCGACGCAGGTCACTATGAAACACATCCGTCAGGACCTGGTCATTTGTATAGGCATGAATCGTCGTCATGATGCCGTGCTCGACGCCGATATTGTCGTGTAGCGGTTTGACCAGCGGTGCCAAACAGTTGGTCGTACACGAAGCATTGGAAATAATGGTGTCGCTGGACTTCAACGTGTCGTGGTTAACACCATAGACGATTGTCGCGTCGACGCCCTCACCGCCTGGCGCGGAAATGATGACTTTCTTGGCACCCGCCTCGATGTGCTTGCCCGCAGTATCACGTGTGCGGAAGAAACCGGTCGATTCAAACACCATGTCAACGCCCAACTCCGCCCATGGCAGTTTCGCCGGGTCACGCTCAGCACAAACGCGGATGCGATCACCATTGACGATCATGTGATCGCCATCCACGGAAATCTTGCCAGGGAAGCGGCCATGCGCCGTATCACGGCGCGTCAAATGTGCGTTGGTATTCGCGTCGCCGAGGTCGTTAACGGCAACGATCTCAATCTCCGAGTTCTTGCCGCTCTCGTACAAAGCGCGCAGCATGTTACGACCGATGCGGCCGTAGCCGTTAATTGCTACCTTGATCGTCATTTCATTCTCCTGAATTAAATTATTTCTTTCGCGACTTTGACGACGTTATCCGTCGAAAAGCCAAAGTGTTCGAATAGTTCGCCAGCTGGCGCCGACTCGCCGAAACGATCCAGCCCGACAATCCGACCGCCGGGTCCGGCATAGCGCCACCAGGTTTCGGTGACACCCGCCTCAATGACAACACGTGCAGTAACACTCGCTGGAAGGACTTGCTCGCGATACGCCGCATCTTGTTTGTCGAAAAGGTCCGTGCATGGCATCGAAACAACGCGAGCGGCAATGCCATCGCCTGCCAACGCGGCGGCAGCGTCTACCGCAAGTGCAACTTCAGAACCTGTGGCAATTAACAGCAGGTCGGGCGTGCCATCGCAGTCCTTCAGAGTGTATCCACCTTTCGCAATCGCAGCGATTTGTTCAGGATCGCGTTGCTGATGCGGCAATCCCTGCCGAGTCAAAACGAGACTGGTAGGACCGTCACGTCGTTCGATCGCATCGCGCCATGCGACCGCCGTCTCGACGGTGTCGCAAGGCCGCCAAACCCGCATGTTGGGCATGATGCGCAACGACGCCGTATGTTCGACCGGCTGATGGGTCGGTCCATCCTCGCCCAAACCGATCGAATCATGCGTATAAACGAAAATATTCTGCGTCTTCATCAACGCGGCCATGCGCAATGCATTGCGCGCGTAGTCAGAAAACGTAAGGAACGTGCCAGAGTACGGAATAAAGCCGCCATGCAGGCCCATGCCATTACACAGCGCGGACATACCGAATTCGCGCACACCGAAGTACAGGTAATTGCCCGACGCATCGTCTGCCGTGATGACTTTCGATCCATCATGCTTCGTAAGATTTGACCCGGTCAGGTCCGCCGAGCCGCCAGCCAATTCCGGAAGTTTTGGTGCGAACGCATTTAGCGCTATAAGAGATGCTTGGCGAGTCGCCTTTTTCTCACCGGCGGCATCAATCTTGGCGATCGCATCGGTCGCGAATTCGCTCCAGTCGGCGGGCAATTCACCTTGCTGGCGGCGCATGAGTTCTGCGGCCAGATCCGGATATTGCGCGGCGTACTCGTCGAACACTTTTTGCCATGCCTTCTCATCAGCAGCGCCGCGAGCGTGACCGTCCCACGCGGTAGCGATGTCCTCAGGAATTTCAAACGGCGCCGCATCCCAGCCCAGTTCCGCGCGAGCTGCAGCAATTTCATCATCGCCGAGTGGCGAACCATGCGTTGATGCCGTGCCTTGTTTATTCGGCGCGCCGAATCCGATGATTGTCTTGCAGCAAATCAGTGTGGGTCGATCGGTTTCCGACGTTGCCTGGTCGATAGCCGTCGCGATAGCCGTGCTGTCATGCCCGTCCACATCAGCGATGACCTGCCAGCCGTATGCTTCAAAGCGTTTAACCGTGTCATCAGTGAACCAACCACCGACCTCGCCATCGATTGAAATGTTGTTGTCATCGTAAAAGGCGATCAGCTTGCCAAGTTTGAGCGTGCCGGCAAGCGAACAGGCCTCGTGCGAGATTCCTTCCATCAGACAACCATCGCCAAGAAACGCCCAGGTCCTGTGATCAACGACATCGTGCCCTGGCTGGTTGAATTGTCCGGCTAACATCTTCTCGGCGAGTGCCATGCCGACGGCATTGGTGATGCCCTGCCCAAGCGGTCCGGTTGTCGTCTCTATCGATAAATCGGGGTCGTGTTCAGGGTGACCGGCGGTCTTAAAACCGAATTGCCGAAAATTTCGAAGTTCGTCGATCGACAGATCGTAGCCAGTCAGATGCAACAGGCTGTAAAGCAACATCGAACCGTGGCCGTTAGACAGGACGAAGCGGTCTCGATTGACCCAACGTGCGTTGCCCGGATTGTGCCTGAGATAGTCATTCCACAGCACCTCGGCAATGTCGGCCATACCCATCGGCGCGCCGGGGTGACCTGAGTTGGCGGCCTGCACCGCGTCCATGGAGAGCGCCCGAATAGCGTTCGCGAGATCTCGTCGGGCTGGCTGCCCGACCGGGTTTGTTTGTTGTGACATCAGGGTCTTTTTTAGTTGGGCCGAGGGCCTTATGGTGAATAGCAGCGCTTTGTGCGTCGCGAGCGGCGCATTTTCGCTGTTTAGTCGTTGGGCCGCAAGCGATAGTCGTTCGATGCGATGGTTTCGCGGCCAATCCTTGCGCTACAATGCGCCTCCCGACTAATTGCAGCCAAAGCGACGACGCATGAGTGATTCATTTCTGTTCACCTCGGAATCTGTTTCCGAGGGACACCCTGACAAGATTTCCGACCAGATCTCAGACGCAATTCTTGACGCCATCCTCGAGCAGGACACGGCAGCTCGCGTCGCCTGTGAGACATTGGTCAAGACCGGCATGGTCGTGGTTGCCGGCGAGGTAACGACCAGTGCCATTATCGACGTCGAAAAGATCGTGCGCGACACGGTCCTGGAGATCGGATATTCCGATTCAGCGATGGGCTTCGACGGCGCGACCTGCGCGGTTCTAAACGCCCTTGGCAAACAATCACCGGATATTGCGCAAGGTGTCGATCGCGAGTCGGCCGAAAATCAGGGCGCGGGGGACCAGGGCTTGATGTTTGGCTACGCGACCAATGAAACGGACGTGCTCATGCCGGCGCCAATCACCTATTCGCATCGGCTCGTTCGCAGACACGCTGAGGTACGCAAGAATGGAACTCTGCCGTGGCTGCGCCCGGACGCTAAGAGTCAGGTCACTTTTAAATACAAGGATGGCGCGCCAGTTGCCATCGACGCAGTCGTTTTATCCTCACAGCATGCTGCCGATATCTCCATGTCAGATTTGCGCGACGGCATCATGGAAGAAATCATTAAACCGATTCTGCCGCAGGAATGGATCAGCGATGCAACCAAATATCACATCAATCCAACCGGCCGATTCGAAATCGGCGGCCCGATGGGTGACTGTGGCCTGACGGGCCGAAAAATTATCGTCGATACCTACGGTGGCGCAGCGCGACACGGCGGCGGTGCGTTTTCGGGTAAGGACCCATCCAAGGTCGACCGATCGGCGGCTTATGCAAGTCGCTACGTGGCGAAGAATATCGTCGCAGCCGGTCTCGCCGATCGCTGTGAAATTCAGGTGTCGTACGCAATCGGCGTTGCCGAGCCAACATCGATCAGTGTTGAAACATTCGGCACCGGCAAAGTGTCGGATGGTGAGCTTACGGCACTGATTCGCGAAAACTTTGACCTTACGCCGTACGGCATCCTGCAAATGCTCGATCTGCTGCGACCAATCTATAAGCCAACGGCTGCCTACGGGCACTTCGGCCGCGAAGATATCGACCTGAGCTGGGAAAAAACTGATAAAGCTGAGGCGCTGGCCGGCGCCGCAGCCGCTTAAACGAACAACCAAATGGAGAAGCTTATGAGCAGCGAAGTCGTTGCCATCGAAACACCCGATTATAAAGTCGCCGACATGTCGCTGGCCGACTGGGGGCGCAAGGAAATTCAGATCGCCGAGACTGAGATGCCTGGACTCATGGCGCTGCGCGAAGAATTCGGCGCTGAACAACCGTTAGCCGGAGTCCGGCTGGTCGGCTGTTTGCATATGACTATTCAGACGGCTGTATTGATCGAAACGCTAAAAGCGCTCGGTGCCGACATCCGCTGGTCATCGTGCAACATATTTTCAACGCAGGACCAGGCTGCTGCTGCGATCGCCGCTACGGGCGTGCCGGTATTTGCCTGGAAAGGCGAGACCGAGGAAGAGTATTGGTGGTGCGTCGAACAGACGATTACGGGTCCCGACGGTTGGACACCGAATATGATACTGGATGACGGCGGTGACCTTACCCAGGTCATGCACGAGAAATTTCCTGAGCTCATGAAGAATGTCAAAGGCCTGTCTGAAGAAACGACAACCGGCGTAAAACGTCTTTACGACATGATGCAGGACGGCTCACTGGCCTGCCCCGCATTTAACGTCAACGACTCGGTAACCAAGTCGAAGTTTGACAATCTGTACGGTTGTCGCGAATCGCTCGTCGATGGCATCAAGCGCGCCACCGATGTGATGATCGCAGGCAAAGTCGCGATCGTTTGTGGCTACGGCGACGTTGGCAAGGGTTGCGCACAATCATTGCGTGGTCTGGGTGCTACGGTCTGGGTGACAGAGATTGACCCAATCAATGCATTACAAGCCGCGATGGAAGGCTATCGTGTCGTCCGCTTCGACGAAGTCTGCGATCAGGCTGACATCATTGTCACTGCAACTGGTAACTACCATGTCGTAAGCGGCGCGCAACTAGAGCGCCTCAAAGATCAGGCGATTGTTTGCAACATCGGTCATTTCGACAATGAAATCGATGTCGCGCACCTGCAGCAATTCGAGTGGGAGAACATCAAACCACAAGTCGATCATGTGATCTTCCCGGACGGCAAGCGCATCATTCTGCTCGCCGAAGGCCGACTCGTGAACCTAGGCTGTGCGACTGGGCATCCCAGTTTTGTCATGTCGAATTCGTTCACTAATCAGGTGCTCGCACAAATCGAACTTTGGCAAAATGGCGAGAATTACGGCAAAGAGGTCTATGTGTTGCCGAAACACCTGGACGAAAAAGTTGCACGACTCCACCTCGGCCGAATTGGCGCCGACCTGACCGAATTGAGTGACGAACAGGCCAAGTACATCGGTGTCGAAAAGGACGGACCGTACAAACCAGATCACTACAGGTACTGATTTGCTAAGGGTTCTGCATCTGACAGACCCACACCTGTTCGCTGATCCGGACGGCAGCCTGCGCGGCACCGTAACCTTCGCATCGTTGTCGGCGGTGCTCGCGCATTACCGTGCAAGTGACTGGCAAGCAGACATCGTTACAGTCACGGGTGATCTGATCCAGGACGACAGTGCGGCTGCGTATGACCGGTTCTGCGATCTGCTCAGCGGCCTCGATCTGCCCGTGTACTGCATTCCTGGCAATCACGATATCCGAGACCTGATGCGGACTGCCCTGGACGCACCGCCATTTCATTATTGCGCCAGCCACGAAGCGAATGACTGGCTCATCGTCGGCATCGACAGTTGTGTCAGCGAGCAAGCCGGTGGCTCGGTAAGCAATGATGAACTTGCCAGACTCGACGACGAGATCGCCGCATCGGACGCTGCGAACGTTATGGTCTGTCTGCATCATCCGCCGGTTGCGATGGGCAGTAAGTGGCTTGATACGGTCGGACTCGACAACGGCGATGAGGTGCTTGCCCGACTCGCAAAATCTGGAAAAGTCCGGCTCGCGATTTTTGGTCATGTTCACCAGACATACGACGAAGAACATGACGGCATCCGCATCATCGCAACGCCGTCGACCTGTAGCCAATTTGCGCAGCACAGCGATGAGTTTGCCATCGACGACCAGCCGCCAGCCTATCGGCGCATCGAATTGCACGCGAACGGCCGTTTTGAAAACGAGTTGATCTGGGTTGCAGATGCCTAAGACATCATCCGCGCTGTTGCTCGGATTCCTTCTCCTTAGTTATCACGCATTCGCCGATGATGAACCTGCAATGCTGTGGGTTGCACAAGGCAATCAGAACAGCGTCTACTTACTGGGCTCAATTCATCTATTGCGACCAGAAGACCACCCGCTGCCCTCTGCTATCGACCTCGTTTACGACGATGCCGATGTTCTGGTTATGGAACTGGACATGGACGACCTCGACTATGTCGATGTCATGGTCGCTTTTCGGGAATTAGGCGTCCTCGAGGATGAAGTCCGGCTCAAGGATTTACTCGGCGAGGAACTGCACGCGCAAGCCTCGGCTGCCGCACAGGCCACCGATATCCCGCTCGACTTGCTCGACCAAAGTGAGCCATGGCTGGCCGCAATGACTGTGCAGGAGTTGCTCGCCATGCGTGTCGGGTTTTCAGGTGAGCTCGGCATTGAACAGTACTTGACCGAAAAAGCGCGCGCCGACGGTAAACCGATTATGGGATTGGAAACCGTTGCCGAACAGCTCGGATTTCTCGACGGCCTGGCGATGGATGCGCAAAACCAATGGCTCGTCCACTCACTTGTTGATGGGCTGCGAATTGAGATGATCGTCGATCAGCTTGTCGAAGCGTGGCGCGACGGCGACGTTGGCTATCTCGAGCGGGAACTCTTGCACGAAGCCAAGATGAGCCCGGAGTTGCACGATGCAATTCTCGTGCAGCGCAATCAAAACTGGATCGATAGAATTGTTGCTTATCTAGACGATGATGAAGATTATTTAGTCGTAGTCGGTGCAGCCCATCTCGTCGGCGACGACGGCATCGTAAAATTGCTGTCTGACCGCGACGTATCCGTATCGCAACTAGGAATATCCGAATGAGTCTGTTTTCAGAAGCACAACAATACATTGCCGGCGGAGTGAACTCTCCGGTTCGCGCGTTTGCCGGCGTCGGTGGCGAACCGGTCTTTTTTGCCAGCGCAGAAGGCGCCTGGGTCACAGCAGAAGATGGCCGGCGGTTTATCGATTACGTTGGCTCCTGGGGCCCGATGATCCTTGGACACGGCCATCCGGCCGTCATTGACGCTGTCGTATCTACGGCGCAGCGCGGTTTGAGTTTTGGCGCCCCGTGCACGCTGGAAACGCGTATCGCCGAGAAGATTCAGGACTTGATGCCATCGATGCAGCGACTGCGCATGGTCAGTTCAGGCACGGAAGCCACGATGAGCGCTATTCGGCTGGCGCGTGGCCATACCGGGCGCGACAAGATCATCAAGTTCGAAGGTTGCTACCACGGACACTCTGATTCATTGCTCATCAAAGCAGGTTCGGGCGCGTTGACTCTCGGTGTACCGAGTTCGCCTGGCGTCCCTGCCGGACTCGCAGAACACACGATAACCCTGTCATACAACGATGCAGACGCCGTGATTGCCGCGTTCGAAGAATTGGGCGAACAAATCGCCTGCGTCATTGTTGAGCCGGTTGCCGGCAACATGAATATGGTGCCTCCGGTTGCCGGTTTCCTTGAAACGCTGCGCGAGCAATGCACGAAATCCGGCGCGATCTTGATCCTCGACGAAGTCATGACCGGTTTTCGTGTCGCCAAGGGTGGCGCGCAGTCCTTATTTAACATCGAACCTGACCTGACAACGCTCGGCAAGGTTGTCGGCGGCGGCATGCCGGCCGCTGCGTTTGGCGGTCGCGCAGACATTATGGCGAGCATTGCGCCCGAAGGTCCTGTTTACCAGGCCGGCACTCTGTCCGGTAATCCTGTCGCTATGGCTGCCGGGTTGGCGACGCTGGAACTCATCGACAAACCTGGATTCTACGAAGCGCTGGGTGAACGAACGCAACAACTCGCGAATGGACTTGCCGCTGTCGCTGAGGATGCCGACATAGCGCTCG
This sequence comes from Woeseiaceae bacterium, assembly GCA_051007995.1. Lineage (GTDB taxonomy): Bacteria > Pseudomonadota > Gammaproteobacteria > Steroidobacterales > Woeseiaceae > UBA1847. The sequence continues at coordinate 6,144 of JBPCYB010000003.1, read as the reverse complement.
CCGTCGAGTGTGCAGGCGGCATGTTTGGTTTCGTATTCACGGATGCCGGTCCGGTACGCAGCTTTGATCAGATTGCTGCAGCGGACACCGATCGTTTCAAGACCTTTTTTCATGGCATGCTCGATGCTGGCGTATATCTTGCGCCGTCTGCGTTTGAAGCAGGATTTGTGTCAGCAGCTCATGGGGATGACGAAATCAGCCAGACACTCGACGCCGCGCGTAAAGTATTCGCGAAGCTCTAGTGGCCTCGCGTCGATTCGAGTACTTCGCGCACAATCTGTAATCTCTCGACGGGGTCGCTTTGTTCCAGGCAACGCTGTTTCTCTTCAAGATCGAGCGGCAAGATCTCGACGAATCGCGATGTCACCCAGCTGGCGTCATCAAAGCGCCGCTCCAGTGACTCGTAAAGCCGTCCCAGGTCATCGAGCACGCCTGCCAGAATCGCCGCCATCTCCTGGTACTCTTCGGGCAGTGGTAGATTCGGTTCGTTCTCGAGAATCTCAATTTCACCAATATTAAGGCCATCATCCTGGCGCGTACTCGAAACTAATCGAAACCGCTGTTCCCCGATTGCTGTAATGCCGAGAAGCCCATCGCTGCCCTGATACCAGTCGGTAATGCGAGCGAGCGTGCCGATATTGTAGGTAGTCGCGGGCCCTGCTTCATCGCCATCACGTATGAGCAGCACACCAAACGGCGACTCGTGCCGCATGCAGTGACTGATCATGTCGACATACCGTGGCTCGAATATCCGGAGCGGCAATGGCCCACCCGGAAACAAGACAGTATTTAGTGGAAACAGGGGAACTTGCACGCTTCGCCTCCGCTGCATCGCCTGTTACTAAAGTATAGACGTTTGTCAGCAATCAGCCGCTGCGGGTCCGTTGCAGCACTGCAGTCAGTGTCTGCCGCGTAGAACCAAACCCACCATTGCTCATGAAAAGAACTTGATCACCGGACATGACTTTGCCCGACATATCGGACACCAGTTTGTCGTAGTCGGTGAAGACGCGTAGTCCGTCGCCGAGACTCGTCAGGGACGCATCGAATGCTGCGTCCATATTGTCCGGACGGTACATCCACACGAGATCGGCAGCTGACAGAGAGTCCGCCAATTCGGCATTGTGAACGCCGAGCTTCATCGTGTTCGAACGCGGCTCGATGGCGACAATGACACGCTGTCCTGGAAAGCGTCGTTTCAGCGCCGCTATCGTGCGACGAATTGCCGTTGGATGGTGCGCAAAATCATCATAAATCGCGATGTCACCGACAGTCGCCGTGCGTTCCATGCGACGCTTAACGCCTTCGAAACGCGCCATTGCGTCGAGCGCCTGCTGTAGCGATACGCCAGCCGAACGTGCCGCAGCGATGGCAGCAACGGCATTTTCAAGATTGTGCCTGCCGCCCATTTGCCAGCGCGCCTCGCCCGACTGCCCGTCCGGATCGCTGATCACGATGCGACGCTCAGTCGAATCCGCAAATTTGGCCGTCCATCCGGCGACGCCTTCGCTGGCAAACGTCTCAACGGGCGTCCAACAACCGGCCTCGATGACCGCCGGCAGATTTTCGTCGGCGGCATTGATTATCACTCGGCCGTTACCTGGCACCGTGCGCATCAATTGATGAAACTGCCATTTGATGGCGTCAAGATCTGCGTAAATATCCGCGTGATCGTATTCGAGATTACTTAGCACCAGCGTGCTCGGTCCGTAATGAACAAACTTGGCACGCTTATCGAAAAACGCGGTGTCGTATTCATCAGCTTCAACGACGAAATACTTCGACTCACCAAAACTCGCCGACGTACCAAAATTGGCCGGAATGCCGCCGATCAGGAAGCCAGGTGCGTGGCCTGTATCCTGCAAAATCCACGCAAGCATACTGGCCGTTGTGGTTTTTCCGTGTGTACCTGCGACTGCCATAACATGTCGCCCGCGCAATACATTGTCAGCCAGCCAGCGTGGACCCGATGTGTATGGAATATCGCGATCCAGCATTGCCTCTACAACCTCTACACCTCTGCTCATGACGTTGCCGACGACAATGCAGTCCGGTTTCTCGTCGAGCTGCGCTGCATCAAAGCCCTCGTGTATTTGCACACCAAGATCGCGAAGCTGTGTGCTCATAGGCGGATAAACATTGCCGTCGCAGCCAGTAACCCGGAAACCCGCTGCCCTCGCCAGCGCAGCGACGCCACCCATGAAGGTGCCGCAAATTCCGAGAATGTGTATGTGCATGTGGTTTCCCTGGGAACCCTGGACTCAGGGCGCCGTCAGATACGCGTGTACGACATGTTGCAAGACGAAAATTGAGACTGCAATCGCGAGACCCAGATACCAATGACGATTGATCGCGCTGGCGATGATATGGCCTTTGATCGACACCGACCACAACACGATAAACCACACGACCAGCGCCATCACGGCCCGGCCAACGAACGGCAGCAAGAACGTATAAGCGAATACGAAAGTGACGGCCAGGATCGCACCACAGCCCAGAATTGCCGTAATCGTCTGCGTAAGTCGAGGCGCCTGGCCGAAGCCGATGACGACGGTCGAATAGCAGGTGATCGCGATCAAAGCGCTAAAGATCTCCAACGCGAAATCGGATTCATTGAATTGATCGATAAGCGCGAGCTGAGTCAATACGGCAAACAGCCACAGCGTGACCGCCATTAACAGCAAGACTATGGACCGAGGAATATGCTCGGGACCTTTGCGCAATAACGCGATGTCAAACAGTGTTTTGAGAAATGGCAGCAAGGGCGCAACGTGACAACAATCGGTAGACGTAATCATCGCATGTTAATCTTCCGATCCGAAACTCCTCTGAGTTGAATCTAGTGACCTACTTATGACCGACTACTCTATGGTTGAGCATATCGACACGATTGCTGCTGAGCTCAGTCGGCTATCGTTCATCGGGCTCGACACCGAATTCATGCGCGAAAAGACCTTTTTCGCCGAGCTTTGCCTGGTGCAGGTTGCGGCGAGCGAGGCCATTTATTGCGTTGATCCACTTGCCGAACTGGACATGGCGCATTTCTGGGATTCGGTCATGCAATCGGGCTGGGTCGTGCATTCGGCCAGGCAAGACATTGAGGTCATCTATCAGACGTCCGAACGCATGCCTGCACAACTCTTCGATACTCAGATTGCTGCTGGCTTACTCGGCTATGCACCACAAATCGGCTATGCCAATCTCGTTAGCGAGCTGTTCGATGTCGATATTCCGAAATCACATACTCGAGCGGACTGGACCAGGCGACCGTTGTCGGACGCTGTTTTGCAATATGCGGCCGAAGACGTTGAGTACCTTCTACCGGCCAAGGAAATATTGAGCGAGCGGCTCGACAAACAAGGGCGACTTGAGTGGGCTAGTGAAGACTCCGCTTTGTTACTGAGTCCGGCGCTGTATGACATTGACCCGGCGCTTGCCATCAACAGAATGAAAGGCGCCCGAAATTTGCGCGGCAAACGTCGTGTTGCTGCTACAGAGCTTGCTGCATGGCGAGAGTCGGAGGCGTTGCGCGTCAATCGCCCACGCCAATGGATCGCCAAGGACGCAGTGCTGATAGAGATCGCCAAGCTTTTGCCAAAACGCATCGCCGAACTGGATGAAATTGAGGATTTGCCTTCTAGCCTGTTGCGTCGCTCAGGAAAACAATTGCTCGCAGTCGTCGCAGGTAGCGACGGCAACGATAACAGCTACCGCCCACCGCCGACGCCCGATGAAGAACAAAAAGTGCTGTTAAAGAAGATGCAAAAAGATGTTGCAGCGTGTGCAGACGATCTGGGACTGGCAGCCGAGACCGTGGCATCGAAAAAAGAATTGTCTGCGGTCATCATCGGCGGCAACCGTGAATCGCGTGTTTTCAGCGGCTGGCGGGCTGCTGTCATTGGCGACAGCCTGCAGAAATTATTATAAGACGGCGATGAATCGCTCGTAGACCTCGTCGATCGTGCCATCGGCATCCACGGTCTTGAGATTGTCGCGTCGGCGATAGAAATCAACCAAGGGCTCGGTTTGCGTGCGATAGACTTCCAGGCGGTTACTGATGACTTCCTCGTTGTCGTCTTCACGCTGCTGTAATTCGCCACCGGCATTAGTGCATTCGTCGAGTTCTTCCTGTGGCGAAAAATATACGTTCAACAGCTTGCCCGTGAGTGAGCAGGTTCTGCGTCCGGTTAGTCGTTTCATCAAGATATCGAAATCGACATCCATCAGGATTGCGGCATCCAGCGGTGTCCCCATTTGATCCAGCAATTCGGCGAGATCCAGCGCCTGTTGTTTGGTCCGAGGAAATCCGTCGAGAATGAACCCTTCGCCGGCATCGGGTTCGGAAAGTCGCTCGCTGATTATCCCCAGCATGACGTCATCCGATACGAGGTTGCCGGCATCCATGATCGACTTGGCCTTCAGCCCAAACCGTGTGGCGGCAGAGACCGCGGCACGCAACATGTCACCCGTCGAAATCTGCGGGATATTTCGTTCGGCCATGAGTTTTTTGGCCTGTGTGCCCTTGCCGGATCCGGGGGCGCCGAGCAGTACAATTCGCATAATTCTCTCTCGTGGGAAGTTGCGGCGAAGTACGCTACCGGCAATGAGCGTACAGGTCAATCAGTGCTATCCTCGCACGCTTTCAATGATACTCAGCAGGGAAATCCCGACATGTCAGCAATGAACGCCTTTTATGCCCAGTCCGGTGGTGTCACCTCAGTTATCAACGCAACGGCCTGTGGTGTCATCGAAACCGCCAGAAAGCACCGCAACAAGATCGCGAATGTATATGCCGGGCGAAACGGGATTATTGGGGCACTCACCGAGGACATGATCGACACCAACAAGGAGTCGGTGCGCACGATCGCTGCGTTGATGAATACACCGGGTGGCGCATTCGGATCAGCACGCTACAAACTTCGTAGCCTTGAGGAGAATCGGGCAGAGTATGAGCGTTTAATCGAGGTGTTCCGCGCTCACGATATTGGCTATTTTTTCTATAACGGCGGCAACGATTCAATGGACACGGCGCACAAGGTGTCACAAATATCGAAACGCATGGGCTTCCCTGTAACCTGCCTCGGCATTCCGAAGACCGTCGACAATGATCTCCCGATTACTGATTGCTGCCCGGGCTTCGGCTCTGTGGCGAAATACGTTGCGGTGTCAACCAAAGAGGCCGCCCTCGATGTTTTGTCGATGGCGAAAACCTCTACCAAGGTGTTCATTCTGGAAGTTATGGGACGACACGCAGGCTGGATTGCCGCCGCCGGCGGCCTCGCAGGCAATGCGCCCGAAGACGCGCCGCACATTATTTTGTTCCCTGAAGTCCCGTTCAATAAGCGGGCGTTTCTCAAGCGCGTTCGCGAGTGTGTGAAGAAATACGAATACTGCGTCATTGTGGTCAGCGAAGGAGCTCGCTATGCCAACGGCAAATTCCTCGCCGAAGCCGGCACCCGCGACGCCTTTGGTCATGCTCAACTCGGTGGTGTCGCGCCGGTCGTTGCCGGCATGGTGCGCGATAACCTCGGATTTAAGTACCACTATGCCGTCGCCGATTATCTGCAGCGTTCCGCCCGACATATCGCCTCGGCAGTTGATGTCGAGCAGGCCTACGCTGTGGGCAAGGCTGCCGTCGATTTTGCGTTGCAGGGCAAGACCGCTGTCATGCCGGTCATCAAGCGAGTGTCCGACAAGCCCTATCGTTGGCGCATCGAATCAGCGCCGCTCGCACGCATTGCCAACAAGGAAAAGATGCTGCCAAGACGCTATATCACCAAGGATGGGTTTGGCATCACGGCGGCTGCACGCCGGTATCTCGAACCACTGATCAAGGGCGAAAATTACCCTCCATATATCAATGGCTTACCGAATTATGTCACGCTAAAAAACGCCCCGGTCAAGCCGCTGCTGAATACGAAATTTGTGGTATGATGCGCGCGCTTTTGAGACCGGCCTGCGGTGGGAAATTCATTATTGCCGTACGGTCGACAAGAACAACAAATTTCAATCGGTGAGGGGATCTCGAGCACGATCTACATAGCGAAGGTGCAGCGCATCGCACCTTGCAGCCCTGCGTGCCGCGTCCTCTCCCGCCGGACTACAATGACGGAGTAACAATCAATATGTCAGTTACGATTATTC
>JBPCYB010000002.1:0-6423 GCA_051007995.1 Woeseiaceae bacterium | reverse complement strand
CATCTGATACAGAAGTTGAAGACGTCGTATTGCGATGCCCGACGGGGGCGTTAACTGTCGAATATGAAGATGGCACGCGCGTTGAGACTGCTGATGCGGAGAACACTGTGCATGTGGCCTACAACGGGCCGTTGTTCGTACGTGGCGATTTAGATATAGCGGACGCGCCGGCCAACGCACCGGGTTTGAAATTTCGCGCGGCATTGTGCCGTTGCGGTAAGTCGAAAAACAAACCGTATTGCGACAATTCACATGAGAAAGACGGCTTTCAGGACTACGGCGCGGTCGGTGAATCGGCATCCGTCGATGCCGTAAAAGGTGGCGCCTTGAGTATCCAACCGATTGAAGACGGACCATTGATGTGCAAAGGCAATGTCACGATCTTCAACAGCAGTGGTCGTGCGGCGTTTAGCGGCAATCAAGTGTTTTTGTGTCGTTGTGGTGCATCCAATAACAAACCGTTTTGCGACGGCGAGCACAAGAAAGTCGGATTCAAAAGCGACTAGTCCAAGCCAAAAAACCTTTTCGCGTTCGCAGTCGTAATTTCAGCAACGTGTTGTTCGCTTTGTCCCCGCGCGGTCGCAACAACGCGTAATACTTCTGGCAGGTTTGCCGGTTCATTGCGCCGCGATTTGGGCTTTGGAGTCAGTGTGCGTGGCAACAGGTAGGGCGCATCTGTTTCGATCAACAGCCTGTCGTCAGGAATGACAGCGACAATCTCCTGCAAATGCGCGCCGCGGCGTTCGTCGCAAATCCAGCCAGTGATGCCTATCCACAATCCCATCGCCAGATACTCGCGCAAGGATTCTCCTTCGCCGGTAAAACAATGCGCGACGGCACGCGAAATATTGCCCAAAACCGGTTCCAGTGTCTCGACAAAATCATCGTGCGCGTCCCGTTGATGCAGAAAAACCGGAAAGCCGGTGTCAGCAGCGATGTCCAGTTGTGATCGGAATGCTTCCAGTTGAGCGTCGCGTGGCGAGAAATTTCGAAAATAGTCGAGGCCACACTCTCCAACGGCGACGACCGACTCGCGTAACAGCAAAGATCGAATGAGTTCATCGCTGGCGTCGGTGTAGTCGGCTGCGTGGTGCGGGTGAACGCCAGCCGTAGCGTACAAGCGTCCCGGATAGTTGCTGGCGAGATCTGCGGCGTCAATATTGCCCTGATCGCTGCTGCCAGTGACGATCATCTGCTCAACTCCGGCCGCTTCCGCCCGGGCCAGAATATCGTCGAAATCCTCCGTGAAGCTGTCGTGTGTCAGATTGGCGCCAATATCAATCAGCGGGTAGGGCATAGGGATTGCAACCGTTTGGACATGGGCGGTATCTAAAGACTACAACGATCCCAGGGGATGATCTAACCATGAGCAAGAATCTTTCAAAAAGCGTGTTGACCTTGAGCCTGGCGGTATTGCTGGCATTGACCATTGCAATCCCCGCACAGGCACACAGCGTCAACAAGAGCGTCAAAATTGCGGCTGGCAACACCTCGGGTGGCGAGTCATCGGTAAATGGCAGCATTTCGGTGGGTAGCGGTGCTGTCGTTACCGGCAATCTGAGTACTGTCAACGGGCGTATACGGATCGACTCCGACGCGACTGTCGAAGACGTATCGACTGTAAACGGTGGCCTGCGTATCGATTCGGGCAGCAGCACTGAGAATTTGAGCACCGTGAACGGTGAAATCAGTGTCGATGAAAATGTCATGGTCGACGGCGAAATCGAGGCTGTAAACGGCGAAATCGATATCGACAAGGGCAGCAAAGTGTCCCGAGACGTGAGCAACGTCAATGGCGAGATCGAGCTTCGGTCCAGCACCGTTGATGGTGATATCTCGACGGTCTCCGGTGATATCGACCTGATCGGCGAGGCCGTCGTTAAGGGCGATATCATTGTCGAGAAGCCGGGCGGCTGGGGATGGGGTTCGAAAAAGTCCCGGGTGCCCGAAATCGTAATCGGCCCAGGTTCAAGAGTGCATGGCGATATTCATGTTGAACGAGTTGTTAAGCTCTACATCAGTGAGTCTGCCGAAGTCGGCGGGGTTACGGGTGAGATGTCGATGAGCGACGCCATTCGTTTTAGCGGCGAGCGCCCGTAAAGCACCGTAGAATAGGGCCGTGGATATCGCGGCCCGCCAGTTAGCACTATTTTCAGACAGTGAAGAGCCCGGCAATTCGTCGGGCTTTTCTGTGCGTGAGAATAGTCGCGCGCGGCGCCTCTCTATAAAGGTATTTCCTCGCGGTCGCGTAGAAGTCGTCGTACCGCCACGTACGCGACCAGATGTCGTGCAGGCCTTCGTTCGTGAGAACAACGACTGGATCAACGAAGCGCGGGCATCGTTCGCAGCGCTGCACCCGCCGGAAAAATTCATGCTGCCTGGCATCGTTGATCTCGCAGCCATCGATCAACGCTTCAAAATACGCTACGAGCGTCAGGGCAAGGCCAAGACAGTCCGCTATCGAAGTCATGGCAACGTTGTTGTGCTTAGCGGCCGCACAGGCGATGACAAGCTATGTGTGGCTGCGCTGAAGCGATGGTTGGCTTCAGTCGCCAAAAGCGAGTTTGCGCCCAGGCTAAAGGCGTTGGCTGCAGTTACGAGCAACTCGTACAAGAAAATGCATGTACGCGGACAACGGACATGTTGGGGCAGTCATTCGTCCAGCGGCACGATCAGTATCAATTACTGTTTGTTGTTTCTTGATCCCGCCGCGGTTCGCTATCTGATGATTCACGAGCTTTGTCATGCGCGGCATATGAACCACTCGAAGCGATTCTGGAGCTTGGTCGCCAAGTTCGAACCGGACTATAAGCGCCTGGATAAGGCACTGACAGATTCCTGGAATCGTGTGCCTGTATGGGTTGGAATAAATTGATAAAACAATAAGTTACAGAACTTACCTAACTTAGTTTATCAGCCTTGATCCAGTAGTTCCCGCAGGTTAATTACGGCGGCATTAGCCCGCGCGAGGTAGTTGGCCATAACCAGCGAGTGATTTGCGAAAAATCCATAGCCACTGCCGTTCAATATCATCGGTGATCCCAACGGTTGCAGGCTGGCTTCGAGTTCGCGGATGATCTGACGCACGCTCGCCTGTGCATTCTTATCCTCGAGAACGCCGGCGAAATCCAGTTCTGCCGCGCGGAAGAAATGTACGAGTGCCCAGGCCGTGCCGCGAGCCTCGAAAAACACATCATCGACTTCGAACCATGAAGTACGGATTTCGATATTGTCCGGCTGCGGACCTGTGGACTCAGCCGCGGCGTCGCCGGCCAAATTTTCGTTAATTCGTGAGGTGGCGACACTATCGCCAAGTCGACGCGTCATGCTGCCCAGTCGTTTTTCAACCTTTTCGAGCCAATGCCGCAGGTTGTCAGCGCGGGCATAGAATTGTGCATTCGTATCGGCGTCGTCACCGAGTCGGTCTCGATACAGTATGAATCCATCGATAGCATCGCGATAGGCAGACTCGCTGGTTGGCAGAATCCAGGAGTTGCTGTCGATGTAAAACGCCTGTTCGGCATCTTTGACGTCATCATCTTCACGCGACTGGGACTGGCTGCGACTAAAGTCTTCGCGAATGACCGTGGCTAAATCACGTACTTGCTGTAATACGCCCACTTCCCAATTCGGCGTATTGTCGAGAAAAACACCGGGCGGAAAGCGATCGTTGTTGAGGTAGCCACCTGGCTTCTCGAGCATTGTGTCGGCGACTCGGATCAACGTGTCCGTCGTTGCATAGCCAACGACGACGCGATTGTCGTCAATGCTGTGATTCACCCAGAAAATATCCGGTGACCGTGACCAGTAAATACCGAGCAGCGAATACACGACGATCAGTGTTGCGACGATATAAGCGCTGATCTTGGCCCAACGTGGGCGCTTAAGAATGCTTGCAGCGCTTTTCTCTTTCACAGAACGGGCCTTACGCGGCTAGCTGTCGCAAGACGTATTGCAGAATGCCGCCGTGCTCGTAGTAGTCGCGTTCTTTCGGCGTATCAATTCGCACGACTGCTTCAAAACTCGTCGTGTCACCGCTTTCAGAGGTTGCCGTGACTGTGACGGTGTCAGCGTCCGGGTCTGTCTGGCCGCTGATGTCGAACGTCTCGCCGCCCGTCAGGCCTAGCGACACAGCGTCTTCGCCGTTTTTGAACTGTAACGGCAATACGCCCATACCAATCAGATTCGAGCGATGAATTCGCTCGTAACTCTTGGCAATGACCGCTTTGACGCCAAGCAACAAGGTGCCTTTAGCGGCCCAGTCGCGCGATGAACCTGTGCCATATTCCGAACCTGCAATGACCACCAGCGGTGTGCCTTCGGCCTTGTACTTGAGCGACGCATCGAAAATCGACATTTGTTCACCGCTGGGCTGGTGTTGTGTCCAGCCACCTTCGGTGCCTGGAGCCAACTGGTTGCGCAGGCGGATATTGGCGAAAGTGCCGCGCATCATGACTTCGTGATTGCCGCGACGAGAGCCAAAGGAATTGAAGTTATGCGGTTCCACGCCTTTCGAACGCAGATATTCAGCGGCCGGACCGTCAGCAGCGATGCTGCCCGCCGGAGAAATATGATCGGTAGTCACTGAGTCGCCAAGCAGGGCGAGTACACGCGCTCCCTGGATGTTTGTGACGGCGGACGGATCAGCCGACATGCCCTCGAAATAGGGCGGGTTCTTGACGTAGGTTGAATCCTGGTCCCAGGTGTAGATCTCGCCTTCGGGTGAGCTGATCGAATTCCAGTTGCTGTCGCCAGAGAAAACGCTGTCATAGCTCGACTTGAACATCGTCGAATCGATGTTCTTGGCGATGACATCATGTATCTCGGACAGGCTTGGCCAGATGTCCTTCATGAACACCGGATTGCCATCGCTGTCGTCGCCCAGAGAGTCATTGAACAAATTGACATCCAGGTTTCCGGCCAGCGCGTACGCGACCACAAGCGGCGGCGAAGCCAGGAAATTCATTTGTACCTGCGGATGAATACGCCCTTCGAAGTTGCGATTGCCCGACAAGACGCTGGTCCCAATGATTTCGCCTTCCTTAATGGCCGCCGAAATTTCAGGCTTCAACGGACCGGAGTTGCCAATGCAAGTCGTGCAGCCGTAGCCAACCGTGTAGAAGCCGAGCGCGTCCAGGTCATCGAGCAAGTCGGACTTTTCGAGATAATCTGTCACAACCTTTGAACCGGGCGCCAGGCTGGTCTTAACCCAGGGCTTGGTCTTCAGGCCTTTGGCCCTCGCATTGCGTGCCAGGAGACCGGCGGCAACCATGACGGCCGGGTTCGATGTATTCGTACAACTGGTTATTGCAGCGATCAGAACGGCTCCGTCGCGAATCTCGACGTCGTCACCATCGAGATTGGCAGTAGCCGTTCCGCCACCATCACGATTCGCAATTGCCGCTTCGAGATGCTTCTCGTAAGTACTGTCGGCAACGCTCAGGCTGATGCGGTCCTGTGGACGTTTCGGTCCTGCAATACTGGGTTCAACGGTACCCATGTCGAGTTCGAGCGTGTCGCTGTACAGGGCGTCTGCCTGGCCGTCGTGGCGCCACAATCCCTGTTCCTTGGCGTAGGTCTCGATCATCTCGATGTGGTCGGCGTCGCGGCCTGAAAGCTCGAGGTAGCGAAGCGTCTCACCGTCAATCGGGAAAATCGCGCAGGTGGAACCAAATTCGGGCGACATATTGCCAAGCGTCGCGCGATCGGCCAGCGGTAGTTGCGCCAGTCCGTCGCCATAAAACTCGACAAATTTACCAACCACGCCTCTTTCGCGCAGCATTTCAGTAACCGTGAGCACGAGGTCAGTGGCAGTCGCACCTTCTCGTAGTGCACCACCGAGTTTGAAGCCAACAACGTGCGGGATCAGCATGGTGATCGGTTGGCCCAGCATGGCTGCCTCGGCCTCAATCCCGCCGACGCCCCAGCCCAAAACTCCAAGACCATTAATCATGGTTGTATGCGAGTCAGTACCGACGACCGTATCCGGGTATGCGCGGCGAGTACCGTCTTTCTCCGCATCAAAAACAACACGGCTCAGATACTCGAGGTTAACTTGATGCACGATTCCCGTATTTGGCGGAACGACACGAAAATTCTCGAACGCCGTTTGGCCCCAGCGAAGAAACGAATAACGTTCTTCGTTGCGTTGAAACTCGATCTTGTTATTCAAGTCGAGCGCGTTTGCAGAACCGTAATTATCGACCTGAACCGAGTGATCGATGACGAGCTCGGCCGGCGAGAGAGGATTGATCTTGTCAGCAGATCCGCCGAGCTTGACGACAGCGTCGCGCATTGCAGCCAGGTCGACGACAGCGGGTACGCCAGTAAAGTCCTGCAGAATGACGCGACTGGGTGTGAATGAGATTTCGGTACTGGGCGCGGCGGTCGGGTCCCAATTGGCAAGTGCGAGGATGTCTTCAC
>JBPCYB010000001.1:0-8390 GCA_051007995.1 Woeseiaceae bacterium | reverse complement strand
ACACCGTTCTTTCTTTTTGAACCGTCAAAGCAACCTACAACTAGCAGAGCAAGCGCGAGGCCTGCGAAAATTTTGGTATTCATGTCCGTTCCTCGTCGAATTAGTCGTTACGAGGCCATTGAATCGTTAGGCAGTAGCAGGCAACACCCCTTGAATTTGGGGTTCATAGAAAAGTGTGACCCAGATCGTTAGTGGGTTTCAGGAAACCTCGACTGCATCACAACCGAGAGTGCATTTGCGGCAGACTTACGAGCCCGGCACGAATTCCTTTGCTTACAGCACTGGCGCGAGAATTTACGGCAAGTTTGCGATAAATACTTTTTGCATGATCTGCGACCGTGTGTCCTGAAATGCCAAGCCGTTCCGCCGTATCGTTATAACTGAACCCTTCAGCGAAGGTCTGCAGGATTTCGGTTTCACGTGGCGACAAGGAGATCCGTGCGACACCGCAATCCGTCGGCTTCACGGACCCAGTCAATCGCCGCCAACTGGCAATCAGTTTTTTTGCAACCGCCGGACTTAATGGCGACTCGCCATTCATACCACTGATGATCGCATCAGCCAGGCGCGGCTCGTCTTTGAGCAAATAGCCGTCTGCACCAGCTGCGATCGCGGCGGTCACCTCTCGTTCATCGCCAAACACTGTAATAATAAGAGTGCACGAGTCGTCCGGTAATTCGGCAAGTAGTTCAGTGCCATGACCGTCCGGTAATCCGAGATCCAGCAACACCAATGGGTATGCATTGCCGGCCAGCGCGCGGCGTGCCTCGGCGAGATTTGCAGCCAAGACCGCATCTTCGAACCCCACATCTTCCTGCAATATGCGACTGAGCAAAAACGCAAATGCTGGGTCATCTTCGACAATGAGTGCGCGAGTCATATGCATTGATCGTACCGACATTGCTCCAAATCAATACCCCATAAATTAGGGGGGTGAAAGCGGAATTTGTATCGCGAGGTTTGTGCCTGAGGCTCCGGACTCTATGGCAAGCGTACCGCCAATAGATTCAATACGTTGCCGCATATTTCCGAGCCCACGACCGTTACCCTTGCCTGGATCAAAGCCCTTGCCGTCATCGCTGATTGATACATCGATTTCGCGCTCCCCAGCGCGCAGTTTGATAGTGAGTTGTGTCGCTTCTGCATGCCGGAGTACATTGTTGATTGCTTCCTGCAAACAACGATAAATATGTAGCGTTTTTTCCGGGCCAATGTCCGGCGCCTCGTTGGCATCGACATCCCAGACAAACTCAATGTCGTTTTCCTGCACCGTCGCCTGCATATGTTCATAAAACGCATCGAGTGCGGAGCCGAGATGAACGCCCAATTGATTATCCAGGGAATCGATCGTTAAGCGCAGGTCCTGCAGGCTGCGCTGCAATTCATCGGTTACGGCGTCGTCCGACGAACTACTGCGACGTAAAGTCTGCAGCATGACGGCGAGACGGCCCGCTACGCCGTCGTGCATATCCTGCATGATCCGCTGACGCTCGTCGCTGAGCGTTGCAAGTCGCTCGCGTTCACTTGCACGTGCATAGCTTTCTTCGAGTTCGCTTTCTCGCTCTGCCACAGCGGCACGCAATTCGGCGTTGTGCGTTTTCACGGCCGCAAGATGTGACGCGTAACGGGATACCAGGGTAACGCAAAAACACAGCACCATCGGCAACGCCGCCAAATTGGAAAGTTGAAAAACAAGAATACGCGGCGGCGATGCCAGAACAATGTCGTGCAAAACGAGCACGAAGCCGACAGTCAGCAATGCAAAAATGACGCTATGCACGACGAGTGGCAATTTTCTCGCATGCCAAACGAAACGAATGAGTGCCAACGGCAAAAGCAGCACACCAACGATTCGGATTGCCGTATTCGCGCGCAACCAATTGACCCACAAATTCGCCTCCAGCCCGTACCAGATCAGTGCGCTGGCGGGCAGCAATATCAGCACCAAAGCGATATCGAGCATCGACTCTCGTTGCATCGCCAAACGGCCAACCAATCCCAACGTAGTCATTAGCACACCCAGCGTCGCTGTCAGATAGATCCAGTTTCGCGTTACCAGGCTCGCTGGCGATTCCGGCAACAGGACATTTATGTTCCTGGCTGCCGCAAAACACAGCAGCAATACGAACCACAAGTACAGGCGATCACGATCTCCAGAGACATACAGTAGCAACGCACAAAAACCGAGTATCAGAAAAATGCCGTTGCTCACCGATAGCACATCGACGGTTAGAAATGACATGAGCGAATAGGCTTGGCTGAGTTCTGCGATTGCTCCGACGTGAAATGGTATTAATCGTCCGCCTGCTGGCACCAATGATGCGACTACGACATCAAGTTGGTTGTCGCCCGTCTGGATCAGATCGCGCGGAAGTTCAAACATCGCAGGTTGATACGTCATATCCGCGATCGGATCTGTCATCGAACCGGTCTGGCCGACCTTATGGCCGTTCAGATAAACAGCGGCCGCGCCGTCGAACATAGGCAGATAAATACCTTGCGTGTCACCGCCCGCCAGGCGGATATCGGCACGATACAGTTTGTATCTAGACGAACAGTCGGCGCGACACAGCTTTTCTGGCAATGTTAGCGATGTCCAGGCATCGACCGTAGCGACGCCAGGATCAGAACTAACCAACTGCTGCACGAAGACCGAATCGTAAACGGGCAAAGTCGATTGCAGCCGGTACACCCACTGCAATAGTAGGGTCATCAACGCTACAACAGCGACGGAAGTAAGCCCGATCGTCAACCAGCGGCTGGCGGTAGCGGACTTCGTAGCTTCCGCATCGATAAGCAAAGCAGTATTCGCTGTCATTGCGAAAGTGTAGCAAGTCGGCGCTGCGGTCGCGGGGCCAACCCGGCATACAGATTCCTCTGATTCAGCCGATACCCCTATTAGGTGCGCCTGCCGGCTTTGCATGTCGGCCGGGCGCGTATTGTCAGATGTTTGAGGTTACCGCCGTGGTTGCAGCCAGATCAGAGAGTTACAGCACGCATCGGGCGCTCGTGGTCGAAGACGATGAACACATCGCATACATGCTGCGATTTATGCTCGAGCGTGCCGGCTACGACGTCATTCTGGCAAGTGACGGTCGCGATGCTCAGGCCGTCATCGAAAACATCCCGCCCGTGGACGTCGTGCTGCTTGATCTCATGTTGCCGTATGTATCCGGTTACCAACTTCTCGCCGAGATTCGTGACAACCACGACTGGCTTTACGTGCCGGTCGTCGTGTTATCGGCAAAGGTTCTCGAGGACGATATTGTCAAGGCGCTGGATCTTGGTGCCAATGACTATGTGACCAAACCCTTCCGACCGGAGGAATTGCTCGCCCGATTACGACGCGTGATCGCGGATCACACACAATTGGCCAGCAGCCGATGAGTTGCCGCAGGCAAATGCGTGTTTCATCAATCCTGCTACTCGTATTGGCGACAGGATCCGCGACTTGTGTCGCAGCCAATTCGGAAACACTCGAGAATCCATCCTCACTCTCGCAACAAGCACGCGACCTCGCCAATTCCGGCGAGCTCGATCAGGCACTTAAGATCTTGAATCAATTGCGAGCATCGTATCCGCATGATATCGACTATGCGCTCGCCCGCGCCCAAGTCTTCGCCCGCCAGGGACGAGATGCAGAGGCACTTGATGACTTGAGAGAAGCGCTAATTATCGACCCGGAATACGAGGATGTCTGGCGCCTGCGGTACAGATTGATGTCAAAACAGCGGGGCAACGACGCTGGTCGCCAGCTCGAGACTTTTTCGCAATTGGCGGCAACACGATTTCCAGACGCAACGTGGTGGCAATCGGGACCAATTGAGCCTGCTGCGCGTTGGTCGCTACTTGCCGGCCTGGGTTACCAAAGGCTAAGCGACGGGCTTCCGTCGTGGAACGAGCAATTTTTCGAAATAGCACGTGAAGATGATCGGCGCGGGCGATATCGTGCTGGCATTGCTCGAAATGCGCGCTACGATGAGGCCGACATCTCAGTGCTGCTCGGCGGCAACTTTACTTTTGCGTCGCACTGGCTGGCTGGACTTGCCGCAACGTTTGCAAACAACGCTGAATTTCAGCCCGACCTCGAATGGAGCGCCAATGTCGGTCGGACCTTGAACGCCGGCTGGGTCGTAGGCCTGGCTTATCGCGATCGCGACTACCAGAACACCGCGGTTTCCTCGGTAACCGGCACAATCGAAAAATATGTTGGTAACTACCGAATTGCTTACACGGTAGGCGCTTCCAGCCTGGACGACGCGCCAACGCTATTAAATCACGGCATTACTCTGAACAAATACTTTGACAGCGGTTCGCGGCTTGGCATCACGCTGAGTAGCGGCAATGAAGCGGAAGTTATAGGCCCTGGTCAGGTATTGGAGACCAGTGTTCGCGGAGTGTCGTTAAGCGGCAATCAACAACTTACTGATCGATTTGGTCTGCAATGGTGGGTAGGCATGCACGACCAGGGCGACTATTACCGACGAGATTATTTTGGACTGGCTGTTTCGATCCAACTTTGACACGCTAACCACGGTTGCACTGTGGTCAATCGCCGCCGTTCTGGTGACGACACTAATTCTGTTCGTTTATACGATCGGGCTGCGACTAACAACGATTTCGCATAATCAGAACCACCAGAAATTTGTACTGCGCTGGCGCGATGTGTTTGCCTCCTCAATGCTCAGCCGCGAGTCGGCGCAACAACAACCATTGCCACGTGACTTTCGCCGCGACACGATTAATCTTCTCGATGAGTGGAATCGTGCGCGCTCGATGGTTGCCGGCAGCGCCGTCGACAATCTGATCGAACTCGCGCAACGTGCCGGTATCCCCGGCATAGCAAAACAACTTTTCCATAGTCATCGATTGCGCTCAAGGATTCTGGCACTACAGACAATTGGACATCTTCGGGACAATACGCTTCTCGCCGAAGTCCGCGATCTGCTTGATCACGAAAACACCGCACTATCGATTACTGCTGCAACCGC
The DNA here is from genome assembly GCA_051007995.1 of Woeseiaceae bacterium. Lineage (GTDB taxonomy): Bacteria > Pseudomonadota > Gammaproteobacteria > Steroidobacterales > Woeseiaceae > UBA1847. Next base: position 3,399 of record JBPCYB010000001.1, on the reverse strand, counting down.
ACTTGTCGACATTGATCCTGATTGCGGCGTTTCCGCCATCGTGCCAATGATCAACAAGCGGCGGGACTGGCCAAAGACGCGCGTCTCAGTGCTGCTGCGGCAGGCTGGTAGCGAACGCATCAGCGAACCGATGTATCGGGCAATTCGGTCCGAAAGCAACCGTGGCAAGACCTATCTCTTGCAGTTTGCAAGACTGATCGAATCTAGCATTCTCGATGCGCTTGTCAGTGACCTGCTTCGCGAGAGTCGAGATCCCGGAGTGCTCAACGCCGCGCTCAAACTCGTTGGCAGTTTCGCAGGCGTGCCACGAATTGCGGCCCTAACCCGGCATGAAACTTGGTTTGTTCGCATGCAGGCAGCCAATGTCCTTGGCCGCATCGGCCAGCAGGAACATCTAGCCTTGCTTGAGTCCATGCTGGACGACGAGGAATGGTGGGTTCGATATCGCGCCGCGCAGGCAATTGCCTCATTGCCTTTTTTGGGACCGAACGAATTACGCAAGATGCGACTGCGTCAATCGGACCCGTTCGCCGGCGATATCCTGCAGCAGGCCTATGCCGAGGTCGGCCTCGTATGACGTTGCAGCAGTTTGTTCTAACCGGCCAATGGATCTTCTTGGCCTATTTCGTTGGCATCAACGTCGGATACCTGCTGCAGAACGTAGTTGCAGCGCATGGAATTCGGCGCTACCTGCAAACATCCGAGCATTTCGAGGCGGAAAGCGTTTTCTCCGCTCTCGACATTCCAATCAGCCTGGTTGTACCAGCTTACAATGAATCAGCATCAATCATTACTTCAGTTAAAGCGATGTTGCAGCTCGAGTATCCACAATACGAGCTTGTTGTTGTCAACGATGGATCGACTGACGACACATTACAAAAACTCATTGAAGCATTCGGCATGCAGGAGTTTCCCGAAGCCTATCGCGCCCGCGTGGAGTGTGCGCCCGTTAAGACGGTTTACCGATCTGCGCGCGTTAGTAATCTCAGAGTAGTCGACAAGGTCAACGGCGGCAGCAAGGCAGATGCTTCCAATGCCGGCATCAATGTGTGCCGTTATCCGCTCGTCTGTGTCGTTGATGCTGACTCAATTCTGCAACCCGATAGCCTGCGTCGAGTCGTCAGGCCGTTTCTTGAGGATCCAAGTACGGTTGCAGTGGGCGGCACGGTCCGTATCGCCAACGGTTGTAAGGTGCAGCACGGATTTCTCGAAAAAGTCGGTCTGCCGTCAAACTTTCTCGCGTTGGTACAGGTTGTTGAGTACTTGCGGGCCTTCCTATTCGGACGCATGGGCTGGTCGCCGATTAATGGTTTACTCATTATTTCCGGCGCATTTGGGCTCTTCCATAAGGAGACGCTGGTCGAAGTCGGCGGCTACAACCCGAAGGCCGTCGGCGAGGACATGGAACTCGTATTGCGCTTACATCGATTGATGAAAAAGAAAGGCAGACCATACCGAATTACGTTTGTCCCCGACCCTGTTTGCTGGACTGACGCACCGGAGAGCATCAAGGACCTGAAGGGCCAGCGGGTTCGTTGGCAGCACGGTCTTGGGCAGGCGCTTGCACTTAACAAGTCATTGATTACGAATTCGCGCGGCGGCGCAGTTAGCTGGGTAGCCATTCCGTTCTATGTAATATTTGAATTGTTTGGCCCGATTATTGAAGTGGCTGGCTATGCGTTTATTCTAATTTGCGGTTTCATGGGTTGGCTTGCCTGGCCCGAAGCATTAATTTTTCTCGGGCTCGCCGTCGGTCTCGGCGTCATGTTGTCGACCAGCGCGATCATGTTGGAGGAACTTTCGTTCCATATGTATCCCAAGTTCCGTCAACTTGCATTGCTGTACTTCATTGCGGTCATAGAAAATTTTGGCTTCCGCCAGCTCACAGCATTTTGGCGATTACAGGGTCTGATTCGCTGGATCCGGGGCACCGAACACAAGTGGGAAACCATTACCCGAAGTGCCAGCCTTAAAGACAATCCGTAGCAGCGTTTGAATCTACACATCAATTAAAAAATATTTAGTTATGTAAAGTAAATAATTTGCAATCAGCTACGACGTGCCTTTTTTTTCGCGCTCCGCAAAACTCGAAAATCGCTGAACATAAGACAGCATAAGCGTTTCAGCGTGTCTCATTAGCGCTTAGGTGTGTACCCCGCGCACCCAGTTAGCATATGTTCAAAACCCTTTGTTTTGCTCACTTTCATGACGCCGTTCCTAGTCCAAATTGACCATGACGTCGACAATAAGGTGAGTTGATTAACTGAGTTGATGGGTACTGCTATGCAGAAGGCCATGCTTGCGGCGCTTGCCGCAATTCTATTGGTGGGCGTCTTATCTGTTTTGATCGTCGAATCCCGAGCGGTCGACGAAAACTATTACGTTGCACATTCTGAGCGTATGCGGGCTATCGAAAATAGCCGCAACGACCTGACCTTGATTATGCAGTCTACGCAAGGTGCTTTCGAAAACGGCCGTCAGGTTGCAAGGTCGACCGAACTTGCTTTCGCCCGACTCGGTCAGACCAACACGTTATTGCAAAGCGTCGACGGACCCCTGCGCGAGAACGAGGCAATTGCAACCCAGTTGTCGGCCTACGATGCCGCGCTGAATCGCTTTGTTCGAGACGGCCAGAATCTTATCGCGCAGCAAAACGCTTATTCGGATGCATTGCATACTGTGCAGGAAGAGTCGCCGCTAGTCGTCAAAGACCTGCGACGCTTCAAACTCGACTACCAAGCGCAGCTCACATTTTCGCTGGCCATCGACATAATCGAGTACGCAACGGGTGCCGGCGCAAAGAACAGTGCACAACTCGCACAGCGCGTTGAGGAGTTGAAGAACGACAGAACCATTGAATCGCGCATACCCGGAACTCTCGATGACTTCACCGATGCCGCTGAAACCCTGTTCGCACAGCGCGAGGTTGCCGAAGAAGCCGTGCGAGAGATCAGCAATAATCGCATTCTTGAAACTCTATGGTCCCTCTCCAACGAACTGCTCGACGAAAACCGTCGTGTCGTCGGTCGCGCCGAGCGAGCGAGTTTGTTGCTCTCGGTTTGCACAGTACTACTGCTCATTGGCGTGGCCTACGCAATGTACCGCCTGCAAAGCAGTTATCGTGATCTGAATAAGAGTAATCACGACCTCGCCTCTGTGAATAATTCGCTCGAGGATCGCGTGTCCGAGCGCACACATGAATTATCGGACGCGTACGAAGACCTGCAAGAATCGCAAGTGCAGCTTGTGCAGGCCGAAAAGATGTCGTCGCTAGGTGAACTCGTCGCGGGCATCAGTCACGAAATCAACACGCCGCTCTGGTACCTCATCAGTAACTCCACTGTTCTTCAGGAACGCATGGAGGACGTTAGCAAGCTGGTCGGAATTTCCGAGGAAATG